>JBNMKU010000004.1:0-61553 GCA_050874505.1 Roseburia sp. | reverse complement strand
CAGATCATCAATATCGAACTTTAACTCCAGAGAAGGCGTCAGAAAATAGCTGAAATAACCTTTCCGAAGGTAAATAGGGTTTCGAAAATAAAGCTGGTTATCCCGGAAATTGATAAGTGTGACCGCCTTATCCGGTGAAAGGAACTGAAGATGACTGGTATAGTTGGTCAGATCCACAGATGTATCGTTTAAGATATGGACCGCCTCCAGATAAGTGCTGTGAGCATCTTCTTCCGTGGAAGAACTGCCGAGGCTGATGTGTTTGCTCTTGTAAGTGATATTGGAACGGTAGTAGATCGTACCGTTTTTTTGTTTTGCTGTATAGACTCCCGGGAGCATAGAACCTCCTGTGTGATTACTTTTCATCATTGAGATGGGGATAGCATAACATTTTTCAGATAAGAATGCAAGTTTCGAGGGCGAATACGTTGACATGGACGTATTGTTTCTTATATAATGGGGAAAGAAATTTCCATAAATGTATGAAAATGTTAAAATCGCAGTTTGTGGATGTGCGCTGCCTGACACAGATTGCGTTTGTGTAATGTAACAGGTAAAGCGACAGAGCGCAGCGCAGAAATGAGGATAAAATGGAATTAATGTATGCGAGCACGAGAGATGCGAATGAGAAGGTAACAGCTTCCGAGGCGATCTTAAAAGGATTGGCAAAGGATGGGGGATTGTATGTTCCGACAACGATCCCGGCTCTGGACGTAGAGCTGGATGCTCTGGCAAAGATGTCCTATCAGGAGACTGCTTATGAGGTATTAAAACGTTTCCTGACAGACTTTACAGAAGAAGAGTTAAAGCATTGTATTAATGCTGCATACGACAGCAAGTTTGATACCGAGGAGATCGCACCGCTTGTAGATGCAGATGGTGCATATTATCTGGAACTGTTCCATGGACCGACCATTGCATTTAAGGATATGGCGCTTTCTATTCTGCCGCATCTGCTGATCACAGCAGCTCGCAAGAATCAGGTAAAAAATGATATCGTTATCTTAACAGCAACCTCTGGTGATACAGGAAAAGCTGCACTGGCAGGATTTGCAGATGTAAAGGGAACCAAGATCATCGTATTTTATCCAAAGAATGGTGTCAGCCCGATCCAGGAGAAACAGATGGTAACCCAGAAGGGTGACAATACATTTGTTGTAGGTATCCACGGAAACTTTGATCAGGCACAGACTGGTGTAAAACAGATGTTTTCTGATGCCGCACTGGCAAAAGAAATGGATGCAGCCGGATATCAGTTCTCATCTGCAAACTCCATCAACATCGGACGTCTGGTACCTCAGATCGCATACTATGTATATGCTTATGCAAAACTGTATGCAAACGGTGTAATCGCAAAAGATGAGAAGATCAACATTGTAGTGCCGACTGGAAACTTCGGTAATATCTTAGCAGCATTCTATGCAAAGAATATGGGACTTCCGATCGCAAAACTGATCTGCGCATCCAACGAAAATAAAGTCCTTTATGATTTCTTCCAGACCGGTACCTATGACAAGAACAGAGAGTTCATGCTGACCAGTTCTCCATCCATGGATATCCTGATCTCAAGCAATCTGGAGCGTCTGATTTACCGTATCGCAGGAGAGGATGCTGTAAAGAATACAGAGCTGATGAAAAATCTTTCCACAACCGGAAAATACGAGATCACACCGGAGATGAAAGCAAAATTAGATGATTTTTACGGCAACTACACCAGCGAGGCAGAGACAGCAGAGACCATCCGCAATTTATATGAAAAGACAGGATATATCATTGATACACATACTGCAGTAGCAGCCGGTGTATATGAAAAATACAAAAAGGATACACAGGATACCGATACCAAGACCGTGATCGCATCTACGGCAAGCCCATTTAAGTTCACCAGAAGCGTAATGGATGCAATCGACATGAAATACGATAGCTGGGGTGATTTTGAATTAGTTGATGAATTAAGCAGGATCGGCAATGTAAAAGTACCACAGGCGATCGAGGAAATCCGCAATGCAGAGGTTCGCCATAAGACAGTTTGTGAAGTAGAGGAAATGCCACAGGTAGTAAAAAAATTCCTTGGTATTTAAGAGAATCAGATAAATGTGTGCGCCCATCTGGCGCACACAAAAAAGAAAGCACAGAAATTTAACTCTGTGCTTTCTTTTTGATTCTTACTATTATTCTGATTTATAGATCTCAAAAATGAAGTGGATTGTTCCAAACGGATAAACGATCGGAAGCAGATAAGTCTCTGACTTGAAAGTAAGTAACTCGTCTGTTTCTACCATTGGAGGATCTAATGCCAACTCGATGGAAAATTCATTGGATACATTTACATTGAATAATCCGTTGTGGAGATTTAAGAAATCTTCCAGAGAGGACTGCACATACTCATCAAATGTTGTAAATGTCTCGCCAACATATCGTGAAGCAAATGCGATACATGCGGTTTCCGGCATATCGATATAAGTCTTTAAAGAAAAACGTCCATTGATTTTCTGGGATACACAGTAATTCGTCGGATACTCTTTGCATACATATGGATTTACCGGAGTGAAATCATCTCCGATAAAACGCACCAGATTTGTAAAGAGCAGACGAAGGAATGAAATCTCAAAAGAAGAAAGGGAACGCTCTGCAATTACAAAGAAGTTTTCAACCAGATGATCGATGGATTCCTGTGTCTCATTGGAATAATCATCTTCGTAAATCTCGTTCTGTGATTCATAATCAATAATGAGAGACTGGAGTTTCTGGTTGTCGATCAGTCCCTCATCTACAAGAGTCTGTCCTAACTGCAGGAAATCCGGACTCTGTGACTGCAAAAGCTCAGCAACCTGTGCCTCTGTAAGATATCCCTCATGGATAGCAAGCTCACCAAAACGGGAATCCTGATGGGTCTGCATAATTACAATTTGATCTACTTCGTTCGCTGTCATGTATCCGGCATGCATTGCAAGGGTACCGAGTTTTAAATGCTCGGAAGATTTTTTCTCCAAAGCATGGATAAGCTGATCGCCGGTTACGACGTGATTTGCTAATAGATAGTTACCGAAAAACTGGGCGTACATACTTAGCTCCTTTCAAATCTGGAAGTGATAATGTGTTGAATTTGATCCGCCGTTTTTAAAGGTTTCTGCACAAAATCCTTTGCACCTGCCTCAATGGCGGCACGGAGCTGTGACTGTGTTCCCACAGATGAGACAATAATGATATCGGCATTTTTATCAAAATCAATGATTTCGCGAATAGCGGCATTTCCATCTTTTACTGGCATTACAATGTCAAGGAAGACAAGAGTTGGTTTTTCTTTTTTGTACATGTCGATGCAATCCTGACCATTGGATGCTTCTAAAAAGACCGGAGAGCCATACTGCGAAATAATGTCTTTGATCTGTTTTCTTGCGAGTATAGAATCGTCACCGATGAGAATTTTTGCGTCTTCTAATGTCATGGTTCTTTCCCCCATCTCTATTGTATTTATACTTTATTTTACACTACTTGGGAAAATAGTTCAATCGTTATAGATGAAAAATGTACCAAAAGTCCTGATTTGTAATAAATTTGTACTGGATTCTTGCGTCTGTTTCTGAGAAAAGCTATAATAGCATTAAAAAAGATGGAGAGAAGAGACATGGATTTAAACACGATCATGATGCCGGTTTTGGATGCGGTCATTGCAATTATGGGCGTATATCTGATTTTTGCCGGATGGAAAATGAAAAAGACAAATGAGATCAGCGTACTTTTAATCGCAGAGGAAGAGCGCAAAAAATGCAAAAATAAAGAGGGATTCATTCAGGATATCTACTGGAAAGAGATGGTGTTCGGCGTTGCCATGGCAGCCGTGGCTGTGCTTGGATTTATCAATGAATTTGTGACAAAACTCGGGAAATTCAATTATATTGAGCTTGCAGTCTTTTTACTGGTATTTATCTGGTTCCAGCATGAACTGGTAGCGGCAAGGGGCAAATACCTGTCGAATTTCCGCTAGAAATCAGCTGATTTTCACAGGAACATCACAAAGCCACGCTAACATATCAGAAAGAAATTTGGAAATGGAGAGAACGATGGAGAGAATATTAGTCGTAGATGATGAAGAAAAGATCCGTGCCATCATTCGCAAATATGGTGAATTCGAGGGTTATGAGATCACAGAAGCCCATGATGGGATGGAAGCAGTGGAACTCTGCAAAAAACAGGATTTTGATCTGATGATACTGGATGTTATGATGCCGGAGCTGGACGGATTTTCCGCCTGCCGCGAGATCAAAAAGATAAAAAATATCCCGGTGATCATGCTGTCCGCGCGTGGGGAAGAATATGACAAGATCCACGGATTCGAACTCGGGATCGATGATTATGTGGTAAAACCGTTTTCGCCGCGTGAACTGATGATGCGTGTGAAAGTCGTCATCGGTAGGAATGCGCCAAAGGATACGTTAGACGGGCACGAGATATTCCAGGCAGAGGGACTGCTGGTAGATTTTACCGGACGGACTGTCTCCGTGGACGGTACCAGAGTCGATATGTCGCCAAAAGAATACGATCTTTTGTTTTATCTGGTAAGGAACCGCAACATTGCGTTAGCGCGTGAAAAGCTGATCACAGAGGTCTGGGGCTATGACTATTACGGGGATGACAGGACGTTGGATACCCATATCAAACTGCTCCGGAGCAGCCTTGGCGAATACCGCAAATTTTTAGTGACATTACGGGGGGTGGGATATCGGTTTGAAGCATGAAAAGATAAGCATTAAATGGAAAATATTCTTTTACCTTCTTATCTTTACAGGTATTCTGCTAGTTGTGCTCTGGCTGGTCCAGATCTGCTATCTGGATACGTTTTATAAGACCATTAAAAACCGCGAGGCGGTGCAGCTGACCAGTGAGGTTACCGGGATCCTGCAGTCAGAGGATGAGGACAAAGAAGAAAAGATCGATGCTTTAACAGCACGGTACAATATGGCAGTGCTTGTGGCAGAGCAGGATGGAACGATCCTTTACAGTGCCGAATATATCCCAAACTCCAACTTAAATACGATGCCGGCAGAACTGGTGCGGGATTGTTATGAGCAGGCGGTCGAAGATGGAGGCAGCACCAGAATCGAATTTGGCGGTGGCGAACGGAAGCCGTTTGCGCAGCCGGATACCGATGTACCGGAAATGCCAGAGGCAGATGATAATGCACAGGCAGATGCAGACCGGATGCTGGATGGCTTTATGCAAAATCATGGACAGGAACGGATTGAGAGTGTGATCACCGTAAATCTTGTCCCGGTGGATGGAACAGATGTACTGCTGTTTGTCAATACGCAGTTGACACCGGTGGATGCAACGGTCAATACCCTGCGGGTGGAACTGGTCTGGATCACCTTTATCATGATACTGCTTTCCCTGGTTGTCGCACTTTTGATCTCCCGTCAGGTGTCCAAATCTTTTATCAAGATCAATGAATCGGCAAAGAAGATGGCAAAGGGTGATTTCTCTGTCCGCTTTGAGGGAAAGGATTACAGAGAAATTGCAGAATTATCGGATACCTTAAATGCAACAGCCGTGGAGTTAAACCGGAATGAGAGCTTACGTCGTGAACTGATCGCCAATGTGTCACATGATCTTCGGACGCCGCTTACGATGATCATTGCCTATGCAGAAGTCATGCGTGATCTGCCGGGAGAAAATACACCGGAAAACGTGCAGGTTGTCATTGACGAGGCGGCAAGACTTACCAATCTGGTCAATGATATGTTAGATATCTCCAAATTGCAGGCTGGAGTGATGGTAAAGAATGCAGAGGTTTATAATCTGACCGAAAGCATTGAAGCGGTTCTGGAACGCTACAACAAATTAAAAGAGCAGGAAGGATATGTTATCGAGTTTGACTATGACCGCAAGGTTTATGTCGATGCAGATGAATACAAGATCTTCCAGGTCATTTATAATCTGATCAATAACGCAATCAATTATACCGGGGCGGACAAGACCGTTCGGGTAAGCCAGAAAATAGTAGAAGACAGGGTGCGGATCGAAGTTGCGGACAGCGGAGAGGGCATCGCCAAAGAGGATCTGCCGTATGTATGGGATCGCTATTATAAAGTGGACAAGACACATAAACGTTCTGTGATGGGAACCGGTCTTGGGCTTTCTATCGTAAAAAATATATTGGAGCTTCACGATGCTGCATATGGAGTCTGGAGTGAGGAAGGAAAAGGTTCCGTCTTCTGGTTTGAACTTTCCCTTGCAACGGAAGAATCATAGAAGGTATTTTAAGAATAATTATGATCATGAAAAAAAGAGTCGTTTATGACTCTTTTTTTCGTTCATCCATAGGGATATAGATTTTGTGTTCGCCCACGTTTTTATAGGCAGGACGCATGATCTTGCCATTGATCGCAACTTCCTCGAGGCGGTGTGCACTCCATCCGGAAATTCGTGCGATCGCGAAGATCGGTGTATATAACTCGACTGGAAGTCCAAGCATGGAATAAGCAAATCCACTGAAAAAGTCGACATTTGGGCTGACACCCTTGTAGATCTTGCGTTCTTCTGCAATGATCTGCGGAGCAAGACGTTCTACCGCAGAATAGAGTGCAAATTCTTTCTCATAGCCCTTCTCGGCAGAGAGACGTTCCACGAAGGAGCGGAAAATGCGTGCTCTCGGGTCGGACAGTGAGTAAACAGCGTGCCCCATACCATAGATCAGACCTGCCTTATCAAATGCTTCTTTGTGAAGCAGTGCTCTTAAATAACGGCTGATCTCTTCCTCATCGCTCCAGTCAGAAAGATTGGCTTTCATATCATCAAACATTTTTACAACCTTGATGTTGGCACCACCGTGTTTTGGACCTTTTAAGGAACCTAAGGATGCTGCAATCGCAGAATAGGTGTCGGTGCCGGAAGAGGAAACCAGATGCGTCGTAAAGGTAGAGTTATTTCCACCACCGTGCTCCATATGAAGAATTAATGCGATATCGAGAAGTTTTGCCTCAAGCGGAGAAAACTGGCTGTCTGCACGCAAAATATGTAAGATATTTTCGGCAGTAGAGTACTCCGGCTTTGGAGGATGGATAAAGAGACTGGCACCATCGTGATAGTGCTTGTAAGCCTGATAGCCATAAACGGATAACAGAGGAAACAGACTGATCAACTGCAGACACTGACGCAGTACATTTGGAAGAGAAATATCATCTGCCATATCATCGTAGGAATAGAGGGTCAGTACGCTTCTTGCAAGGGTATTCATCATATCTTTGCTTGGAGCTTTCATGATGATATCTCTGACAAAGCTGGTCGGCAGTGTACGGTAATCACTGAGCATTCTGGTAAAATCGGATAACTCATTTGCAGTCGGGAGTTTTCCAAAAAGCAAAAGATAAGTACATTCTTCAAAACCAAAATGGCTGCTTTCCGGGAGTCCCTGAATAATATCACGAACATTATAACCTCTATAGTAAAGTTCACCATCTGCAGGAACGGTCTTTCCATCCACTTCTTTGGTGGAAGAGACTTCGGAAATCTCGGTCAGTCCAACGAGTACGCCTTTTCCGTTTAAGTCGCGCAGACCACGTTTGACATCGTATTGTGTATAAAGCTCCGGATCGATCTTGGAACACTGTTCACTGAGCGTGGCAAGGTGCTGTAATTCGGGGGTGATTTCGCAAAAACGATTTGTAGACATGTTAGCCCTCCTTTATAGTAATAGTGTGCACTTCATTAAAATAAAGCATGAAAATATCATAACACATGTATTTATTTTTATACAAGGAAAATGGCTATTTTTTATGAAAATTTAAGAAGATACTTCTTTTCTTATTAAAAAAATTGAATTACAATAAGATTAAAAGATGTGATTCCTAAGGAGGAGAACAAATGAATCAGGAAATGATAAAAGAAGCCATTCTGGCAAAAGAAAATGCCTATGTACCATATTCTCATTTCAGAGTTGGAGCAGCACTTTTGACGAAGAGTGGAAAAATATATCGCGGCTGCAACATTGAGAATGCAGCATATACACCGACAAACTGTGCAGAGCGGACAGCCTTTTTTAAAGCGGTTTCAGAGGGAGAGAGAGAGTTTGAAGCGATCGCAATCTCAGGAGATGCAGATGACTACCTTTATCCCTGCGGTGTATGCAGACAGGTAATGGCAGAGTTCTGTGAGCCGTCTGCTTTCAAGATCTTTCTGGTAAAGAATGAAAATGATGTAAAGGAATTTACATTGCAGGAACTTTTGCCAGGCGGATTTACAAACGCAGATCTGGAAAAGGGCGTTCGTATTTAAGAAAACAGCATAAATATAGAATGGATGCTCTATATACATTTTTATGAGCAGAAAACATATAAAAAACCGGAAACGAAAATTCGTTTCCGGTTTTTGTATATCGGAAAATCCGATCAATTATGCCTGAGGACCTGCAGAAACTAATGCTTTACCAGCTTCGTTTCCTTCGTATTTAGCAAAGTTCTTAACAAATCTTGCAGCAAGATCTTTTGCTTTTGTCTCCCACTCAGAAGCATCAGCATAAGTATCGCGAGGATCTAAGATACCTGCATCAACACCTGGAAGCTCTGTAGGAACTTCGAAGTTGAAGTATGGGATGGTCTTGGTAGGAGCAGATAAGATGGCTCCGCTTAAGATCGCATCGATGATACCACGGGTATCTTTGATGGAGATACGTTTTCCGGTTCCGTTCCATCCTGTATTTACAAGGTATGCTTTTGCTCCGCTCTTTTCCATTTTCTTAACGAGCTCTGCAGCATATTTTGTAGGATGTAACTCTAAGAATGCCTGTCCAAAGCAAGCAGAGAAAGTAGGAGTAGGCTCGGTAATTCCACGCTCTGTACCTGCTAACTTAGCTGTGAAACCAGACAGGAAGTAGTACTGTGTCTGCTCTGGAGTTAAGATAGATACTGGAGGAAGTACACCAAATGCATCTGCTGATAAGAAGATTACGTTCTTAGCTGCTGGAGCAGAAGAGATTGGACGTACAATGTTTTTAATATGGTTGATCGGATAAGATACACGAGTATTCTCGGTAACGCTCTTATCTTTGAAGTCGATCTTACCAGAAGCGTCTAAGGTTACGTTCTCTAACAGTGCGTCACGAACGATCGCATTGTAGATATCCGGCTCAGAATCTTTGTCAAGATCGATAACTTTAGCGTAGCATCCACCCTCGAAGTTGAATACGCCGTTGTCATCCCCGCCATGCTCGTCATCACCGATTAAGAGACGTTTCGGATCGGTAGAAAGAGTTGTTTTACCTGTTCCGGAAAGACCGAAGAAAATAGCGGTGTTCTCACCGTTCATATCTGTGTTTGCAGAGCAGTGCATAGAAGCGATGCCCTTTAATGGCAGATAGTAGTTCATCATAGAGAACATACCTTTTTTCATTTCTCCGCCGTACCATGTATTTACGATAACCTGCTCACGGCTTGTGATGTTGAACATAACAGCTGTCTCAGAGTTTAATCCTAATTCTTTGTAGTTCTCAACTTTTGCTTTGGAAGCGTTGTAAACTACGAAATCTGGCTCGAAGTTCTCAAGCTCTTCAGCAGTAGGTTTGATGAACATGTTTGTAACAAAGTGTGCCTGCCAAGCAACCTCAACGATGAAACGGATTGCCATACGGGTATCTTTGTTTGCACCACAGAAAGCATCAACTACGAAAAGTCTCTTGTTAGAGAGCTCTTTGATCGCGATGTCTTTTACTGCGCTCCATGCTTCCTGGCTTGCAGGATGGTTGTCGTTTTTGTACTCGTCAGATGTCCACCATACAGTGTCCTTGGAATTCTCATCAACTACGATGAACTTATCTTTAGGAGAACGTCCTGTATAGATACCTGTCATAACATTGACAGCACCGAGTTCACTTTCCTGACCTTTTTCAAAACCTTCGAGTGTTGGTTTTGTTTCCTCTTCGAATAACATTTCGTAAGAAGGATTGTAAACAACTTCTGTGGTTCCGGTAATACCGTACTTGCTTAAATCAATTTTTGCCATCTTACTTAACCTCTTTCTTTAAAATTTTGTTATGATAATTACCTGTAAAATACAGGCATTATACGAAAAATGACAGGAAAACAGCACACACTGCTTTCCGTATTCTATTATACATAATAAATTCATAAAATCAATAAATAATAGAAAGAAAAACATAATTTGGCACTAATTAATTGTTGCGAAACAGGACATATTAAAGTATAATAAGACTAACAAAACAGCCTGGGATGTGCGACACCCTACATTTTTGAACCTACATTTACGTTCATGGGATTCTTATATTCGAAGGCAGATGTCAAGCCACCAGTACCTTTGGGTACGCGAGCAGTGGAAGGCAGAAACCGACGTGCGGTTACCCACCTAGCTTTGGCTAGGCGTCAAAAACGTAGGAAACGGCATTTTGGGTCATGCAAAAGATTCTGTTTGAAAAGTACAGAAGAGATGCAGTAAGGTACTTTAGAGAAAATTGTAAGATACCATCCGAGAAAGTGATAAAGTACCAAAGAATATATGCACAGTATTGTGCATCACAATATACCAAAGAGGGAAGCTGCTTTGAAATATAAGCAGCTTCTTTTTTTCATAATAGTAGAAATATAGGGGAAAGAAATGAGACAGCGTAAAAAGAGCAGTGGAAAGCAAAAAGCAGTACTGTTTACAGTGCTTGTGATAGTTTTTTCCTTATTATTATGGCAGAAATTAAAGCCAGATTACATAGAGGACGGTTATTCTGCCGATTCCATTGGGATAGCGGAGATCAAAAGTGAACTCGCATTTGGCGTTTACTCCAGGAAAGAGTGGGATGATTTTTTTGACCAATATGGTAAAAATTATCTTACCGGGGAGAGCCTGGATGCAATGTTAAAAAAACTGGGGGTTTCCGAACAGATCACCGGAAAAAAATATCGGAAACACCATGTGATAGCAAGAGCAGAATGGAACGATATTTACAGCCAGCTCCGGGATTATCTGGATTTAAACCGGTTGGTGTCGGAACAGAAGATACTGATTTTAGAGCAGGAGGCGGCAAAGGATGGTGTTTTGCTTTTGACCAATGAGGGAGATTTTTTTACTTCACTTGAGGGACAGTATTTCATGCCATGGCAGGCATATGAAGTCTATGTGATGGATGGGACATGTATCGGTATTAAGCAGGTCTGTGAGGATGAGCTGACCATTCCCAATGTTTATTTAAGGGAAAATACAGGCGAACAGCTTTCCTTTTTATTTGCCGGGGCAGAGTATCAAAAGGAGGTTTCCTCTGTGGCGAACGATCTTTCTCTGGGCGTCTGTGATGTGATCGTGCAGGATCAGGAGATTACGGCATTACATATGAAACAGGACCAGATCGAGGGGGAACTGTTGTCCTATGATGAAGAAAATATTGAGATCCGGGATTATGGAAAGATTGCACATCCGAAGGAGTTGCCGGTTTATCAGACGTATGGGGAGATTACGGAAAAATCGATCTCAGATATCGTACTTGGAAATATGAATGTTTCCTATATTACGGCGGGAACTGAAGTATGCGCGATCCTGATCCGTGAGCCGGCAAAAATAAAGGATATCCGTGTGCTGCTTCTGGCAGAGGATGGCGGAAACTACAGAAGCGATGTCTATCTCAAATGCAATACGCCTGCAACAGTTTCCTGGGGCGATGGAAGCGAAGAGGTTGAAGCGGAAACATTGCTGCATATGAACGATTATCTGGCGGCACATGAGGGAAAGACCATTATTGTGACGCCGGGAGAGGGCGGTACGATCGGTATCTGTGCGGAGGATGGCAGTGCGGTTTCGACACCATATTCCGGTACGATGGAAGTGCGGCAGTATGAGCAGGGCGATACGTTAGTCAATCAGCTTCCTTTTGAACAGTATCTGTATGCGGTCGTACCGAGCGAGATGCCGTCAAGTTTTGAAAAAGAGGCATTGAAAGCACAGGCAATCTGTGCGAGAAGCTATGCGTATATCCAGCTTTTGCGGGCAGATCTGGCAGAGTTTGGAGCACATATCAATGACAGTACATCCTATCAGGTCTACCACAAACAGGAGCCGACAGCCGAGGCAATTGCTGCGGTGGAGGAAACCAGAGGGAAAATGCTTTATTTTGAGGATGAGGTGGTGGAAGCCTATTATTTTTCAACTTCCATGGGATATACGGATACCGCAGAGATCTGGAATGTGAGTGATACCGGAAAATATGGATATCTGCATAAATTCTGTCTAAATGAGTCAAATTATGACGGAAATCTTTCAGATGAGGCAGACTTTTTGCAGTATATTAAGAGCAGCCAGGTGGGATATGACAGTGGAATCAAGTATTACCGCTGGTTTGCAACGGCAGATCTTGCAGGGAAAACAGAAAAGATCAATACAATTTTAGAAAACAGGCATTCCATTTCAGAGGAGAACGTGTTATATTATGACTCTAGTGAAAAAATGGGAGATATTACCGGCATTTCAGTGGAGGAGCGCAGCCAATCCGGCGCGATACTGACCCTGAAGCTGCAGTATGAAGAAGGTGCAGTGGCGGTAAAGACAGAATATAATATCAGGAAAATACTGGGCTGTCTGGTGGAAAAGATCGTATATGCAGACGGAAGTGAGAATGATGAGGTAAGTATGCTGCCGAGTGCGTTCTGCTCTGTCGAGAAACAGGAGGACGGAAGCTACATCCTGCACGGAGGCGGTTATGGGCATGGACTTGGCATGAGCCAGAATGGTGCAAATGGAATGGCAAAGGCAGGCATGACCTGTGAGGAGATCTTACAGTCCTTTTATCAGAATGTAGAAATAAAAGAAGCCAGTGAATAGAGAGGGAAAAACATGATTTGGAAGATTATCGGGAATGTCAAGGCATTTATGGATAAATGCAAACGGGATAAGATCAATGCTTACTCAGCGCAGTCAGCATTTTTCATCATATTATCCATCATTCCTTTCCTGATGGTGTTTTCTTCCTTATTACAGTACACCAATATAACAGAGGGTGTTTTGTTTAAAATCGTACAGGAGGTCATGCCGCAGTATGTGGCGCCGTTTCTGATCTCGCTGATCGATGAGGTATACAACCGTTCGGTCGGGATCATTTCGATCACGGCGGTTGCTGCGGTCTGGTCAGCAGCAAAGGGCGTGCAGTATATGACGGACGGTCTGAATTCAGTCAATGATCTGGAAGAGACAAGAAACTGGTTTATCCTCCGGTTCTGGGCAATCGTCTATACGGTCGTATTTTTGGTGGCGATCGTATTTACGATGTTAGTCCTCGTATTTGGAAACTCCCTGCATGATATCGCAACGGGGTATGTGCCGTTTTTAGCAAAGGCGGTCAGTATCCTGGCGGGGTTCCGCGGACTCTTTATGTTATTCTTTCTGATCCTGTTTTTTGACATCATATTTACGGCACTGCCAAACCGAAAACTTACCCTAAGAAGTCAGCTTCCGGGAGCGGCGATCTGCGGCGTGGCATGGTATGTTTTTTCATTTGGACTGTCGGTCTATGTAGATTATTTCAATGGATTTTCCATGTATGGAAGTCTGACCACGATTGCATTGATCATGCTGTGGCTGTACTTCTGTATGTATATTATGATGATGTCAGCAGAGGTTAATGTCGTATTCAACGATTCGTTTCCGAAATGGCTGACGAAGCAGCGCAAGGGCGCATGAATTTTGAAAAAGTCCTTGAACTTGCAGAAATGCTGTGATAAAATGCAATACAGAGTGAAAAGGCAATGAATGTGTACGGATGAGATCCGGGTATCCGATTGGGATATTCAGTAGAGCACTATACTCCTTTCAGAGAGAGTGGGTCATCGGCTGTAAGCCCGCTTAAGAAGAGGTAGGAATCGAATTTCACACAGGAGCCGCATCGGTGAAATTAAGTAGCAGATGACGTTCATACGCGTTAAGTATGTTAAGTGCTTTTAGAAAAATCTAAAAGAAACAGGGTGGTACCGCGGAACTGTTCGTCCCTAGACGAATGCTTCCGCGTTTTTTTATAACAGAATGTTCGTGAAGCGTACGTGCTGTTATTATGCCAACAAGGCTTGCCATTCCCATCAGAGAAAACAAAGAAAAAGGAGATATATGATGAAAGAAAAACTGCAAAAAATCAGAGAAGATGCGATTCGTCAGATCCAGGAATCCGGAGATCTTAACAAACTGAATGATGTACGTGTTGCGATCCTTGGGAAAAAAGGAGAACTGACCGCTGTATTAAAAGGAATGAAAGATGTCAGCCCGGAAGAGCGTCCATTAGTAGGACAGCTTGTCAATGAGACACGTGAGAGCATCGAAAAGATTTTGGAAGAGACCAAAAACAAACTGGAAAATGCAGAATTAGAGGCAAAATTAAAAAGAGAAGTGATCGATGTTACCTTACCTGCAAAGAAAAACAGCGTAGGACATCGTCATCCAAATACCATTGCATTAGAGGAGGTAGAGCGTATCTTTACCGGTATGGGATATGAAGTCGTAGAGGGACCGGAAGTAGAGTATGACTACTACAACTTCGAAGCATTAAACATTCCGGCAAACCATCCGGCAAAAGACGAGCAGGATACCTTCTATATTAATGATAAGATCGTACTTCGTACCCAGACTTCCCCGGTACAGGTTCGTGAGATGGAAAAAGGAAAACTCCCAATCCGTATGATCGCACCGGGACGTGTGTTCCGTGCAGATGAAGTGGATGCGACACATTCTCCGTCCTTCCATCAGATTGAGGGACTTGTCATTGACAAGAACATCACATTCTCTGATCTGAAGGGTACACTGGCAGAGTTCGCAAGACAGTTATTCGGAAAAGACACCAAAGTAAAATTCCGTCCGCATCATTTCCCATTTACAGAGCCGTCTGCTGAGATGGATGTTACCTGTTTTAAATGTGGTGGAAAAGGCTGCCGTTTCTGTAAGGGAGAGGGCTGGATCGAGATCTTAGGTTGTGGAATGGTACATCCAAGAGTACTCCGTATGAGTGGCATTGACCCGGAAGAAAATTCCGGATTTGCATTTGGAATTGGTCTGGAGCGTATCGCCTTATTAAAATACGAAATTGATGATATGCGCCTGTTGTATGAGAATGACCAGCGTTTCTTAAATCAGTTTTAGTGAAAAGAGAGAACGACGTAACTATTTTAGGAGGAAACTATGAATACATCATTAAAATGGATCAAAGATTTAGTACCTGGGCTTACATGTACGCCACAGGAATATATGGATGCCATGACATTGTCAGGATCTAAAGTAGAAGGTTATGAGAACATGGATGAGGATCTTGAGAAGATCGTCATTGGTCAGGTAAAGAGCATTGAAAAACATCCGGATGCAGATAAGTTAGTAATCTGCCAGGTGGATATCGGAACAGAGACCATCCAGATCGTAACCGGAGCACCAAACGTTACAGAGGGCGCGAAAGTGCCGGTTGTTCTGGACGGTGGTAAAGTGGCAGGCGGTCATGACGGCAACAGAGCCGAGGGCGGCATCAGGATCAAAAAGGGAAAATTAAGAGGAATCGAATCAAACGGTATGATGTGTTCCATCGAGGAACTTGGCTCTACCAGAGATATGTTCCCATTAGCACCGGAAAACGGACTTTATATCTTACCGGAAGATGCACCGGTAGGAGCCAATGCGGTAGAATATTTAGGACTTGATGATACCGAAGTGGAATATGAGATCACATCAAACCGTGTGGACTGTTTCTCTGTTCTTGGTATTGCAAGAGAGGCTGCTGCAACTTTTGACAAAAAATTCGTACCACCGGTTGTAACAGAGACCGGAAACAGCGAAGATGTCAACGACTACATCAAAGTAGACGTAAAAGACACCGATCTGTGCTCCAGATATGTGGCAAGAGTTGTAAAAAATATCAAACTGGCACCATCACCGGAATGGATGCAGCGCAGACTCCGCGCACAGGGCATAAGACCGATCAATAACATTGTCGACATTACCAACTATGTCATGGAAGAGTATGGTCAGCCAATGCACGCTTATGATCTTGATACGATCGAATACAACGAGATCGTGGTAAGACGTGCGGCTAAAGACGAGAAATTCGTGACATTAGATGGTCAGGAGCGTATCCTTGACGATTCTGTTCTTGTGATCTGTGATGGAAAGAAAGCAGTTGGTATGGCAGGTATCATGGGTGGAGAAAACTCCATGATCACAGACAATGTAAAGACCATGTTATTCGAGGCAGCATGTTTCGATGGAACCAACATCCGTCTTTCCAGCAAAAAAGTAGGACTTCGTACCGATGCTTCTTCTAAATTTGAAAAAGGACTGGACCCGAATACTGCAATGGAGGCAATGAACCGCGCCTGCCAGTTAGTAGAGGAGCTGGGTGCCGGAGAGGTTGTTGGCGGAGCCGTTGATGTTTATCCGGTGAAAAAGGAAGGAAGAAGAATTCCATTTGAGCCAGGGAAATATAATAAATTACTGGGGACAGATATCAGTAAAGAAACCATGCTTTCTTATTTTGCCAAACTGGAACTTTCCTATGATGAGAAGACAAATGAGATCGTGGTTCCATCCTTCCGGCAGGATCTGGAATGTGATGCCGATTTAGCAGAAGAAGTAGCACGTTTCTTTGGTTACGATAAGATCCCGACCACATTGCCAAGCGGAGAGGCAACCACCGGAAAGATCAGCTTCAAGATGAGAATTGAGGATGTTGCAAGAGATATCGCAGAGTTCTGTGGTTTCTCACAGGGAATGACCTATTCTTTCGAAAGCCCGAAAGTATTTGATAAATTACTGCTTCCAGCAGATTCTCCACTGCGTAAGACTGTTGTGATCAGCAATCCGCTCGGAGAAGACTTCTCTATTATGAGAACCACTTCCTTAAATGGTATGCTGACTTCATTATCTACGAACTATAACCGCAGAAATAAAGATGTCCGTCTGTACGAGCTGGGAAATATCTATCTTCCAAAACAGATCCCGGTTACCGAACTTCCGGAAGAACGTATGCAGTTTACACTCGGAATGTATGGAGAGGGCGATTTCTTTACCATGAAGGGTGTGGTAGAGGAGTTCTTATATAAAGTAGGAATGAAACAGAAACCGGAGTATGATCCAAATGCCGGCAAGACATTTTTACATCCGGGACGTCAGGCAAACGTGGTATACGATGGAACCGTCATTGGATAGTTAGGAGAAGTACATCCTACCGTAGCTTCCAATTATTCCATCAAGGATCGTGTTTATGTAGCAGTGATCGATATGCCGGAGATCGTTTCCCGTGCATCTTTCGACTATAAATATGAAGGAATTGCAAAATTCCCGGCTGCAACCCGTGACATCTCCATGATCGTACCAAAGGATGTACTGGCAGGAGACATCGAAAAAGTATTTGAGACCAAGGGCGGCAAACTCTTGGAAAGCTATCAGCTCTTTGATATCTACGAGGGAGCACAGATTAAAGCCGGCTATAAATCGATCGCATATTCTCTGGCATTCCGTGCAAAAGACCGTAACCTGGAAGAGGCAGACATCACAGGTGCCATGAATAAGATTGTAAAAGCGTTAGAAGCAATGGGCGCAGAACTCAGGAAATAAGATAAAGGAAGTAACAATGGACGTAAAAGATTTTTATTATGATCTGCCAGAGGAACTGATCGCACAGGATCCTCTGGAGGATCGTTCCAGTTCAAGACTGATGGTTCTGGATAAGAAAACAGGAGAGGTGGAACACAAAGTGTTTCGCGATATCCTGTCTTATCTGAAACCGGGGGATTGTCTTGTGATCAATAATACAAAAGTAATCCCGGCAAGACTTTACGGGGTAAAAGAGGGAACCGAGGCAAAGATAGAGATCCTTCTTTTAAAAAGAAAAGAGAATGATGTCTGGGAGACTTTAGTAAAACCGGGCAAAAAATGTAAGATCGGAACTAAAATTATTTTTGGAGACGGCATCTTAACCGGCGAAGTTATTGATATTGTGGAAGAGGGGAACCGTCTGATCCAGTTCCAGTATGAGGGGATCTTTGAAGAGATCTTAGACCGGCTGGGACAGATGCCGCTGCCACCTTACATTACCCATCAGCTGAAAGACAAGAACCGTTATCAGACTGTTTATGCAAAATATGATGGTTCTGCAGCTGCACCGACGGCAGGTCTTCATTTTACACCGGAGCTGTTACAGCAGGTACGTGATATGGGAGTGGAGATCGCGGAGGTCACACTTCATGTCGGACTCGGTACGTTCCGCCCGGTCAAGGAAACGGATGTACTGAAACACCACATGCACTCGGAGTTTTATCAGATCACGCAGCAGGAAGCGGATAAGATCAACAGGGCAAAACAGGAGGGCCGCAGAGTTATCGCAGTCGGAACCACGAGCACGAGAACCTTAGAGGCTGCATCCGATGAAAACGGCTTTTTGAAGGAGACGAGCGGATGGACGGAGATCTTTATCTATCCGGGCTATCAGTTTAAAGTGATCGATGCTCTGATCACGAATTTCCATCTGCCGGAGTCAACACTGGTCATGCTGGTATCTGCACTTGCCGGAAGAGAACATGTGTTACATGCGTATGAGATCGCGGTACAGGAGAAATACCGTTTTTTCAGTTTTGGCGATGCAATGTTCATAAAGTAAAAATGAAGTGAAATGGAGAATGGTATGGTAGAAAGGCGAGGACATAAAAGACTGGATTTGGAAGTATCGGTGCGGTTAGAACGTCTGGATGACGATGGGATGACGACATCGAAATATGTCCATGTGGATGTGACAGATATATCCAGAAGCGGGATTGGATTTACTGCAACACGGGCACTGGATATGCACGCGTATTATGATACAAAGATACAGATCTGGACACAGGAAGTATTGGAGGCAGTCATTGAGATCGTCCGCGAAGAAAAACAAGAGGACGGAAGCTATAAATACGGGGGGATTTTTATCGGAATGTCAGATACGGACGCGGTAAAGATTGATATTTATCAGATTTTTAATGACGTATAAAAGAAAACGGATCAAAGAGAGAGGGCGTTGCCACAGTGAGAAATGTTTCTCAAAGTGGTAACGCCTTTTTGTATGTCTGCGATTATGTTTCGTAGCTTATAACGCCTTTTTGCATAGCTGTGATTATGCTTCGTAGCTTGTTACGGTAATGGTATAAGAACTGGTTCCCTCGACATAAACGGTGCCATCTGTTCCCTGAATGGTTACGGTGTTGCCTTTGGCATCCTGAATGGTTCCTGCACAGGAGAGAGAAGATAACGTGCTGTCTCCGGTTACGATCCAGGTGGAAGAGGAATCAACGGACAGGTTTGCATATCCGTCTCCGCCATTTCCTGCATTGCTTTCATCCTGAATAAATGCTCCGGTCCAGACAGAGCCATTGGCTAAAGAGACATCCAGTGTACTGATGGAGTCCCAGATGATAGAGCCTTCCATGGTCTGGGTATCTGCTGTAAATTTACAGTCCGCGCCATTGGCACCTGCGGTTCCCCAGCCTCTTGCATTGCTGTTTCCGGTACATTTCAGAAGAAAATCATCGGAATCAGAGTTGTTTAAGGTGACATCGGATAAGTAAAAGGTACTTTCCGTGTTGGTCGTATAGAACAGACCGCCGTTTTTGGAAGTAAGGCTTCCACCTGTCATGGAGAAAGTGCTGTTTCCAACTTCGGAATCACCGGACATGCTCTGGTATAAAATGACAGTCCAGGTGCAGTCGTTCTGTTCGTTTTCCGGCATATCTCCGGTAAGGTCGCAGTTTTTAAGGGTTAAGGAATTTAATCCCTCAATGCAGACTGCTTCAGAAGCGGTTGCAGTCAGGGCTGCATCTGCTATGCTGATATCAGCAGTACAGTAAACGGCAGGAGAACCGGAACCATTTGAGGTGTAGGAACCTCCGGTAACATCCAGGGTACCGCCGCCACGGTCACTTCGGATCGCTGCAGAAGAGGCGCCTTCTGTTGTAACGGTCAGGTTTTTTGCTGTCAGGGTACCGCCGCCTGCTACATGGATACCGCCGGAAGTATCCTGTTTGGTGGAAATGGTGGTATCGGATACGGTTACATTGCCATCGCCATAGGCAAAGATACCTGCTGCACCTGCTGCATCGGTCTCAATGTTGCTGTCTGCAATCGTCAGATTTCCGTCCAGTGCTAAAATTCCTGCACCAACACCATAAAAACTGGAGTTGTCACCACCGGTACTGTCGGAGGATTCGCGGTTTAAAGTGATATCGGATAAGGAAACATTGGCACCTTCGTCTACCAGAATGGCGTTTTCATCCGTGCCGGTAGAGGTAAAGGTTTCGCCGGAAACCTCAGTATCTTCTGTATAGGTGTTTGCTGCAGTATAGGAAGCAGGGGCAGAAGAGCCGCCTGGGGCGGCTCCTGTCTGCATGTTGGATGGGTCAGAGATTGTAATAGTAAGTGCATTTCCAGAGTCATCTAAAGTAACAGTGACCATGACACCCTCAGATAAAGCGGACAGATCGGTTTCGTTTCCGTCTTTATCCAAAACGGTGGTCGTGTCGGTCAGCGGAATGGTCTGTGTTTCCAGATTACTCATATCCGGTGCTCCGCCAGCCTGATCGCCGGAACCATTGCCGCCTGTGGGTGGCTCGTTTGGCTTATCGGAAGAACTGTCGGAACCATCAGAATTGCTATCTGTCGGCGGTTCACCCGGTTTGTCGGAAGAACTGTCAGATCCATTGGAATCAGCATCTGTTGGCGGCTCGCCTGGTCTATCAGAAGAACTGTCGGAAGAACCGTTGGAATTGCCATCTGTCGGTGGCTCACCCGGTTTTTCGCCCTGTGCATTTTCCGGCATAGAGGCGATAGTAAGTTCGGTATCGGAAACGGAAGAAACCATTCCGGTTACCGTTGTGCCTTCTGCGTTTTCTGTAGATGTTTTATCATTTGCTGTTTCTGCTTCCGTGCTAAGTTCAGCGGAAACGGTTGTGTTTTCTTTTGGATTATTGGTAGCACCGCATCCGGTAAATAAAAGTGCTCCGGTCAGTGCGAGACATAATAGAACTTTTTGATATTTCATGTTTGTGTCACTCCTTTTCTCTTGATGATTGTATTGTAGGGGTGGAATGTGACGGCTGTGTGATGTGGGATGGGAAATTGGATGAAGATGCAGAGGGATGGGTTACTTTTTGTATTCCAACAGGGAAGGCTCTATGGAAGCCAGGAGTGCTGTAGGAAGACATTTTTTTGTAATTTCGATAGATTGACTTTTATAAGTAAGCTGTGTGTATAGAGGACAGCGGATATCTTTTTTAAATATGGCAAATATTTTTCCAGGTGGTCTTGGTACGATGGAACGGATATCTTCGCTTAGTACGCTGTTTGGAATGTAGTATCCGTCTTTTTCAATGAGACCAAGACAGGCGGTGGTTGTGCCGGTAACTTTTTCTGTATAAAGATCCAAATGGGGCCCGGCATAATTGCCAATCATTCTTGCTTTTGTATCAATATTCATAATAGTATCAAGCACATTTAATTTTAGCTCAGTTGTGTGATTATTTTTAAAAGAAAAATCATGTTCGCTTAATCGATTGTTTAATGCAAAACGATAGAAATCATTTGCAGTTAAGCCTTTTCTGAGAGACACTCCTGTAAAATGTAGGAAGTTATAAGAACGAAATTTGACTTCTGTGTAGTCAGCATGATTTCGTTCATCACGGTACACAAAAACAATTTGATTGCCATCCAGATATTTTTTGTACGTTTTAGCGCAGTTGCTGATCATGTTGATTGCTTCTGATTTGTTCATAGAGAGAATCCTTATGTGAGAATGTTTTTAGAAATTTAAAAGGAAGGTTCCCCTGCCGTAGCAGATGACACCCTCCTTTTGAGACTGATTTTTCTGTTGTCCGCCAACGGATCGGCACCCGAAGTCCGATAAGAAATGCTGGTTTTTCTGTTGCCAGTCAACTGTCCGGCACCCGAAGTCCGGAAAGAAATTCGGATTTTTGTGTCAGCCCACATGACAGGCATATAGCCTGTCTACTACTTATACTATATACAGATGGTTACAAATATGCAATAACTTTATGATTTTTTTAGAAGCTGAGTTTAGGCTACATCTAAAATAGTAATGTTTTATTGATAAAATAACATTAGCAAAAAATTTATGGCTAATTTAGCCGCATATATGATTAGTTATATATAACGGATGTAATAACAATGCACTTTGAGTTGCCACATGAAATTTTGAACTATATCATGAAATGCAATGATGCTACAAGTGCAAATAAGAAAAAGTTATTGGCATCTCAAACAATGTATTTAAATTTAAAAGAAACCCAAGAATACCTTGGATTGTGTTGTGAAAAGTCAATTTTAGATGCATTTAAAGGGCAAAATCCGAAGGTAGATGCTATAGAAGAAAATAGGTTATTATTAAAAGCATTGGTTAGAAAGGAGTTTTTATCATCTTATAAAGAGGTGGGACAAAATATGTTATTTATCCCAAGAAGGCTCTGCTTCAAAAGAAAACAGAAGAAAACCAGGATTTATATTGATAAAATCGAAAAGAAAAAAGTGAAGATTGCATAATAGTGTTGCAAATGTAAAATTGTAAAGAGATATATAATTGCGCTGTATGAAAAGTGGCTTCAAATGGTAATTGTGAACTGATATCGAATAGAGTATGTGTTATTAATTCTGTAAAATACTCATAATAGGTCTCTGTGACAAACAGTAATACAGGTTTTTTGAAAGAGGATACGAGAGAGGTTCTTTTTACAGAGGCATATATATTTATAACACCCTCTACGGAGTTGAAATGCGTGATCTTAATATGTGATTTTTTACTATTTCATGGTGTGCTGGGAATGAAAACACAAAATGAACAAGTTGCAACTCTTCTATCTGTAAGAAGATTTTATATTTAGGAATGTTGTTGTCAAGGCGCAAGTTGTATACAATGTTATTGAATAAAGAAAACTCAACTCTGATTATCAAATTGGTAATCAGAGATTGGACTATTTGGTTGTATGTATTTGGGGGGAGGAGACATAGACATTTTCAATATCTTCTTCTGTTGGGATAAAAGTCTTATATAATGTATTTTATTTTTCAAATCGGGGGAAACAAGCCAAGAGGGAAAAGCCTAAACAAAAAGGGCTTATAATTGATTTTGCTATGTACGAACCGGTTTTAATAAAAGAAAAAGGTACAGAATTGGAAAAAGTCGTATGAAAAGAAGAAAAAATAGCAGAGATGATTGTATGCGGAGTAGTCAATATATGTGTAATTGGGTGTGGAGAAAATAATATGCGGAACAATGAGGAGATTGTTCTATACACAGAAAGTATTGCCGAAAGCAATAGCAAATAAAATTTAATTAAATAAATATTGATATAATAATAAAAATAAATTATTATTATAATAGGAAAAAATATAGATAATGAGGAAGTGGGAAGCAATGCCGAAAAAAAGAAAAGTTAATATAGATGGAGTGCAATATGAAACATTGAGTGAGGCAGCGGCAGCGTATGGAACGACATCATCGAGGACACTCACCCGAATGAAAAAATATAATATATCCTTAGAGCAGGCATTAAAAACGCCGAAACAGATGCCAGGAAAACCGCCTAAGAAAACAACAATTGGGGTGCAGTCGTATGAGTCAGTCGCGGCAGCTTGTAGAGCATCAGGGGTTAATCAATCGACGGCACAAGGAAATATAAGAAAAGGAATACCAGCAAAAGAGGCTGTTATAGGAAAGAATAGGTATTCTTTTGAGTTTCATGGAAAGTGGTATAAATCAGAGCGAAATTGCATACTTTCGCTAGGGCTGTCGTACCATAAAGTACGTTATTATAAAAAGGTTAATGAATGTTCTGGACAGGAAGCGATAGAGGCATTCTTACTATTAAATGAAGATATATAATAAACATCTCTCTTTGCGATTCCCCATTTAATGATTTGAATTAATGCTGGCACATATAAGAAAATGAAAGAAGAGGAAAAATGAAAGAAGAACAGAATTATACGCTTGATATTGAACAAAAGGATGAAATCAAAAGTGACAATTTAATGGAATATTCCCTTAAAAATAATAACATGACAATGCCGACTTTGTGCGAGAAGGAATATTTTAACATATGTTATATATCTGACATCCATTTAGAACATAGAATTGAAAATGAATTTGGAACAGTAGATATTAGTGATAAATCAGCTAGGAAGTATATTAGAAAATTATTAGATGACATGTTTACAAAATATAATATTTCATGTAGTAAGACTGCTTCTTTTTGGGAAACTTATAATTGTGATGGGTTTGGACGCAATGTTCTTTTGATTGCTGGCGATGTAGCTTCGACTGTCACATTAGTAAAAATTTTTTTTAAAGAATTACGAAATCAATATATAGGGAAGATTGTATATGTATTAGGAAATCATGAATACTGGGATTTGGATAAAGATAGTAACTTGGTAATGCTTAGAAAAGTTATGAAAGAAAATAACATTTTCTTTTTAGAAAATGATTTGTTACTATTTAAAACGAATCATTTTTCTAACTCTCTTTTTATTAGCGATATTGAGATTGTTAAAAATGAAGAATTATATAAAATGAAAAATGATAAAATAAAAGAGAAAATACATGATAGTTGTTTAGCTATATATGGCGGAACTGGATTTGCGTATTTTAATAAGAAATTTAATTCGGTAAATGGTAATATTTATAGAAATGGAATAACTAATATAGAAGATGAAAAAGAAAGAACATTAAAATTTTTAGATGGATATAAAAGAATGTTGGATATTGCTAAGAAAGAACCAATTATTATATTGTCTCATATGCCAAAAGAAGATTGGAGTGGAAATGGAGAGTATAATAGTAAATGGACATACTTTTATGGACATACTCATAGTAATTGTTTTATTAGAAATGAAAAAGAGACAATAATAGCTGATAATCAAATAGGATATGGAAAGAAGAAATATCTTGAGTTAAAATCTATTTGTTTTTCGCCCCAAAAAGACTTATTTGCGGAATATGAGGATGGAATCTATGAAATAGATAGAGATACTTATTATTTGTTTTTGAGATGCATGTATATTTCTTGCCAATCGCATAGAGATATACAGATTACCATGCTAAAAAAAGATGGAAAATATTTATTTTTGACAAAGGGTAAATCTGGAAAGTTACAATTACTTGATGGTTTCCAGGTTAAAAATTTAGAGATACAAGATATAGATTATTATTATGAAAATATGAGCGAATATTGTGATCTTTTAATTAATGCGACAATGCCTTTTTTAGAATATATGTATGAATTATCTTTGAAAATCAGGCAGGTTGGAGGAAGTGGTGTTATTCATGGAAGCATAATAGATATTGATTTTTTTAATCATGTATATGTAAATCCTATAGATGGTAAAATAGTTGCCTATTTTGCAACTTCTCCGGATGATAAATATATATATCCCAGTATCCCTGCTCTTTTAAAAGAAGAATGTCCTGATAAATATGAATTGTATCAAAAAAATAAAACAATATTTAATGAATTATCTGCTTTTCAGGATTCTGAATTGATGATTGGAACCCAGTATGATGATGGTCGAGATTATTTGAAAGCATCAAACCAAATGAGGAAGATAGAGTATCTTTCGAATAACATAATAAGAATTTGGATGCAGGAATGGTTTGACAAATATTCGGAGAGTCATAAAAAGTGTTATTTAGAGAAACTGTAAAATTAGAGTAGTTGGAACGTTTGAAGAAAATTATTGAAACTAAAGAATTTGAATAAAAGAGCAAGGGAATTACTATGAGAGATAAAAGAAAGGACATCAAATATTTTAACACATTTATAAAAGAGGATCTGGCAAGAGTAAAAAAGTTTTCCGACAAACTGGAAAACGGAGAGGTAAGGGAAGATCGGATATTTCCCGTGAAATACAAAATACATGATTTAAAACTTGGAATACTGATCGCCCGATATTCGAAAGGGGATGACTTAGCCTCATTGGAAGAGGCATATCTGGATTTGGCAGCTGAAAGGGAGAAGGTCTGGGAACCGGAATATTATAATAAAAATCTGAAGATGATTTCTCTGGGAGTTTTATTTCAGGCAGATAGCACATAAAAGCAAACAGAATATCTACTATGGATATTGGAGTTTTGAGGCAGGCGCAGTTGCAAAAATCTTGAAAATAGACGATGCGCAGCTGCGCGATACACAATATTATCCATATGATCTGGTTCATTATAAAGAAGGAAGAAATTGAGCTATGTATGAGAAAAAAGATTTGAAAAACATGTTATATAAGCAGCTTGCACTGGATTATTGCTGCACCGCGGAAGAAGTTGCAGATCCGTATTCTCATTTTATAGAATACCACGAACTGGAGGGCAGACGCAGATTTGAAGAACAGGACGCGTGTGCCCTAAAAGTGGCAGTTGTAAATGGAAAATTACTTTTTACTGGCAAAAAAGAGATCGTGGAAGCGTGCCAGAAAAAATATGAAACCCATTCCGGGGCATGGTTTATGGATGTTGCAAATTTCAGAACGTTGGATTCCATTTTAAAACCGTATGGTTACAGATTAAAAACGGCACATCCGTTTTTCCTGCCGGAAAGAGAAGTAAAAAAATATGACTGTGATGTTACGATCAGACGTTATCAGGAAGAGGAGATCAAACAGTTTGAGGGGGATGCGCGGTTTGATGAAGCATTTTGTTTTGATGAAAAAACACCGGATATGCTGGGTGTGGCGGCAGTGCAGGAGAAAGAGATCATCGGCATGGCAGGTGCAAGTGCAGACAGCCCATATTTCTGGCAGATTGGGATCAATGTGGCAAAAGAAGCGGAAGGAAGGCATATTGCTACCAAACTGGTATCACTGATCACACAGGACATCTTAGAACAGGGAAAGGTCCCGTATTATGGAACAAGCATGTCGAATCTGGCATCGCAGCGGGTAGCGGCAAATGCAGGATATGAGGTGGCATGGGTGGAACTGTTGTCGGAAAGAGAATGAATGATAGGAGATACACTTACTTTTAACAAGAATAAAATTTGTATAAAAAAGACAGAATTTCCATAGAACGTAAGCGATATGTATGGCATAATGTTGCTATGATATAAATTAGGAGGGTTGCTATGGCAGAAGTTTCACTGCTTTCTGGCGAAACAAAAAATATTGAATATAAGGTAACGATTCCGAATAAAAGCGAAAAATATATGAAGACGCTAATTGCCTTTGCAAATACACAGGGAGGTAAGCTGATCATCGGAGTGGATGATAAAACACATGAGGTAGTTGGAGTAGATAATAGTGAGTTGTTTCAAATGATGGATAGCATTGCCAATGCTGTTTCAGATTCGTGTGTGCCGCAGATTATACCTGATATTGAACCACAGACGATGGATGGAAAAACAGTTATAGTGATAACAGTAAAGGCAGGAAAGAACCGACCATATTATTTGAAATCAAAAGGAAAAGAGAATGGTATCTATGTTCGTGTTGCAGGGACATCAAGACTTGCATTTCCGGAAAAGATTAAGGAATTAGAGATGGAAGGTGCCCGCATTTCATGGGATGAATTGATTTGTATTGGATATCCGGTCACAGAGCATGCAACAGAGCAGCTTTGTAAGGATATTGAAGATTTTCGTAAAAAAGCAGGTATGACAGAACATTCGGTAAAAACGGAGCAACTTATTAATTGGAAAATACTGAAACAAAGTGATGAAGGCAGGCTGCTTGCAACAAATGCGTATGTATTGCTGACTTCGGAATATTTTTCGTTTTCTAAAACCCAGTGTGCGGTATTCAAGGGAAACGATCGAACGATGTTTTTGGATAAGCGCGAGTTTGTCGGACCTGTTTATAAACAGATTGAAGAGGCGGTAGATTTTGTGCTGCGAAATATCCGGCTGAGGACAATAATAAAAGGATTGGTAAGAAATGAAAACTATGAACTGCCACCGGAAGCAATTCGTGAAATGATAATTAACGCCATTGTCATCGTAACTTTATGGATGAAGCCTGTGTTCAAGTGGCGATTTACGATGATCGTTTGGAGGTAACTTCACCAGGTGGATTGTACAATGGACTGACTTACGAGGAACTGATGAGTGGTCATTCTAAGATCCGAAATAAAGGAATTGCCAATATATTTAGTCAGATGGGCTTGGTTGAGGCATGGGGAAGTGGGATTCAGAGAATATTGAATGCTGCATCCGAGTATGGGTTACCAGTTCCTAATGTGCAGGTATTTGATAATATGTTTCGAGTAGAGTTATATCGTTTAAATCAAGTGACTGACCAAACTATCCAAGAAACAGACCAGGCTATCCAAGAAACAGACCAGGCTATCCAAGAAACAGACCAAGCTATCCAAGATATGAAAGAATTGTTAAGCAGTGAGGAAGAACGGGAAATCCTTATGCTTATCCAAAAACAGCCGAGAATTACACAACAGGAAATGGCAGAAATGTTGGGGGGGACACTTGCCCGTGTGAAGTATTATACAACGAAATTGAAAGAAAAACATGTGTTGGATAGGGAAGGAAGCAGTCAGAAAGGACAATGGAAAATACTGAAAGAGCCTATAAAACAAGAGGTTAGGTAACAAAAAAGAAACGGCAAACTGCCGTTTCTTTTTTTCGTCCCCTTATCTACCTCTCATAGATCGTATACTGATGTTTTTTCAGCAATGTGACTGCCGAAGCAAGAGAGGTTTCATCATACATTTCCAGATGCAAAACACCATCCTCAAATTCACGGTTATGGATAATGCCGATGTTTTTAATGCTTAAATTATTGCTCGCTAAAATCGTAGCGATCGTAGCGATACTGCCCGCCTCATCCGGCAGATCAAGATACAGCTCGTAGACCGTTTTAAGGGCACCTTTATTCGTAATGGCAATCGAATCGCGGTAGTCTTTTGCAGCAGTAAACTGTTCCATAAGCACAGCCCCGTTTTTAGCGGCAATGTCATTTCTGGTTTCAGAGAGTACCTTGATATAGCTGTCCATCAATTTTAAGATCTGCTCCTGATTGGAGAGACAGATGTTTTCCCACATGATGGGGGAGGAGGACGCGATACGGGTAATGTCTTTGAACCCACCGGCGGCGATCATTTTCATAGTGCCGTTTGCATCATCGGATTCCCGCACAAGATTGACGAGACTATAGGCGATGATGTGGGGAAGATGGCTGATGGCAGCAGTGGCATAGTCGTGCAGCTCATAGTCGAGAACCATCGGGATCGCATCTAAAGACTTAACGAGTTCGGTAAATTCCTGTAATTTTTCGTCGGATGTGTGTGCGGTAGGCGTAATAATATAGTAGGCATTTTCCAAAAGAGAGTCGGTTGCGTTTGATAAACCGGTCTTTTCGGAGCCTGCCATGGGATGACCGCCGATAAAATGTTCTTCTAATCCAAGCGCGATGACCTCGCGGTGGATCTCTGTTTTAACACTTCCAACATCGGTAATGATGCAATCGGAAGAGATCACATCTTTTAACTGACGTAAATATTCAATATTTTTCTGAACCGGAGTACATAAAAATATGTAATCACAATCTTTAAAATCCTCGATCTTACATAATGTCTGATTGGAGATCAGACGTTCTTCGTATGCGTTCTGAATCGTTGTTTCGTGGCCGGAAGTGGCAATGATCGTGAGGTTTGGGTGCAGAGAACGCAGCTTCTTTGCAATCGACCCGCCGATCAGACCAAGTCCGATAAACCCTATTTTATTAAGTGACATTCGAATCCTCCATGTTAGCATCGTAAATACCTTCGTACTACAATATCATAGACATTTTGATATGAAAAGTCAACACTTTAAAGTGTAAAAGTTGCGGAAAAATAAAAAGCAATCCGGGAAAGAAATACAACAAAACAAGACAGATATGGATAAAATATGAACTTTGTGTAAACATCATCCTAAAAAGGTTATAAATTATTTAAAAAGCATACATAATATATAAACAATGCTATGCTATTGTAAATATAGTTAGTAAAAATGAATAAATAAGTTGTAAAAATCAGAAAAATTTAGTAAAATATAACCATACAGCAACACAAGTACAACAAAATACAGGAGGATTTTACTATGAATGTTTACACAACTGACAAGATTCGTAATGTGGTTTTACTTGGACATGGGGGATGCGGCAAGACAAGTCTTGTAGAAGCAATGGCTTATCTTGCAGGAATGACAACGCGTATGGGAAAAGTTGCAGATGGAAATACCATCAGTGACTATGACAAGGAAGAGATAAAACGCCAGTTCTCGATCAGCACATCGGTTGTTCCGATCATCTGGGGCGATACGAAGATCAATATCTTAGATACGCCAGGTTATTTTGATTTTGTAGGAGAGACAGAGGAAGCAGTCAGCGCAGCCGATGCAGCGATCATCGTTGTTTCCGGCAAGGCAGGCATTGAGGTCGGCACCCAGAAAGCATGGGAGTTATGTGAGAAATATCATCTGCCGCGTATGGTATTTGTAACAGATATGGATATTGACGAGGCAAGTTACCGTCAGGTGGTAGAGGATCTGCAGCAGTTATATGGAAAGCGGATCGCACCGTTCCATTTACCGATCCGTGAAAACGGCAAGTTTGTTGGATATGTCAATGTATTACAGCAGAGAGCAAAACGATGGACGGACAGTGGCGATGTAGAAAAAACAGAAGTTCCGGATTACTCCAAAGAAAACCTTGGTATCTGCAGAGAGGCACTCATGGAAGCGGTTGCCGAGACCAGTGAGGAGTTTATGGACCGTTACTTTAACGGCGAGGAGTTTTCTGAAGATGAGATCCGACAGGCACTGCGAGTTAATGTATCTGATGGCAGCATCGTACCGGTATTGATGGGTTCTAACCTGCTGGCACGCGGTATGTATACCCTGATGGTTGATATCGTAAAATATCTGCCAAGCCCGGAGAAACGTTCCTGCACAGGTATCAATGCAAAGTCCAATGAAGTTTACGCAGCAGATTATGATTTTGCAAAACCGAAATCCGCATATATATTCAAAACGATCGTGGACCCGTTCATCGGAAAATATTCCTTAATAAAAGTTAATTCCGGTGTCATCAAAACGGATGATGTGCTTTATAACCATCACAGGGATACGGAAGAAAAGATCGGAAAATTATATGTATTGCGGGGCAATAAAGCAGAAGAGGTCAAAGAACTTCATGCAGGTGATATCGGAGCGCTTGCCAAATTAACCAGTGCACAGACAACCGATTCCCTTTCCACAAAGGCAAACCCGATCCTTTATATCCGCACCTCGATCTCAACACCTTATACATACAAGAGATACAAAGCGGTCAATAAAGGCGATGAGGATAAGATCTCTCAGGCATTGCAGAAACTTATGCAGGAAGATCTGACTCTGAAGGCAGTCAACGACAGTGAAAATGGTCAGACCCTGTTATATGGCATGGGAGATCAGCATCTGGAAATTGCAGCAAGCAAATTATTGGAGCGTTACAAAGTAGAAATTGAGCTGAGCAAGCCCAAGGTAGCATTTCGCGAGACCATCCGCAAGAAAGCGGACGTGGAGTACAAATACAAAAAACAGTCCGGTGGACATGGACAGTATGGACATGTAAAGATGACATTTGAACCTTCCGGTGATCTCGAACAGCCGTATGTATTCGAACAGATCGTTGTCGGAGGTGCGGTTCCGAAAAATTATTTCCCGGCAGTGGAAAAAGGAATCCAGGAAGGAGTCCAGAAAGGCCCGATGGCAGCCTACCCGGTTGTCGGCGTAAAAGCTGTTTTGTATGACGGTTCTTATCATCCGGTTGACTCTTCCGAGATGGCATTTAAAGTGGCAGCACGTGGAGCATTCAAGAAAGGTATTCTGGAAGCTTCTCCGGTTTTATTAGAGCCGATCGCAACCTTAAAAGTGCTGGTACCGGATAAATACACCGGAGATGTCATGGGAGATCTGAACAAGAGACGGGGCAGAGTGCTTGGCATGAATCCGGTGGATGGCGGATATCAGGAGATCGTGGCAGATGTTCCTTATATGGAACTGTATGGTTACAATACAGATTTACGTTCCATGACAGGAGGAAGCGGTACTTTCTCTTATGAATTTGCCAGATACGAACAGACTCCATCGGATATCCAGGAGAGAGAAATTGCAGCAAGAGCATCAAAAGTAGAAAAGAGCGAAAGCTAGAAGAGAATAGGAAATGTAACTGGTAAACGCGGATGAGCTGAGTGAGAAAGGAGAAAAACATGCAGATCTTAAAAAATACACGGATTTATAAAGTATTATTTGCAGTTTTATATGTATTTGTTTTTCTGATCAACGATCCTCAGATCATCCGCGCCCATAACATTGAGATGAGCTACAGAGAAACAATCTCAGAGAATGATCTCTCTGGCGGACTGGATCTGTTTATGGGAGAAGACCCATCCGTTTATCATCTGGTCTACGAATTAAACGGTGGTACGAACAGCAACGAAAACAAGACGGAGATCCTACCAGAGGAACTTCCGGTGCAGCTGGATGTGCCGATCCGTCCTGGCTACAATTTTGCAGGGTGGTACAGCGACTGCAATTATACACAGAAGATCAGCGAGATCAACGAGGAAAATGCAGCCAATATGGTTTTGTTTGCAAAATGGACCAAAGTCATTGACAATAATTACAGCGTACAGATGTACTCTTATCAGACCAATCAGGCACTTGGAAACAATCAGAAAGAACTAAAAGACTGCAATTATGCGTTTTTAGACGATGTGACAATCCCTGGAATGCCATCCACGAGAGAAAAAGATTTTAAGGAGAATCTGATCAGCAGTTCCAGCCAGTGTCTTCAGGGCATCTGTTTTACGCCGGATCTGTTGCTGCTGACTTCGTATTCAGAAAACCGCCAGAAATTAGGTTCTCTGATGGTATTTGACAGAGCAAGTGGTGCATATCTGGTTACCCTTGGGATGAAAAAGTCAAGCCACCTCGGAGGGATCGCCTTTGATGGAGAAAATGTCTGGATCTGTCATTCCAATTCCAATACGTTAGAGCGCATCCCGTACGAATATATTTTAAAGATCGCACAGGATGCACCGGGATATTGTATTGATGCTTCTGCATTATCTGATGAATACGCATTGGATAATGTGCCGTCCTGTATTACCTGTTATGGTGGACGTATCTGGGTCGCAACGCATACCCGCTTTTTTGACTCACAGATGGTATCTTACCGCTATGACGATGAACTGGATCAGCTCACGGCACTGAGTACTTATCGCATTCCAAATAAAGTACAGGGAATCGACTTTGATGAGAACGGAGCCGTATATTTAAGTACTTCCTACGGCAGAAACAATTCTTCCTATTTAAAAGTATACAGTTCACTTCTTGCCTTAAATAAAAAGCCAAACAGTCCGTCCGTAAAGGTGGAGATGCCGCCCTGTTCGGAGGAAGTGGCGATCGTGGGGGATAATCTCTATGTTTTATTTGAATCGGCAAGTGAAAAATATTTTGAAGGTACAGACGGCATTGGAAAGACATCTGCACCGATCGATAAGGTACTGGAAGTAAATGTGGCTTCCATCTGGTAAAAGAAAAGACAGACGGCACCGTTATTGGCGCCGTCTGTTTTGCATGAGTTTTATGATCTTATCTGCTTTGGCAGCTTCTTCTTCAGACATGTTCTGCTTTAAGATCTGAACGAGCAGTTCTGTTTCCGGTGCAGTAAACTGGATATTTTTTTCTTTGGCAGAATTCATCGTGCCGAGCAAAAACGGCATCATATCTTTGATATCGGTAGGCTTCTTACTTCCGGCAAAATTCATAAGAAACTGCAATTTTTCCGGGGACATATTCTTTAACATCGGGTTGTTGTTCAAAAAATTATAATCCATAACAGATCCTTCCTTTTAGGCAAAAATGGTTTCATAGGTTTCCATGACAGAAAGAAGATTCGTCATCATATCCAGTGTCTCTAATTCTTTTGGAGAACAGAATTTACGGATCTCATTGAGCATGGAAAGGGTGGGATTTTCTTCTTCGCTGACCGAACACATCGATAATACTTTTTCCTCTTCGGAAAAAACCTGAATGGTATTTTGCAGTTCCATGTATTTGATCAGAATGGCAAACTGTTTTTTCTGGTCGCCTTTCATATACGGAACGGCTGTTTTTAACATTTGAAGTTGTCTCGTCTGGGTCATATGGTCAAATGGTGTCAGTACGTTTTCTTCCATTAGAACCTCCGGGATCGCCCTTTTTCTTATAGTTTATGTTGGGAAAAGGTTCTTTATGACAACCGGTACATAAGATAGAACAGGGGGAAGAAAGGAGAAACCGATATGCTTGTGATTGAAGGAAACAGCGTATATGAAATAGATGAAGAATGTGTCAGAAAAAGAAAAGTGCCGAAAGAGTGCAGGGTTTATGAAAAGATATTGCAAAAGCAGCAGGAAAAACAAAAGCAAAAGGGCGCATATCAACGTCCGCGCAGTTAAAAAGAGGGTACCGCATCTGCGATACCCTTTCTTTTAGAACGATGAGCCTTTTTTTAACTAGAAGCAGCCACCACATCCGTTGTTATTGCCACATCCGCCACAGCAGAATAAAAGGATGATGATCCAGAGACAGTCATTTCCACAGCCGTTGTTTCCACCGCAGATACCGTTGTTACCGCCACAGCAGCATAATAACAGGATGATCCAGAGAATAGATCCGCATCCTCCTTCATTACAAGAACATCCACCACCACAGTTTGTTGCAGCTAAATCACTCATGTTTTTACCTCCAAAATTTTCTTACACTGTATCATATGTGCCCCGGTAAGATGTGTTACTTTATTTTGAAAAATATTGTGATATGGGTTGGAATTTGGTATGCTAGGAGTAGAACATCGAATGAGGAATAGCAGGATGGAGGGAACAGATATGAGCTTTGTTGTAATTGTAGAACCAGAAGAGGTAAATGCTGACAGCATATGTGCTATTTTGGAATCGGTAGACCGGGATTTTGAATATGAACTGACTGCTTCTCCGGAGCATGCAATAGAGATAGTAGAGAGCAGAAAGGTAGACGTTTTTATCAGTTCGCTGGATCTGGCAGTGATGACGGGGGCAGAACTTTTTACAATGATCGAGATGATCTCGCCGGATACGATCCGTGTGGCAATGACAAGCCCGGATAAGGTCGTATCCACGATTGCTTGTATGAACCAGTGTAAAACCTATAAAGTGATCATCAAGCCATGCCGTGTGGCAGATGATCTGTTGTCACCGATCAATGCCAGCATTGCATACAAGCGTGTCTGCGAAAAGATGAAAAAAGAAGAAGAGGATGTCAACCTGGGATTGTTTGCAACCGAAGGAGATTTAAAGAAACTGGAGGCATCCTGGAGAGAACGCTTACTGACCTATCGCAGGATGCAGAGTGTGATCGAGCGTGTGATCGCAACCAATCTGGAAAACAGCGGGATGGAACCATCCATGGAAGCAGCACTCAAGCAGTGGTTTGGCTGGTTATTAGAGACTTATGTAAGTACGCTGATCGATTCCGATGGCATATATGAAACCTGCAAGGCAAGTCTGCAGTCCGAATACCATCATCCGGATGAGGGCATGGCATTTCAGATGAAAAAGAACACCAAAGAGCCGGTTGAACCGACGCAGATGAATGAGATGGCGTTTATGCTCCGCCTGGTTTTGGAGGCGTATCGGGTATGTGTGGGAACCTATAAGATTGTAGCTGTGATCGAGGATACGGAAAAAGCATATGTATTGAGGATTGCATCGACCAAACTGGAAGAGTCTCCGGATTTCGTTCAGAAAAATCCGGAAACCCGGAAGGCAATCTGGAAAGCGGCTGAGGAGGCAATCGCAGCCTTTGATTACAAATCCTATACCATTTACCGTGATAAAGAACAGATCATCAGTATTGCCCTGCGGAAAAAACAGTGAGTACATAACAGTAAGTTATATAAAATATAAAATTTTATTCATTGACAAAATATCAGAATCGTGTATAGTTTAACATAACAAGTATGATTGTATACAATTATACCGCAAGAATATGCGAAGATTTGATTATTTATGCAGATGAGCGTAAAGACACATAATCGGCACAGGGAAAAGGAGATTAGTGTAATGAAAGAAGACATGAGAGAAGTTGTAATGAATAAAAAAACAAATCTGCTGCAGTTAGAGGAACATTTCTACCAGCTGGCGGATGTCGAGAAACCGAATGTATTCCATAACTTATTCCCGTATGAAGAGATACCAAAGATTGCGTTCAATGACAGGATCGTGCCACATAATATGCCGGAAAATATCTGGATCACAGACACGACATTCCGTGATGGACAGCAGTCCAGAGCACCCTATACGACCGAACAGATCGTGACGATCTACGATTATCTGCATAAATTAGGCGGACCAAAAGGACTGATCCGCCAGAGTGAATTCTTCTTATATAGTAAAAAAGACCGTGACGCAGTTTATAAATGTCTGGAGAGAGGTTACAAATTCCCGGAGGTAACGAGCTGGATCCGTGCAAGCAAACAGGATTTCCAGCTGGTAAAAGATATCGGACTGCGTGAGACCGGTATTCTGGTAAGCTGTTCTGATTATCACATCTTCTATAAGATGAAGATGACAAGAAGAGAGGTTATGAACCTTTATTTAAGCGTGATCCGTGAGTGCTTAGAGACCGGTATCAGCCCACGCTGCCACTTGGAAGATATCACAAGATCCGATATCTACGGTTTTGTTATCCCGTTCTGCGTAGAACTGATGAAACTGATGGAAGAATATAAGATCCCGATCAAGATCCGTGCCTGTGATACCATGGGATATGGAGTCAACTTCCCGGGTGCCGTGATCCCTCGAAGCGTGCCGGGTATCATTTATGGTCTGACCACACATGCAGGTGTACCATCCGAACTGATCGAGTGGCATGGACACAATGATTTCTACAAGGCAGTAAACAACTCCACAACCGCATGGCTTTATGGCGCCAGCGGAGTCAACTGTTCTTTATTTGGTATTGGAGAGCGTACCGGAAATACACCGCTTGAGGCAATGGTATTTGAGTATGCCCAGTTGAAGGGAACATTGGACGGCATGGATACCACTGTTATCACAGAACTGGCAGAGTATTTTGAAAAAGAACTCGGATATGTGCAGCCGGAACGTACACCATTTGTTGGAAGTAATTTCAACGTGACCAGAGCCGGCATCCATGCAGACGGACTGTTAAAGAATGAGGAGATTTACAATATCTTCGATACGGACAAATTCTTAAAGAGACCACCACTGGTATCTGTATCCAATACTTCCGGTCTTGCAGGTATTGCACACTGGATCAACACCTACTATCATCTGAAAAAAGAGCAGGGTGTCGATAAAAATTCAGAACTTGTTGTTATGGTAAAAAAATGGGTCGACAAACAATACGAAGAAGGACGAGTTACTGTTTTGACCGATAAAGAATTAGTAGAAGAGATCAATAAGTGCTGTAAAAAATTAAATATTACGTTACAGTCATAGGGGGATGAACAGTACGATGGGAGATGACAATTATTCATTAAGTTCCCGTGTCTTTCGTATTCTGCGTGAAAATATCCTTTCCGGGAAATATGCGCCGGACGAGGAATTAAAAGAGAAGACGATCGGCGAGGAACTGGGAGTGAGCCGTACTCCTGTGCGGGAGGCATTAAGACAGCTTGAATTAGAAGGGCTTGTCACGATCATTCCGAATAAGGGAGCCTATGTTGTGGGTATTTCCAGAAAAGATATTCGGGATATCTATGAGATCCGTTCCAGACTGGAAGGGCTGTGTGCCAAATGGGCAGCGGAAAATATCACGAAAGAACAGTTAGACGAATTAGAGGAAAATATCTATCTTTCAGATTTTCATGTGGCAAAGGGAAATTCAGAACAGATTTTAGAGCTGGATAACCGTTTCCACGAAATTTTATATAACGCATCCGGAAGCAGGGAAATCAAACGTATTCTGGGTGACTTTCATCATTATTTACAGCGTGTGAGAAAGATCACGCTGGCAGATAATGAGCGCGCGGGCAACTCTAACAGTGAACACCGCAAAATTGTAGAAGCACTGAAACAGCATGATGCCGTTTCGGCAGAAAAACTGGCAAATGAGCATATGATGAATACCATGCACAATATTGACATGCATGGCTGGGACAAAGTATTTGGAGATTGAAAGGAGCAATTATGGAAAAAATTAAAATGACAACCCCTTTGGTAGAGATGGATGGAGATGAGATGACCAGGATCCTCTGGAAAATGATCAAAGAGGAACTGTTAGAGCCATATATTGAGTTAAATACAGAATATTATGACTTAGGGTTAGAGCATCGAAATGAGACCAATGATCAGGTGACGATCGATTCTGCCAATGCGACTAAAAAATACGGTGTTGCAGTAAAATGTGCGACCATCACTCCAAACGCTGCTCGTATGACAGAGTACAACCTCAAAGAAATGTGGAAGAGTCCGAACGGAACGATCCGTGCACTGTTAGATGGAACCGTATTCCGTGCACCGATCGTGGTAAAAGGCATTGAGCCATGTGTCAAAAACTGGAAAAAACCGATCACGATCGCCCGTCATGCCTATGGCGATGTCTACAAAGCAAGTGAGATGAAGATCCCGGGTGCCGGAAAATGCGAACTTGTTTACACCGCGGAGGACGGAACCGAGACCAGAGAGCTGATCCACAACTTTACCGGTGCAGGCGTGGTTCAGGGACAGCACAACCTGTGCAACTCCATCGAGAGTTTTGCAAGAAGCTGTTTTAATTATGCGCTGGATACCAAGCAGGATCTCTGGTTTGCGACCAAAGACACGATTTCCAAAAAATACGATCATACATTTAAAGATATTTTCCAGGAGATCTTTGATGCAGAGTACAAAGAGAAATTTGATGCGGCAGGAATTACCTATTTCTATACACTGATCGATGATGCGGTAGCCCGTGTGATGAAATCCGAGGGTGGCTATATCTGGGCATGCAAAAATTATGATGGCGATGTCATGAGTGATATGGTATCCAGTGCTTTTGGTTCTCTTGCCATGATGACATCTGTTTTAGTATCTCCGGATGGCTATTATGAGTATGAGGCTGCACATGGTACCGTACAGAGACATTATTACAAACACTTAAAGGGAGAGGAAACTTCCACAAACTCTGTTGCAACGATCTTTGCATGGACGGGAGCCTTAAAGAAACGCGGTGAATTAGATGGCAACAAAGAGCTGTCTGATTTTGCAGAAAAATTAGAAAAGGCTTGTATCAAGACCATCGAAGATGGTAAAATGACAAAAGACCTTGCGCTGATCACGACAAATCCGAATCCGGTTGTCTTAAACAGCGAAGATTTTATCAAGGCGATCAGAGCGACATTAGAAGAAATATAGAGGTAAAAAATGGTTTTATCGTGTCAGAATATCTCGAAATCCTTTGGAACGGATGAAGTGTTAAAAGACATTAGTTTTCATATTGAAGCAAATGAAAAAGCAGCGATTGTCGGCATCAATGGTGCCGGCAAGTCTACGCTGCTTAAAATAATTATGCAGGAAGAAACCGCGGATACCGGCGAAGTGATCCTTGCAAAAGACAAGACGATCGGCTATCTTGCGCAGTATCAGGATGTATCCGGGCATCACACGATCTATGATGAGGTGCTTCATTCCAGAGAGGATATCCTCTCCATGGAGGCGCGGCTTCGTGAGATGGAAGAGCAGATGAATCATCAGTCCGGCGATTCGTTAGAAGCACTGTTAGAGACCTATCATAAATTAAATCACGAATTTGAACTGCAAAATGGTTATGCGTACCGCAGTGAAGTGACCGGTATCTTAAAGGGACTTGGCTTTACGGACGAAGAGTTTGGAAAGCAGATGAGCGAGTTGTCCGGTGGACAGAAAACGCGTGTTTCCCTTGGCAAACTGCTTGTGACAAAGCCGGATGTACTGCTTTTGGACGAGCCGACCAACCATCTGGACATGGAATCGATCCGCTGGCTGGAGACGTTTCTGTTGAATTATAAGGGAGCCGTGATCATCGTATCGCACGACCGGTATTTCCTGGACCGTGTTGTAGCAAAAGTAGTAGAGCTGTTTAAACATCAGGCATTTGTATATCAGGGGAATTACTCTGCTTTTGCGCAGAAAAAGGCAAAGGTAAGAGAGGACATGCTCAAACAGTACTATAACCAGCAGCGTGAGATCAAACATCAGGAAGAAGTCATCACAAAACTAAAATCGTTTAACCGTGAGAAATCCATCAAGCGTGCGGAGAGCCGGGAAAAGATGCTCGATAAGATAGAGCGTCTGGAAAAACCGACCGAGGAAAATACGGATATCAAGATCGTGTTAGAACCAAACGTGACAAGTGGAAATGATGTGCTGACCGTAGAACATCTGGCAAAGGCATATCCACCCCTTACGCTGTTTGAAGATCTGTCCTTTGAAGTAAAACGTGGCGAGCGTGTGGCACTGATCGGAAACAACGGAACCGGAAAGACAACGATCTTAAAGATCATCAATCAGCTGCTTGTGGCAGATGCAGGTACGGTAACCCTTGGTTCCAATGTCCACATTGGATATTATGATCAGGAACATCAGCTATTGCATATGGAAAAGACGATCTTTGAGGAGATCGCAGATGATTATCCAACATTGAACAATACGAAGATCCGCAATGTCTTGGCGGCATTTTTATTTACCAATGATGATGTATTTAAAAGGATCGGCGATTTAAGTGGTGGTGAGAGAGGAAGGGTTTCCCTTGCCAAATTAATGCTTTCCGATGCTAATTTTCTGATCCTGGATGAGCCGACCAACCATCTGGATATTACATCAAAGGAGATTTTGGAATCGGCATTGAAGCAGTATACCGGTACGGTATTTTTCGTTTCCCATGACCGTTATTTTATCAACCAGACGGCAACCCGGATTCTGGAACTGACAGGGGAGACGGTCGTAAATTATATTGGAAATTACGACTACTATCTGGAAAAGCATGAGGAACTGACCAAGATCTACGTCAATCCGCCGACGAAGGATGCCGGGAGCACACAGCCGGCAGAGGAAGCTGCGCCTGCTGCAAAGGCGGACTGGCAGGAACAGAAAGCAAAACAGGCACAGATCCGAAAGATCGAAAATGCGTTAAAAAAGACGGAGAAGAGGATCGAGGAACTGGAAACGAAGATTGCAGAGATTGATGAGGCATTTGCAAAGCCGGAAAATGCGACCAACTCGGCAAAACTCAATGAACTTTCAGCGGAACAGAATACGTACAAAAAAGAGCTGGAACAGTGCTATGAGGACTGGGAAGAATTGTCGATGCAGCTAGATAGTTAAATTTTTCACACATTGACAGATTTGCGGCAAATCACTATAATGTATCTCAGAAATCATATGCGATCAAAGATAGAAAGGTGGGCATCTTAAGTGGAAGAAAAAGATATATCACAGGCAGTGATTCGGAGAATGCCAAGATATTACCGCTATTTGGGAGAGTTATTAGATGCCGGTGTAGAACGTATTTCCTCAAACGATCTGAGCAAACGGATGAATGTAACCGCATCTCAGATCCGTCAGGATCTCAATAATTTTGGTGGATTTGGACAGCAGGGATATGGATATAACGTAAAGTTTCTTTATGAGGAAATCGGTAAGATCTTAGGGCTGGATCAGAGACATAATATCATTGTTATCGGTGCAGGTAACTTAGGCCAGGCGTTGGCAAATTATGTAAAATTTGAAAAACTTGGATTTATGATCATAGGATTGTTCGATGTCAATCCTGCATTGGATGGAGTTTCCGTCAGAGGGATCCGCATCCGTATGCTGGATGAGCTTGAGCAGTTCTGCAAGGATAATCAGGTGGATATTGCAGCACTTACGATGCCAAAGGAAAAGGCAGACGCCATTGCAAACCGTCTGGTAGACCTTGGTATTCATGCTATCTGGAATTTTGCACATGTTGATCTGGAACTGATCGACAAGGATGTTGTTGTAGAAAACGTTCACTTGTCAGACAGCCTGATGCAGTTATCCTATAACATTGTCAAAAACAGACGTACAAGAGAGAATGATGCCTAAGGAGGGTGCCGTTCATGAAGGAAGAAGTGTTTCGTCAGGCATTGCGGGAACATTCGGTACCAATCCTGATCTTAGATCCCAAGTGGCACAGATTGTTTGCTATCCATGGAAAGACGGAACGGATTTCTGAGATAGAAAAAGAGTTAAGCGGATATCTGGCGGAGCAGGGACGGGTCAATCAGGAATTAAAGGACTTAAAGCATTTAAAAAATAATCTGCTCGACAGCATACGCAGAAATATGGATGGCGCGAATGAAGAAAATGAGGACCGCCTAAAGACCAGAAAACTCGAAGAAAACAGTCGTCTGGTGGATGAGATCAATCAGAAGATGGCACATTATGAGGATCGTCTGTTAGAACTTCCGCATATCATCCGTGATACCAATGAAGCTCTGATGCTTGCGTCCATGGAATACTGCTATGACAAGATGCGTGTCAATGAAAGAGAGGCAGAAGAAATCTCAGAGTGGATCCAGGGAATCCGGGTCGAACTAAAGGAAAATATCATAAAAAAGCAAAACCGGGAATTGAACAATCGGGAAATCTACGGATTTATGCACGATATTTTTGGAATGCAGATTTTGGATCTGTTTGATATTGTGTATGAAGATGAAGACGAGGAGAATACAACACAGGAAGAGTAAAGGGAGCTGCCGGACAGCTCCCTTTTTGCGAAAGCATGGAGGGGAAAATGAGATATCTGGTAAACAGCAGGGAGATGAGGCAGTATGATGCCAATACGATCGAAAAACTTCATATACCGGGCATGGTCTTAATGGAGCGTGCCGCTTTAACTTTCGTGCGTGAGTGGAAAAGACAGAGTGCAGAGTGTGAAAAAATCCTTGTGGTGTGCGGTATCGGAAACAATGGCGGAGACGGACTTGCGATAGCAAGACTTCTGGTGCAGGAAGGTTATAAGGTAGATACGGTTTTGGTCGGAGACAGAAAAAAGGCGTCCGGACAGAACGCCTTACAGCAGGAGATCTTTCGCGCGCATGGCAATGTGATCTTGGATGCGATCCCGGCGGGAGATGACTATACCACGGTCATAGATGCTATTTTTGGAGTGGGACTGTCCAGAGAAGTGACGGGAATTTATGCGGAAACGATTGAAAAATTGAATGTGCTTTCCGGTAAAAAATATGCGGTGGATCTTGCATCCGGTGTGTCGGCGGAAAATGGTGCGGTACTTGGAACCGCATTCCGGGCAGATGTTACCATCACGTTTGCCTATGAAAAAATAGGACAGTATCTGTTCCCGGGAAATGAGTATTCCGGGAAAGTTATTGTGACAGAGATCGGCATTGGAAAAGAAAGCTGGTTTGGAGACCCGCCAAAAGTTGCCGCGCTGGAACAGACCGATTTAAACTGGATGCCAGAACGACAGGGACATTCAAATAAAGGGACATATGGAAAAGTTCTTGTGATTGCAGGAACAGTTAATATGGCAGGAGCAGCATGCCTTTGTGGCAGAGCTGCCTATGCGGCGGGATGTGGACTTGTCCGCGTTATGACCCCGGAAGAAAACAGATCTGTGCTCCAGACTGCTTTACCGGAGGCAATCTTAACAACTTATGACAGAAATACTTTTGATGCAGAGTTACTTCAAAATGCAATGGACTGGGCGGATGCGATCGTGTGCGGACCGGGACTCGGAAGGGAAGCTGATGCCGGACAACTGGTGGAATATGTGATAAAACATGCAAAGGTTCCACTTGTTTTGGATGCGGATGCTTTAAACGAAATGGCAGAGAAAAAGGAACTGCTTTCCCTGCTTCCGAAAGACACGATTTTGACCCCACACCTGGGAGAAATGAGCCGTCTGACCGGAAAAAGCGTTCCGGAAATACAAAAGCAATTATTTGAAGTTGCAGAAGTGTTCACAAGGCAATATAATATAGTATGCGTATTAAAAGATGAACATACCATTACCGCCTGTCCGGATGGAAGGGCTTACTTAAATCTGTCCGGAAATCATGGGATGGCGACAGCTGGAAGTGGAGATGTATTAAGCGGTATCCTGGGTTCACTTCTGGCACAGGGGATGGAACAGGGTACGGCGGCATCATTGGGTGTGTTTTTACATGGCGTATCTGGAGATGAGATCCGAGGACAGGTGGGAAGCTATGGGATGATGGCATCTGATCTGATCGAGGGGATCCGGATCACAACTAAGAAATTAGAGAAATGAGGAAGAAAATGAATCAGTACAGTAGAGTATATGCAGAGATAGATTTGGATGCTGTATTATATAATATGGAATCTATGCATGGAAACATAGCAGAAAATACGAAAATAATGGCAGTCATCAAGGCAGATGGCTACGGACATGGAGCGGTAGAGATTGCAGAGGCAATCGATCATCTGGATTATGTCTTTGGCTATGCAGTTGCAACGGTAGAAGAGGGACTGATTCTGCGGAAACATGGCATAGAAAAGCCGATTTTGATATTAGGATATGTATTTCCAGACCAGTATGAGGCAATGATCCGTGCAGAGATCCGTCCAACTGTTTTTACGGCAGAGATGGCAGAAGAATTGTCAGAGGCTGCGGAAAAGACGGGCATAGATTGTAAGATCCACTTTGCCATTGATACCGGAATGGGGAGGATCGGATATCAGGTAACAGAGGAAGCAGCAGATGAGATGACACGTCTGGCAAAGTTACCGCATATTATGGTAGAGGGGATTTTTACTCATTTTGCAAAGGCAGATGAGATAGAAAAAGAACCAACCCATCGTCAGATTGAGCTGTTTACCCATATGATACAGATGTTAGAGCAGCGTGGTGTTAAAATACCGATCCATCATTGTTCCAACAGTGCAGGCATCGTAGAGATACCGGAGGCAAATATGGATCTTGTACGTGCGGGGATCACGTTGTATGGTCTTTGGCCGTCGGATGAGGTGGATAAAACGAAGATCAGCATCAAACCTGCATTATCGCTCATCACTCATGTTGCATATGTCAAAGAATTAGAGGCAGGCCATTCCATCAGCTATGGTGGTACTTATACGACCAAAGAAACCAGAAAGATCGCAACTATCCCGGTGGGCTATGCGGATGGATACGCGCGTTCCCTCTCCAATAAGGGAGATGTGCTGATCCATGGCAGGAGAGCCCCAATCTGTGGAAGAGTCTGCATGGACCAGTTTATGGTCGATGTGACAGACATCCCGGATGTGACCGTTGGGGATGAGGTGATCTTAATTGGAAGTGCAGGAGAAGAGACCATCACGATGGAAGAGGTCGGAGCAATCTCAGGACGTTTCAATTATGAGTTTGTATGTGATCTTGGAAAAAGAATCCCGCGTGTCTATGTGCATAAGGGAAAGGTAGTTGGCACAAAAGACCATTTTTCGGAATAATCTGGAATACACCCGTTAAAATTGGCAATACTATCCGTAGATGGAACATCCATCTGAAAAATGATAACAGGAACGTTATCAGAAAGAGTGGAGAGGAAAGTAGATGGTAATTCGACGCGGTGATATATTTTATGCTGACTTAAGACCGGTCATCGGTTCGGAGCAGGGAGGAGTCAGACCTGTTCTTATCATACAAAACGATGTGGGAAACCGTCACAGTCCAACTGTCATATGTGCGGCAATCACATCCCAGATGAATAAGGCAAAGCTGCCAACGCATGTAGAGCTGGACTGTCATAAATATGATCTGGTCAAAGATTCGGTCGTGCTGTTAGAACAGCTTCGCACCATTGATAAGAAAAGACTCAAAGACAAAGTCTGTCATCTGGATCATCAGATCCTGATAAAAATAGACAAGGCATTGGAGATCAGTCTGGAATTGTATACATAAGATGAGAGGAAAACAGGGTCAATACTTGACGGATATGCCTGAAAATGATATATTTTTAAAGATTATACTGCTTTTGGGATGCAAAAAGGGTATCCCAAAGGCAACATAAAACGAAAAACAGATCAGACAGAAGAGGAGAATGATTTATGGACGAGGGCGTCAGTCCCACTATGGGCGTTCTGGTGTTTGCGGTTTTATTAGTGCTTGATTTTGTGATCTTTGGCTTTATGGCAGCTATGGAAAATCTCAATCAGGCATCAATTGAAAAAATGGCAAAAGAAGGGGAAAACAGAGCGGCCCAGCTATTAAAGTACACCGATAAGACAGAGCGGTACCGTCACGTTTGCCAGCTGATCATACTGGTTGTACATATGATATTAGGATTTTACCAGATTCCCCTGTGGAAGGCATATTTCCTGCCGGAACCGACAAAAATGGCGGTTTCACTTGCGGTAGATGTGCTTATTTTTGCTGTATTGATCTTATTGGTACTGATCATCGGTATTTATACGCCGGAAAAAGTGGCATCCAGAAAACCGGAAAGTTTCGCGCTGCGTCTGGTTGGATTTGTCCATGTGGTAGAACTTGTATTTTACCCGGCAATCTTTCTGACCGATGCGGTGGCAAACCTGTTGTCTCGGATCTTTGGAGTAGACCCGCTTAGTGACACAGATGATGTGACTGAAGAAGAGATCATTTCCATGGTCAAAGAGGGTCACGAACAGGGAGTACTTCTTGCCAGTGAGGCAGAGATGATCCATAATATCTTTGAATTTGGAGACAAAGAAGCAAAAGATATTATGACTCACCGCAAGAACCTGGTCGCGCTGGATGCTTCATTTACATTCGCAGAAACACTGCCGATCTTAACGGAAAACCATTATTCCAGATTTCCGGTTTACCGGGACACGATCGATGATATCATAGGTGTCTTACATATCAAAGAGGCACTGTGTTTGTGTCAGAAAAAGGAATTGCTGCAAAAGCCGATCGGTGAGATTGAAGGGCTGATCAGTGAGGTCGATTTCATTCCGGAGACAAGAAATATCAATGTACTGTTTACCAGAATGCAGAACGAAAAATGCCATATGACCATTGTTGTGGATGAATATGGACAGACCTCTGGTATTGTCACGATGGAAGATATTTTAGAAGAGATCGTCGGAAATATCGAAGATGAGCATGACGAAGAGATGCCAATGATACAGAAACTGCCGGACGGAAGTTACCGGATGGACGGTATGGCAGAGTTTGAGGAGGTAGTCGAGACCCTTGGGATCGATGCCGCAGAGGAAGATGATTTCGAAACCCTAAACGGATTTCTGATCTCATTGATCGATAAGATCCCGAATGATGACGAGGTATTTTCTACGACAGCATACGGATATCTGTTTGAAATCCTTTCCGTACAGAACAAGATGATCCACACGGTAAAGGTAACAAAATTGCCGGAAGAAGAGCAAAATGCAGATGAGGCTTGTCAGAACGAAGAAAAAATGATAAAATAAAGAGTATTTTGCGGAAAGATACGGATGAAAAGATAAAAATTTGGAAAAGAGGAAGATGTTATGTCAGGACATTCAAAATTTGCAAATATTAAACATAAGAAAGAAAAAAATGATGCTGCAAAAGGAAAAATCTTTACCATTATCGGTAGAGAGATTGCAGTTGCGGTCAAAGATGGCGGTCCGGACCCGGCAAACAACTTTAAGCTTGCACAGGTGATCGCAAAGGCAAAAGCAAACAATATGCCAAATGACACGATCGACCGTGGCATCAAAAAAGCAGCCGGAGAGGGCGGCAATGTCAATTACGAGTATTGTACTTATGAAGGATATGGTCCAAGCGGAACAGCAATCATCGTAAAATGTCTGACCGATAATAAGAACCGTACCGCAGCAAATGTCAGAAATGCATTTACCAAGGGACACGGAAGCATTGGAACACAGGGATGTGTATCTTATATGTTCGATGAAAAAGGACAGATCATCATTGCAAAAGAGGACTGTGATTTAGAGGCAGATGATCTGATGATGATGGCACTGGATGCCGGAGCAGAGGATTTCTCCGAGGAAGAGGACAGCTTTGAAGTATTGACTGCACCGGATGATTTCGAGGCAGTACGCGGTGCATTAGAGGCAGAAAAAGTTGCTATGGTACAGGCAGAAGTTACCATGATCCCACAGAATTATGTGGAACTGACTGCAGAAGAAGATATCACAAACATCAATCGTATTCTGGATCTGTTGGATGACGATGATGATGTTCAGGAAGTATATCACAACTGGGATGAATAAGAAAGACAAAAAGCAGAAGACACGGGTTGTTTTCTGCTTTTTTTATAAAAATTCAAAAATAAATGGCATTATACAGGGAAATGTTATATGATAATAATAGAAACAGACAAGGGAGGGGTTTTTCCATGAAAAAGATTCTTTTTGCTGCATCTGAGTGTGTACCATTTATTAAAACGGGCGGTCTGGCAGACGTATGCGGTGCTTTGCCGAAAGAGTTTGATAAAGAAGAGTGGGATGTGAGAGTTGTCATTCCTTATTATAGCTGTATACCGGAGAAATACCGGAGTAAATGCGAGTATATTACACATTTTTATATGGGTACAGGCAATTATATACCAAGTAAGTATGTTGGCATCTTTAAGTGCGAACTGGATGGTATTACATATTATTTCATTGACAATCAGGAGTATTTTACCTGTGATACACCATACGGAGATATCCGTTGGGACATCGAGAAATTCTGTTTTTACGACAAGGCGGTATTATCCATGTTAAAACAGATTGATTTCCGACCGGATCTGATCCACTGCCATGACTGGGAGACCGGACTGGTACCGGTTTACTTAAAGAATGAATTTCAGGCAGATTCTTTCTACTGGGGAATTAAATCGATCATGACCATCCACAATCTGAAATTCCAGGGTATCTGGGATATCAAGACGATGCAGGGCCTGACCGGATTTTCCTCTTCCCTGTTTACTCCGGATAAACTTGAGTTTATGAAAGATGCCAATATGTTAAAGGGCGGTCTGGTTTATGCAGATTACATCACGACCGTGAGCGATTCCTATGCGCAGGAGATCCAGACGGATTATTATGGAGAAGGTTTAAATCCGCTTCTCTCCGCAAGACATTTTGATATGCAGGGTATTGTCAATGGGATTGATTATCAGGTTTATGATCCGATGACGGATGAAAAGATATATACGAATTATGGTCCGAAAGATTTTCGTAAGAAAAAATATATGAATAAGGTCAAACTGCAGGAAGAACTGGGACTTGCAGTCGATAAAAAGAAATATATGATCGGATTGATCTCCCGGCTGACGGATCAGAAAGGTCTTGATCTGATCAACTATGCGATTGACGGGATCGTAGACGATTATACACAGCTTGTTGTCATTGGAACAGGAGATCCGAAATACGAGAATATGTTCCGTCATTATGCGTGGAAATACGGCGACCGGGTTTCTGCCAATATCTGTTATTCGGATGAACTGGCACATAAGCTGTATGCGGCTGCGGACGCATTTTTAATGCCATCCCGTTTCGAGCCTTGCGGACTGACACAGCTGATCTCTTTCCGTTACGGAACTGTTCCGATCGTGCGTGAGACCGGTGGCTTAAAAGATACGGTAAAACCGTTCAACGAATACGAAAATACCGGAGATGGGTTCTCCTTTGCAAATTACAATGGGGATGAGATGTTAGGTGTCATCAATTATTCCAAACATATTTACTTTGACCGCAAGAAACAGTGGAACCAGATGATCGACCGCGGCATGGCAAATGATTATTCCTGGAAATCATCTAAGGGAAGATATGAGGGATTATACAATTATCTGTTAGGATGCTAGTGTATTCTGCCGGAAAACTTCCGTATAAAAAATAAAATATGACAAATATTAAAACAGGGTGCAGTGGCATCCTGTTTTGTTATGTAACTAGGAAACTTTGTTCCTGTTACATGGCAACATGTATCGAAACGAAGAGTGCATGGAGGGATTATGGCAGAAAATCAGGAAAAGAAAAATGAACAGATACGGGAGTTTGGTCAGATCGAGTTACAGAACAACAGAGAACATAATAAGATATCATTGCTTACGATCATTGGAGAGATTGAGGGACACGAATGTCTCCCTGCATCGACAAAGACAACCAAATATGAACATGTCCTGCCGAAACTTGCAGAGTTAGAGGACAACGAGGATACCGACGGACTGCTTCTGTTATTAAATACGGTAGGGGGAGACGTGGAGAGCGGACTTGCGATCGCAGAACTGGTTGCATCCATACGGAAACCGACGGTATCTCTGGTACTGGGAGGAAGTCATTCGATCGGGGTGCCGCTTGCGGTGTCGACGGATTATTCCTTTATTGTGCCAAGCGGGACAATGGTGATCCATCCGGTGCGGATGAGTGGTACGGTCATTGGGGCACAGCCTACCTATGACTATTTCAAGCAGATGCAGGATAGGATCCTGACATTTATCAGCAGACATTCCAGAGCAAATGAAAAACGGCTGGAGGAGCTTATGATGAATACCGGGATTCTGACAAAGGATCTGGGAACGATTCTGGTTGGAGAAGAGGCGGTCCGGGAAGGACTGATCAATGAAGTCGGTGGGATCTCGCAGGCTTTTGACAAACTGCATGAAATGATCCAGAAAAAAAAGAGTAAAAAATCATAAAAAGCAGTTAATGACAATCTGCCTCAAATATGGTATGATACAATGAGCGTGAGTTTAAAGTTACAAAGGAGGCAGATATGTCATTAGTTCAAGCGATATTTATGGCGATTATTCAGGGGTTGACCGAGTTTTTACCTGTCAGCAGTTCCGGACATCTGGCAATTTTTAAGATCATGTTCGGGGTAGAGACGGACACGGGAATTTTATATGATGTTTTGCTGCATGTCGGAACGCTTGCGGCGATCTGTATTGTTTACTATAAAGATATCTGGAAGATGATCGTAGAGGGCTGCTGTATTATACGGGATGCGGTGGTAAATGTCGTTCTCTTCTTTAAAAACAAAACGGGAAAGGAAGCAGAGCCTTACCGGCGGATCGTAAACAGCAGTTACCGCAAATTTGTAATGTTAGTGATCGTATCGACGATCCCAACCGGAATTATCGGTGTGGTTGGCAAAAATGCAGTAGAGCTTGCATCGGAGATTTTGATCGTACCGGGCATCTGCCTGATTGTGACAGCAATCCTGCTTTTCATAGCAGATCATACCAAAGACGGTGAAAAATTACCGAAAAGTGTTACCTATACCAACGCATTCGGGATCGGTATCGCGCAGGGAATTGCAACACTCCCTGGTTTATCACGATCCGGAACCACGATCACAGCATGTCTGTTGAGCGGATTCAACCGTAATTTTGCAGTAAAATATTCCTTTATCATGTCAATTCCGGCAATTTTAGGTGCGCTGGTGTTAGAGTTAAAAGACATGAAAAACCTGGCAGTGACAGGAACTGAAGTTACATACTATGTGATCGGAATGGTGATCGCGGCAGTGGTTGGATACGTCTGTATCAAGACCATGCTTGTCATCGTGCGGAAAAAGAAATTTACCGGATTTGCAATTTACTGCCTGATCGTGGGGGCAATCTCAATCGGCGGATATTTCTACATGGCATAAATGCAGGACGGAATTTGGAGGTTATTGTTTTGGCAACAAATAAAAAGAAGACAGCAGCCAGAAAAAAGACGGGCACAAATCAGAGAACATCTGCGGCAAAGAAAAAGCAGGCAAAGAAACAGGAAGAAAATTTTACCATGGAAGTCATCCTGTGGGTAGTGGTTGCAGTTTCCCTTCTTTTGTTTATCAGTAATTTTGGAGTGGGCGGAACCGTTGGCAATGCTGTAAGCCGCTTCTTCTTTGGGGTATTCGGATTACTTGCTTATGTATTCCCGATTGTACTTCTGACCGGCACTTTTTTTGCAGTGTCCAACAAGGGAAACCGGATGGCAGTGGTAAAATTAGTGGCTTCTGTGCTTTTTGTACTATTCTTATGTATGCTGATGGAGCTTTTTTCTGCCAGCGGGAAAGTGGGATGGACGGCAGTTGATGCGTACCATCACAGCTATGAGACAAAGTTTGGTGGCGGATTTTTAGGCGGACTTTTGTACTGGCTGATCTATCCGAACTTTGGTAAGATCGGAGCATTTATCATTGACATAATCGTACTGATCATTTCCCTGGTACTGATCACAGAGCGTTCTGCTTTAAAGGGAATGCAGAAAGGCGGCAAAAAGGTTTACGAATCTGCCCGTGTGAGCAATGAAAGACACAGAGAACGTGCAGAGCAGAAACGGGAAGAGCGCGAAATGCGCCGTATGGACCGTAAAGTTGAGGGTGTTGCGATCGATACACGTATCTTACCACAGGAGAAAAAGAAGCATTCGGAAGAGATCCGTGAGATCAGTGCAGACAGTTACATAGAGATACCGGAAGTAAAAGAGGAAAAGAAAGTCGTACTGACCGCAAATAATAATAAAAACAAAGCTTCGGAAGTGCCTGTATTTTCAGATGAACTGTTAGCTTCCTTTGAAAATGAGAAAACGGAAATGACGGCAGAACCGGAGGTGGCATTTAAGGAGCCATGGACACCGGAAGAAGAGCAACTCTTTACACCGGAACCACAAAAAGAAGAACCCATCCTGGCAGATGAGTTTCAGATGGAGGACGAACTGTTCCCAGAGGACGATTTTTCGGATGAAAAAGTTACCGATAAAGCGTTTTCAGACGAAGCCTTTCCAGATGAATTTGATCTGGAAGATACTGCAGTTACAGAGGACGGAGCTGTGGCAGAGGACTTCCCGGATGTCGAGGCAAAACCTGCGGCAGGAGAACTTCCGGTTGAGCGGGAATACCATTTTCCACCGGTTGATCTGTTAAAACCTGCATCCGGACAGACCGGAGATTCCAAGAAATATTTACAGGAAACAGCATCTAAATTGCAACAGACCTTAAAGAATTTCGGAGTCAATGTAACGATCACCGATATCAGCTGCGGACCGGCGGTCACACGTTATGAACTGCAGCCGGAGATGGGAGTAAAAGTCAGCAAGATCGTAAATCTTGCGGATGATATCAAACTCAATCTTGCAGCCGCGGACATCCGTATCGAGGCACCGATACCGGGGAAAGCGGCAATCGGTATTGAGGTTCCGAACAAGGAAACAGTCATGGTATCATTTCGGGAGCTTGTGGATTCCGAGGAATTCCGCACGCATCCTTCCAAGCTGTCTTTCTGTGTCGGAAGAGATATCGCAGGAAAGGTAAAGGTTGCGGACATCGCGAAAATGCCACATCTTCTGATCGCTGGTTCTACAGGTTCGGGTAAGTCGGTCTGCATCAATACCATTATTATGAGTATTCTCTATAAGGCAGATCCGAAAGACGTGAAGCTGATCATGGTCGATCCGAAAGTGGTAGAGTTAAGTGTTTACAATGGTATCCCACATCTTCTGATACCGGTTGTAACAGATCCGAAAAAGGCATCCGGGGCATTGCACTGGGCAGTAGCAGAAATGGATCAGCGTTATCAGAAATTTGCAGAGGCAAATGTGAGAGACTTAAAGGGTTATAATGCCAAGATTGACAGCCTGCCGGATGTGGAGGGAGATCCGAAACCGGAGAAACTGCCGCAGATCGTCATTATTGTAGACGAGCTGGCAGACCTTATGATGGTGGCACCGGGAGAGGTCGAAGAGGCAATCTGCCGTCTGGCACAGCTTGCCAGAGCTGCCGGCATCCATCTGATCATTGCAACGCAGAGACCTTCCGTCAATGTCATTACAGGATTGATCAAGGCAAATATGCCGAGCAGGATCGCATTTGCGGTTACTTCGGGTGTTGATTCCAGAACCATTTTAGATATGGTCGGCGCAGAGAAACTGCTTGGTAAAGGAGATATGTTGTTCTATCCGCAGGGGATTCCGAAACCGGTCCGGGTGCAGGGTGCATTCGTATCAGACCGTGAGGTTTCCGATGTGGTTAATTATATCAAAGAACAAAACGGTATGGGCACATATGACTCTTCGGTAGAAGAGCATATGAAAAATGCGGACACCGGAGGCAATGTGACAGTAGGAATCGATGGAACACCTGCATCCGACGGCAGAGATGCCTATTTTGCAGATGCCGCCAGATTACTGGTAGAAAAGGAAAAAGGCTCCATTGGAATGTTACAGCGTTATTTTAAGGTTGGTTTCAACCGCGCCGCCCGCATTATGGATCAGTTGGAAGAGGCTGGCGTTGTCGGACCGGAGGAGGGCACAAAGCCGAGAAGGGTACTTATGTCCATGGAACAGTTTGAACAATTTGAGGAGGAATCATTATGAAAACAGACATTGAGATCGCACAGGAAGCACAGATGATACATATCCGTGAGGTAGCAAAACAGCTTGACATCCAGGAAGATGAACTCGAATTTTACGGAAAATACAAAGCAAAATTATCCGATGAGCTGATGAAACGGGTAGAAAACCAGCCGGATGGAAAACTGATCTTAGTAACAGCGATCAACCCGACACCGGCAGGCGAGGGAAAAACAACAACGAGTGTCGGACTGGGACAGGCATTCGGAAAACTTGGGAAAAAGGCGATCATCGCATTGCGTGAGCCGTCTTTAGGACCATGCTTTGGTATCAAAGGCGGAGCTGCCGGAGGGGGATATGCACAGGTTGTTCCAATGGAAGACTTAAACCTTCATTTTACCGGAGACTTCCATGCGATCACTTCTGCGAATAACTTACTGGCTGCCATTTTGGACAATCATATCCAGCAGGGAAATGAACTTGGCATCGATCCGAGACAGGTGGTATGGAAACGTTGTATCGATATGAACGACCGTGTACTCCGTAACGTTGTTGTCGGTCTTGGAAGAAAAATGGACGGTATGGTAAGAGAAGACCATTTCGTTATTACTGTTGCATCTGAGATTATGGCGATCCTCTGTCTGGCAGACGATATGCACGATCTGAAACGTCGTCTTGGAAGAATTATCGTAGCATATAATTTCAAGGGAGAACCGGTCACAGCAGATGATTTAAAAGCAACCGGAGCAATGGCTGCACTGTTAAAAGATGCGTTAAAGCCAAACCTGATCCAGACCTTAGAACACACACCTGCAATTGTACATGGTGGACCATTTGCCAATATTGCACATGGCTGTAACAGTGTCCGTGCAACAAAGACAGCATTAAAACTCGCGGATTATGTGATTACAGAGGCAGGTTTTGGCGCAGACTTAGGAGCAGAGAAATTCTTTGATATCAAATGCCGCAAGGCCGGTTTAAAACCGGATGCGGTTGTATTGGTTGCAACGGTGAGGGCTCTCAAATATAACGGTGGTGTTGCAAAAGCAGACCTTGGAACCGAGAACTTAGAGGCATTGAAAAAAGGAATCGCAAACCTGGAGAAACACATCGAAAACTTACAGAAATATCAGGTCCCGGTTGTTGTAACGTTAAACTCCTTCATCACAGATACCAAGGCAGAGACCGATTATATCGAGCAGTTCTGTAAAGAGAGAGGATGCGAGTTCGCATTATCCGAAGTATGGGAAAAAGGTGGCGAAGGCGGTATCGCTCTGGCACAGAAAGTGTTAGAGACCATGGAGCAGAAAGAAAGCCATTTCAAACCGCTTTATGCAGATGACCTTTCACTGGAAGATAAGATCGAGACGATTGCAAAAGAGATCTATGGTGCAGATGGGGTAACTTATGCACCGGCTGCCGCAAAAGAACTTAAAAAGATTGCAGAGATGGGAATGTCACATTTCCCGGTTTGTATGGCAAAGACGCAGTATTCGCTGTCTGATGACCAGACCAAACTCGGAAGACCGGAAGGATTTACGATCAATGTCCGTGAAGTTTATGTTTCTGCCGGAGCAGAGTTTGTTGTAGCAGTGACCGGAGCAATCACAACGATGCCGGGACTGTCCAAAGACCCTGCTGCTTATCACATTGATGTAGATGACAATGGTGTCATTACCGGATTATTTTAAGAGCGGAATGGAGAAGACTATGCCACAGATTATAGATGGAAAAAGAATTTCTACCGAGATAAAAGAGGAATTAAAGCAGGAAGTTGCAGCTTTAAAGGAAAAAGGGATCACAGGTGCACTGGCTGTGATCCAGGTAGGGGATGACCCTGCTTCCAGTGTATATGTCAATAATAAGAAAAAGGCATGTGAATACATCGGGATCGAGTCACTGGAGTACAAACTCCCGGAAGAGACCACAGAAAAGGAGCTGTTAGATCTGACCGTCCGTTTAAATGAGGATGAAAAGGTCAATGGTATCCTGGTGCAGCTTCCGGTACCAAAGCATATCGACGAAAAGAAGATCATAGAGACAATCTCTCCACTGAAGGATGTAGATGGATTTCATCCAGAAAATGTCGGTAATCTGGTAACCGGTGGTGCAGGATTTATCTCCTGTACGCCTGCCGGCATCATCCAGTTACTCAAACGTTCCAGAATTGAGATGGAAGGCAAGCATTGTGTTGTAATAGGAAGAAGCAATATTGTCGGAAAACCGATGGCTCTTCTGATGCTCCGTGAGAATGCTACGGTAACCATTGCACATTCGAAGACAAGGGATTTAAAAGAGATCTGTAAACAGGCAGACATCCTGATCGTAGCCATTGGAAAGCCCAAATTTATTACCGCAGAGTATGTCAAGGAAGGCGCGGTTGTCGTGGACGTAGGAATCCATCGTGAGCCAAAAGAAATCGATGGCAAGATCGTCAACAAACTGTGTGGGGATGTTGATTACGAAAGCGTGGCAGAGCATACGTCTGCGATCACGCCGGTTCCGGGTGGAGTCGGACCGATGACGATCGCAATGTTGATGAATAATTGTGTGGAATCAATGACCAGAGCATAAGAGAGGATTTCCTATGAAGTGTGTAAAGTGTGGGGCGGAGCTGAAACCGGGGTGTTTATATTGTTCCGTCTGCGGTCATGAATCGCAGATTCTCCCTGACTATAGTATATTAGAGGACGATTACTTAAGATCTTTACTTCGGGAAGAAAATAAACCTCAGATGGAAGAAAAACGGGAGGAGAAAGTCCCTCCGAAAAAAGAGATGCCATCATTTGGTTATCGCTTTGTTTTGATCCTGTTATGCTGTATAGCATTACTTGGGATTTCCATTGGAATAGGTGTAAAACTTTATATTGACAATCAGAATGCAAATTCCTATGAGTATCAGATGAAAATGGCTCAGGAAGAGGAAACGGCGGGAAATGATGATACGGCGATCCAGTATTATGAGGCGGCACTGGCATTGCAGCCGGATGACATTCCTGCAAGAAGTGCACTTACTGAGATCTACATGAAACAAAAAAGATACGATGCCGCGCTGGTTTTGTGCATGGAGATCATAAAGCTGGATGAGACAAACCGCACCGCCTATGAAGATCTGATCGCCATTTATGACGAGCGGGAAGACTATGACAGTATTTTGGCATTGTCTGAGGGCGTGACAGAAGCGGATATTTTAGAACTGTTCCAGCCGTATCTGATCGCACCGCCTATCATTTCGCCACTGGGCGGAGACTATGACGGAAGCCTTGTTGTGACATTGTTCTCTCTGAAAGATTATGACATTTATTATACACTGGATGGAACGACACCGGATAAAATGAATGGGATCTATTACCGTGGAAAGGATATTACATTCGAGGAAGCAGGAGATTACAGTATCAAAGCGGTCTGTATCAATGATAAGGGGATCAGCAGTGAGGTGGTATCGGAAGAGTATCATATCAGCATTACACCGCCGGATATGCCGGTTGTGGAACAGGATGGACATGGAGATACCGCGCAGGAAACGGAGCTTTATATAACGGCGCAGGAGAATTGCAGTATTTATTATACCTGGGATGGCTCAGATCCGACCGAAAATTCGCAAAAATATACGGAGCCTATCTTAGTGCCGGAAGGGGACTGGGTTTTGTCCGTTGTGGCGGTCAATGATAAGACAGGGCTCCGCAGTGAAATTTACCGATCAGAATTTAGTTATCATCCGAATCCTCAGGAATAAAAGAAATAAAGTCTTTTTCCAATTTGGCGACCCGGGCAAGAGAGTATACCTCAAAGCCCTGGTCGTTTAATTTTTGTCTGCCAGGCTGGAAGGATTTCTCAATCAGGATACCAACACCTGCAACGGTGGCATGTGCAAGACGGATCAGACGGATCGCACCGGTCGCTGCTTCGCCGTTTGCAAGGAAATCGTCAATGATAAGTACATGGTCGCTCTCGCTGATGAATTTCTGGGAAAGGGTCAGTTCATAGCTTGTTCCTTTTGTAAAGGATGTGACAACCGTCTGGTACAGATCATCGTTTAAGACCTTGGAAGGCTGTTTTTTCAAAATTACCATTGGAACGTTTAACGCGAGTGCTGTCATAAGTGCAGGTGCGATACCGGAACTTTCGATGGTAACAACTTTTGTGACACCTTTATCTTTGAAATGGTCCGCAAAAGCAGTTCCGATCTGCTACATTAAAACAGGGTCTACCTGATGATTGACAAAACTGTCTACTTTTAAAATATCTTCTCCCATTGCCTTGCCTTCTGCAAGGATTTTTTCTTCAAGCATTTTCATGATTTTTGTTCTCCTTTTTTATTTTTCCAATCGTTGATCACTCTGTAAAAAATTCAGCATAGAGCGTTTCGATGATGTGGTCCAAAAAACTTTCCTCCAGATCCGGAGCCCGTTCCAAAAGAATGTGCTGCATGGCATCATATCTTGCAAAATAGATCTGATCTTTCTCTGATGTGTCGCACATCGCATCGATCTCATTGGCAGAATGGTTTTTGCGGAAATCCTCTGTGAGTTTCTCGAAAAGCTGTTCCTCCTGCACGGAAGCTGTGGCTGTCCGTTTTGCATCGGTAAAAGAGCGGATGCCAATGATAAGAAAGATCAAAAACATAACGCCCATGACGATTGAAGCCATTACGTTGCCGCCTAAGGTGCCCTTAGAGGAAAGATCACGGATCACGCCAAAAAGATCAAATGCCAGTCCGACTGCACCAACCACCGTAAACGTGTAAGCGGTGGATTTCAGATCGGCAGCTTTTTTCTTTTTTGAGACATAGGAATGTGACATACTGTTACCTCGTTTCTTACTTCTTGTATATGATTATAGGGGATAGCATGGACGGTTGCAAGAAAATTTGTTATACTGTTAAAAATAGATGAAAAAGGACAGATTAGTTAGGGAAAAACATGAAGATTACGATAGCCTGTGTAGGAAAGATCAAAGAAAAATTCTATCGCGATGCGATCTTAGAATATGAAAAACGGCTGAGCCGTTACTGCAAATTGGAGATCATAGAAGTGGCAGATGAAAAGACACCGGAAAACGCCAGTGCACTGGTGGAGAGCCAGATACGGGAAAAAGAAGGAGAGCGTGTCCGGGCAAGGCTCGAGAAAGTCTGTAAGGAAGGAACGTACGTTATTGCCCTTGCAATCGACGGCAAACAGCTTGATTCCGTAGAATTATCACAAAAGTTAGAACAGCTTGGCACCTCCGGGGTCAGCCACATCGTATTTCTGATCGGCGGTTCCCTTGGAATGTCAGAACAGCTGCTTCGAAAAGCGGATTTTAAACTCAGTTTTTCCAAAATGACATTTCCACATCAGCTGATGCGTGTGATCCTATTGGAACAGATTTATCGTGGTTACCGGATCATGAGCGGGGAGCCATATCATAAATAGACAGAGAGGAAGGCAAAAAACGATGACAAAAAAACAGAGGGCAAAAGAAGCCATCCTGCGTTTAAAAGAAGAATATCCCGATGCGGGATGCAGTCTGGAATATGACCAGGCGTGGAAACTCTTAGTGAGTGTCCGGCTTGCGGCACAGTGTACCGATGCACGGGTAAATATTGTCGTAGAAAAATTATATGAAAAATTCCCGGATGTTACGGCACTGGCAGAGGCACCGGTGGAAGAGATCGAAGAGATCGTGCGACCATGCGGTCTTGGAAAGAGCAAGGCGCGCGACATCAGTGCCTGTATGAAGATATTAAAAGAACAGTATGACGGCAAGGTGCCGGATGATTTTGATGCTTTGCTCAAGCTGCCAGGAGTTGGAAGAAAAAGTGCCAATCTGATCATGGGAGACGTATTTGGCAAACCGGCGATCGTGACCGATACGCATTGCATCCGGATCGTAAACCGGATCGGACTGGTACATGACACAAAGGACCCCAAAAAAGTAGAGATGGAACTCTGGAAACTGATCCCCGGAGAAGAGGGCAGTGATTTCTGCCATCGTCTGGTGTACCATGGCAGGGAAGTCTGTACGGCACGGACAAAGCCCTACTGTGATAAGTGCTGTCTGATCGACATCTGTGAGCGAAATGGTGTGAAGGATTAGACCAGAATCTCCCAGAAACACCAGATTTTAAGCGTTTCTTTTTGCGTGCAGATATGATATCTTCTTTCTTGTAACAAATGTGTAATCATTTTGAAATAAAAATGAAATACATAAGACAGACATGAAGGAGGACATCATGAAACATCTTAAAATTGGAACAAAAGTAATGGCAGCATCCCTTGTTGTGGCAACACTGGCAGGAACCGTTGATACAACTGCTTTTGCAGCACCGGTAAAAACAGAGTGTGCGATCTCTGTGGTATCATGTGGCGAGGAGTTATCCGAGACATGGAAAGAGCTGTGCGATAAAATTGTAAATGGAAACTGGTCAAACTGTCCGGTACTTCCATTGCCGGGGGAAAGTTTACCGACCCTGCCGGGTGGAGATCAGCCGGGAACCGATCAGCCAGAGACAGACAAACCGGAAACGGATCAGCCGGAAACAGACAAGCCGGGGACAAGTGAGCCGGATGCAGAGGAAAACCTTTCGTTTGCAAAACAGGTCGTAAATCTGGTAAACGAAGAGCGTGCCAAAGCGGGACTTTCCGCACTGGTACTTGATGAAACGCTTGCTTCTGCAGCGATGGTACGTGCGACGGAGATTGAAACATCATTTTCCCATACAAGACCGGATGGAAGAAGCTTCTCTACCGTTTTAAGCGATATGGGGATTCAGTACCGCCGTTCCGGAGAGAATATCGCGTGGGGACAGCAGAGTCCGGAAGCAGTAATGGAAGGCTGGATGAACAGCGAGGGTCACCGTGCCAATATCTTAAATCCGAACTTTACGAAGATCGGAGTCGGCTACCGCAAGAATGCAGCCGGCAGAACCTACTGGACACAGTTGTTTACATCTTAAAATGAATACAAAACCGAGGGCAATCAGTGGAAACGCTGGTTGCCCTTTTTTCATAATAATGGTAAAATAAAACTGATTCTATTTCAAATAATTGTGAGGGGAGAGATTTCACATGAGAATGTACGATTTGATCGAAAAAAAGAAATTAGGACAGGAACTTTCGACAGAAGAAATTTCCGAAATGATAAAGGGATTTACCGACGGAAGCGTACCGGATTATCAGATGGCAGCCATGCTGATGGCAATCTGTTTTCAGGGGATGAGCAAACGTGAGACCGTAGATCTGACCCTGGCGATGAGAGACAGCGGAGATGTCTTGGACTTATCTGGTATCAAAGGCGTAAAAGTCGATAAACACAGCACCGGAGGAGT
>JBNMKU010000003.1:0-67678 GCA_050874505.1 Roseburia sp. | reverse complement strand
TAAATGTTTGCCGCTTGCTGATGGTGCGGGATATAAATAATTCAGTTCGTAAATGAAGCCACTTGCTATACAGGTGGGATAAAAATAGTATAGTTTGTAAATGTTCCCCATCAGTGTTTACTGATGGGGAATTTTATCACAACAGAAAGGTTGTTTATGGAGATACGACAGGGATATTCTTATCATATCAAGGATGAATTTTTTAATTAGTTCAGGACAAATGCTTGATGAGCAATAAGGAACAGGAAAATTATCGTCCTCATTATTATGCAATTCAGGATAAAAAGAATCCCCAATTATATTGGATGATTCCGATTAGTTCACAAGCAGAAAAATATAAGGGAATCATTGAGAGAAAAAAGAAACGATATGGTAAATGCAACACAATTGTAATTGGCTTATTTGCAGGAAAAGAAAATGCTTTTCTGATACAGAATGCGTTTCCTGTTATTGAAAAATATTTTGACCATATACATACAATTCAGGAACAGCCAGTAACAATACATAAAAAGCTGGATAAACTACTTGTTGAAAATCTGAATGAAGTGCTGGCTATGTATAATCGTGGAATTAAACTTACTTTTACAGATATTACAGCAATCAGAACAATTATGGAAAAAGAGTTGGAAAATTAGGAAAGACATCATTACTTATAGAGAATATAAGAAGTGGTGTCTTTTGAGTTTATAATAATTAATCTGTTTTCCTACGATGGGGAACTCAGATGGAGCTTGAATGGAAAATGTAAAGGCGTATATAATAAATTAATTGAAAATCAATAATGGGAACTTTATAATAAAAATCAGGTAGTGTTTTGTCTATATTTTCGGACAATGAGAAGCTATTATGTCGGATCGTAATCCGTGGGATGACGAATGGTTTGTTATGTAAATTTTATGGTATAGCTGGTTATGAAACAGAAATGTAAAAGTGAAAGATAATGGAGGATATAATGGAAGATAACAGAGTGAATTTTCTGGCGGCAAGATCTACTAATTCGATAAGAAAAGAACTTAACAATATTATTAATAGCTACAATAATTCCTGGGATATGCTGTGTGAATTATTTCAAAATGCCTTTGATGCTATTGTAAGATATAATAAAAAATATAAGAGTAAAAAGCATAAAATTGAATTTGAAATAAATGTTGCGAAAAGAACGATAGTTGTTAAAGATACGGGCGTAGGAATACAGGCTTCAAAAGTGAAAGAGATTGTAGCTCCAAATGGAACAGATAAAGATGATGAAATGGATTCGATAGGTGAAAAAGGCGTGGGATTGACATATACTATTTTTTCATGTAACAGGTTTGAGATCGAAACTCAAAATGAGAATTCATATTTCAAGGGAGAGATTACAAATGCTTCTTCCTGGAGGAACAAATTAACAGAAGATATACCGGAGTTAACTATTATTGAGCAAAAGGATACAGATCCAACAGCTGAAACATATACACTTATTAGGTTGGAAAATGTTGATAAATTTGAACCTTTCGAAGATGATTTGTTCAATCAGTCAAAAGAAGTCTTAGAATATATTGTTCGAACTAAGACCGTGCTGGGGTTTATGAAAGCAATTTTTAAAGAGAGTCAGCCTGATATCGAAATACAGTTTACGTTTGTGGATGACAATGGTAAGATGTATGTTCAGCCTTTAGAATTTGGTTATTTACTGCCGGGTGAGTTTGTTAAACCTAATATTATTGATTTTGATGAATTTAAGCAAAAAGCTGCAACATATGATGATAAGCAAAAAACAACAAAACTACGGGGCAAAGGCTTATACAAAATCGGATCTGTTATGAGAAGTAACAGGCAGATTAATTATTATTGCTTTTTTGCGCCTTCCAGAAATCTATGGAAAGATATTTGTGAAAAGAATAATCTTTATATGGCAAATGATAAGAATTATGGCATGTTGTTAAATGGTGGAATATATGTGGTTACGAAGGGTATGCCGACTGGAATTGTAATAGAACCCCCAACAACAGGTTTTTCGGGTTATTGGAGCAACTTCATTATGTTAATTGAAGATGACAAAATTACATTTGATTTAGGAAGAAAAACGATTCCATCAAGAACAAAGGGAACACTTAAGGAACTGGCAAAAGAGTTGTTTTCAGATTTTTTGCCATATATAAAATATGTTACTTCAGATCCTTCCGTATCAACAAAAATGAACGCGACGGTTCAACAGGTTGCTAAGGCAAAAGAATATGCAACTATGCAGGGATATGCAGATTTAAAAGTGGATCAAATAGGTTATTTGAAAAATCCAAATTGTCAGGAAGCTGCTGTAGTATCGATTTTTCATGAGTTGATTGGTGCGAAAATTCTTAAGGGTTATTATTCCTTAAGTACAGGCTACAAACAGACCTATGACTTATGGGCAACCTATAGGATTAATAGTGGTAATGTTGGTGATAATTATAAAGATTTTGCAGATGAAAATGATATGATAGAAATGCCTTGTGTCATAGAATTTAAATATGCGGCAGAGGATATAATCCGGGATTTATCTTCTGATATTAAGTTTTTTAATGACATGGATTTGCTTGTTTGCTGGGATCTGGATGAACAAAAGTTTGCAAATAATTCTATAGAAGTTGACCAAATTGAAAAAGAAGATATTTTGTTCTATGGTAGTAACTATAAGTTAACATGGCCGGGGTCTTATAATCTTGGTGCAGCTAGTGAAAAGCCAGTTTTAGCATTGAGAAAATTTATTGAAGATTTTAGAGCCGGAAAATAATCTCTGTAGAAGAAAAAGAAAGGACCAACGATATGAACAGTATTTTTCACAGGATCAGTGTAAGAAAATATAAGGATACTCCCGTGGAGCAGGAGAAGATCGAACGGATGTTAAAAGCTGCGATGGCTGCGCCGTCTGCATGCAATCAGCAGCCATGGGAATTTTATGTGGTAACAGATAAAAATGTGATCGGACAGTTGTCGGAGAGCTCGCCGTATGCGAAATGTGCAAAGGGAGCACCACTTGTGTTCGTGCCGTGTTACCGGTCAGAAGGGATCGCACCGGAATATTTTAATATCGATATGAGTGCGGCGGTAGAAAATCTCCTGCTGGAAGCAGATGATCTGGGACTTGGAGCAGTCTGGATGGGAATTTCCCCGGATGAGACAAGAATGAATGCGGTACGAAACGTGTTAAATATCCCGGAGCATCTTCACGCGTTTGCATTGGTTCCATGCGGTTACCCGGCAGAGGAGCGGGAGCAGGAAAACCGGTACGACGAGAGCAGGGTGCATTATATTTAAGAAAGGAAAACCTATATGGTAAAAAAGATAGTGCGTGACCCGCTGTTCTTAGCGCAGAAGTCAGAGGATGCGACGGAAGCGGACCGACAGGTTGTGACAGACCTGCTAGATACGCTGCGCGCCAACTTAGATCACTGTGTTGGCATGGCAGCAAACATGATCGGTGTGAGAAAAAACATTATTGTGGTGGCAGCCGGACCATTTCAGTTTGCTATGATCAATCCTGTGATCACAAAGAAAACGGGAGCGTTTCAGACGGAGGAAGGCTGCCTTTCCCTGGATGGAGTCAGACCCTGTACGAGATATCGGGAGATTGAAGTTACCTATCTGGATGCAGATTTTAAAAAGCAGCATGGCAAATACTCGGGTTGGACAGCGCAGATTATCCAGCATGAGCTAGATCACTGCAATGGGATTGTGATATGAGTGACTATAACAGCAGGATAATCAGAAAATATTTGAAAATAAGAGGCTTTGTGCAGGGCGTAGGATTTCGCTACCGGGCAGAGCATGCCGCCAGCCGGGTAGGAGCAACCGGCTGGGTGAGAAATGATCCGGATGGAGCGGTGTCGATGGAGATACAGGGAACGGAGGAACAGATCGACATCGTGATACAGATGGTAGAGCAGGGAACCTATGTAGAGATACAGGGCATAGAAGCAAAAACGCTTCCTCTGGTGGAAGAGGAAAGCGGATTTCGGGTAAGAGGTTAAAGAGAAAGGAGAACAAAAATGGAAACATGGTATTATGAGGTGGTATCGATCGATGGCGATTACGCCAATCTGAAGCGGACAGACATCGACTCACCGGATTTAAAACTGGTTGCGCGGGCACTTCTTCCGGCAGAGATCTACGAAGGTTGCAAACTGAAATATGAACTGATGCAGTATTCCATCGAGGCATAGCCTATGTGGAAGATCAAGCATATCTTTGATGGAGACTATGGATGCGAAGCATTGCAGCCAGGAGAAAAGCCGAAAGTATCTGTTACCCTGATCAATGAGCAGGAGCAGACGAGAGTGGTGTCGGTCGAGGATGACTGGCTGACTGCCAATGGACTGGATGTAGGCTCGGATTGGAATTTTTAAAAATAGTTATTGACAAAACGAAAAAGATTGCGTACAATCAAAATATAAAAGTTGCGCACAATATAATTTATGACAATAGATTTGTCAGAGAAGGCAAAATCTACTATATTGAAAAGGAGAGTACGCAAGTGAACATTTACGATTATACGGTAGAAACAGCAAACGGAGAAAAAAAGAGCCTGGCAGAGTTCAAGGGAAAAGTTCTGGTCATTGTAAATACTGCGACAGGATGTGGGTTCACACCACAGTATGAACCGCTGGAAGCGATGTATGAAAAATATCATGAAAAAGGACTGGAGATTATCGATATTCCATGCAATCAGTTTGCAGGACAGGCACCGGGAACGGATGAAGAGATCCATGAATTTTGCACCTTGAAGTACAATACACAGTTCCCACAGATGAAAAAAGCAGATGTAAATGGGAAAAATGAAATTCCATTATATACTTATCTGAAGTCACAGAAAGGATTTGAAGGGTTTGGAAAGGGAGTAAAGGCGATCGCCATGAACGCGCTCCTTAAAAAGATGGACAAAGGATATAAAAACAACCCGGATATCAAATGGAACTTTACCAAATTTGTGGCAGACAGAGACGGAAACGTGGTGGCAAGATTTGAGCCTACGGCAGACATGAAGGAATTAGAAAAATGTGTGGAGAAACTTATATAAAACGAGAGAAATGCAAAAAATAAGGGAAGCAGGAAAACACCTGCGGAATGGAGCCAGAGATGGAACGATACGACATAGCGATCATAGGAACAGGACCGGCTGGGCTGGAAGCAGCGATCACAGCAAAGGTCAGAAATAAAAATATATTGCTGCTTGGCAGCAGGGAATTAAGCCTTAAGGTAGAAAGAGCCCATACGGTAAAGAATTACCTTGGATTGCCGGAAGTAACCGGCGAACAGATGCAGAGTGCGTTTTTAAAACATCTGGAGCAGATGGACATTGCGATCACAGAGGACCGGGTGAATGCGGTCTATGCGATGGGCAGTTATTTTGCCATCCAGGGGCACCGGGATATGTATGAGGCAGAAGCGGTCATACTTGCCTGTGGGGTATCGACAGCCAAGCCATTTCCGGGAGAGATGGAAAATCTCGGAAGGGGAGTCAGCTACTGCGCCACCTGTGACGGGGCACTGTATAAAGGGAAAACAGTGACGGTCATAGGCTATTCCAAAGAGGAAGAGCAGGAAGCAGAGTATCTGGCAGAGCTGGCAGAAAAAGTATATTACCTGCCGATGTATGAGCAGGAAAAGAAACTTCACACAAAGATCGAAGTACTTCCAGATGCAAAACCGGTCGCAATCGAAAAAGGCGCGGAGCGGCTGCACCTGGTATTAGAAGAGGGCAGCATAGAGACAGATGGTATCTTTATTTTAAGGGAAAGCATAGCAACATCCCAGCTTGTGCCGGGGCTTGCGATGGACAACAATCAGGTGATTGTAAACAGACAGCTTGAAACCAATCTGCCGGGGCTGTTCGCATGCGGGGATGTAACCGGCGCGCCGTATCAGTATATCAAAGCGGCAGGAGAGGGAAATGTCGCAGCATTGACAGCAGTAAGTTATCTTGCCAAAAGCAGGAACTCAAATAAATAAGAAACGATAAAGGAGAAAAAAAGATGGTAAAGAAAATTTCAGAAAAAGAGTGGAACGAAGTAACAGAAAAGAAAGCAGCAGTAGTAGATTTTTCAGCAACCTGGTGTGGACCATGCAAGATGCTTGCACCGGTACTCGAAGAAGTGTCCGAACAAATGAGCGATGTGGTATCTTTTTACAATGTTGATGTCGATGAAAATCCGGATCTTGCACAGAAATTTGGCATAACAAGCATCCCGGCACTTGTAGTCTTAAAGGATGGAGAGAAAGCGGGCATGCAGGTCGGATTTTTACCGAAGGATGGCGTTGTTGATTTTGTAAAATCTCAGATTTAAGATAGAAAACCGGAAAGAAAAATGCTATACTAATTTAGTTGGGCACAATGAAATGAAAAGGCGGGTTTAGAATGAGTAATAAGTATGACAGGTTAAAACTGGCAAATCAGCTATGCTTTCCACTATATGCAGCATCAAAGGAGATCGTCAGACATTACAAACCTTTTCTGGATAAACTGGACATGACCTACACACAGTATATTGCAATGATGGTTTTGTGGGAGCATAAGGAAGTGACTGTAAAGGAACTGGGACAATATTTATATCTGGATTCAGGAACACTTACGCCACTGTTAAAGACGATGGAGAAAAAAGGCTGGGTGGAACGAAACCGGTCAAAAGAGGACGAGCGTGTGTTAAATGTCACGATCACAGAGCAGGGAGATGCGTTGCGGGAAAAGGCAGTGTGTGTACCGGAGCAGATGGCGGCATGCGTAAAGTTAGAGCCGGAGGAAGCAGCAGAACTATACCGGATCCTGCATAAGATCCTGGCAGGTTTTTAATGGAGGAAAGAACACAGATGGATGAATATTTAATTGCAAACACAACAAGAGAACAGCGCGAGAAGATCGTGGCAGATTCATTAGGTAACATCGATGCGACCTGCGACGGATGTGCCGGGGGTATTTTGGATATGTACCAGCCATACATTGACGGAAAGATGGAATTAAGAGAGTGCACCATGGCATTCAATGCAAGATATGTAAGGGACATGGATAGGGAAATTCGAAGAAGTTGCCCAATGTAATCTAAGGATTTTTGAGAATACCACACAAAATTAACTAATAAAGAAGCATATAAAAACAAAATAACGAGCGTTTTGCACAAAACATACAGAAGAATTTTCTAGAAAGAGAGAAGTATTTTGTATGTTTTTTTGATGCCTCCATTGCTATAATTCATCATGTAACAAGAAGTTACCAAAACATTTATTTAGGGAGGTTTTCAATATGAAAAAGAAAGTAGTCAGCGTAATGCTCGCAATGACAATGGTGGCATCTTTAGCAATGGGATGTGGAAGCAGTTCCAACACCACCACAACAACAGACAATGCAACAACAGATAACGCAACAACAGACAACGCAACAACAGGCGATGCAACAACTGAAGCAGAGAATATTGCAGATGCAGCAGCAGATACCGCAAATGGTGATTTGGCTGATAAAAAGGTTGGTGTATGTATTTATCAGTTCTCCGATAACTTCATGACATTGTTCCGTGGAGAACTTGAGAATTACTTAGTAGAAAAAGGATTTTCAAAAGAGAATATCACAATCGTAGATGGTGCAAATGACCAGGCTACACAGACAAACCAGATCCAGAACTTCATTACACAGGGCGTAGATGTATTGATTATCAACCCGGTTAACTCCTCTTCTGCAGAGACCATCACAGACATGGTTGTAGCAGCAGATATCCCATTAGTATACATCAACCGTGAGCCGGATGAGTCAGAAGAGCAGAGATGGGCTGACAACAACTGGAATGTAACATATGTTGGATGTGATGCTCGTCAGTCTGGTACTTACCAGGGCGAACTGATCGCAGACATCGGACTTGATACACTTGATATGAACGGAAACGGCAAGATTGATTACATCATGATCGAAGGTGACCCGGAGAACGTAGATGCTCAGTATCGTACCGAGTATTCTGTAAAAGCTCTTGAGGATGCAGGACTTGATGTAAACTGCTTAGATGATCAGGTTGGTAACTGGGATCAGGCTACAGCACAGCAGTTAGTAGCTAACTCATTAAGCCAGCATGGCAATGATGTAGAAGTTGTATTCTGTAACAACGATGCAATGGCACTTGGTGCTTTACAGGCAATCGAGTCTGCAGGACGTACTGTAGGTAAGGATATCTACTTAGTAGGTGTTGATGCATTATCAGAGGCACTTGAGGATGTTATCGCAGGAACTATGACAGGTACTGTATTCAATGATCACTTCTCACAGTCACACAGTGCAGCAGATGCAGCAATCAACTACTTAACAGGTGCAGGCAACGAGCACTACATCGGATGTGATTACGTTAAAGTTACAAAAGACAATGCACAGAGTGTTCTTGACATGGTTAAATAATCCGTTAGTTGAAAAAGAAAAGAAGTAAAACAGGGGCGGTGCGGGTGTTATCTGCACCCGCACCTGTCTTTCAAATGAATGTATCAGAATGATTCGAAAACTTAACTTTGACGATACACAGATCCCAATCTGTATCTATATAAAATAAAACGGGCGATTGCCTGAAAAAATAAAGGAGGAGCAAAATGGCGGAATATAAACTGGAGCTTAAGGGTGTTTGCAAATCTTTCCCTGGTGTAAAAGCGCTTGATAATGTGCAGCTTTCGTTAAGACCAGGAACCGTTCATGCACTGATGGGGGAAAACGGTGCAGGAAAATCCACTCTGATGAAATGCCTGTTTGGTATTTACAGAATGGATGCAGGAGAGATCATCCTGGATGGTAAAAAGATCGAGATCAACAATCCGGATGAGGCAATGAAATATGGTATTGCAATGGTACATCAGGAATTACAGCCGGTACCTGCAAGAAGTGTGGCAGAAAATCTTTATCTGGGACGTTACCCGATGAAAGGGTTCGGACCATTTAAGATGATCGATCACAAGACCATGTACGCAGAGACAGAGAGATGGCTAAAAGAGGTAAAAATGGACTTTGATCCAAAGGCACAGCTTGGTTCTCTCTCCATTGGTCAGATGCAGTCAGTTGAAATTGCAAAGGCAGTTTCACAGCAGGCAAAAGTCGTAATTTTTGATGAGCCGACTTCCTCACTTTCTGATAATGAGGTAGAAGCACTGTTCCGTATCATGAATGATTTGAGGGACAAGGGCGTTGCGATGGTTTACATCTCTCATAAGATGGATGAGATCAAACGGATCGCAGACGATATCACGATCATGCGTGATGGTACATATGTTGGAACCTGGCCGGCAGCAGAACTTACCACTGACCAGATCATTGCAAAGATGGTAGGTCGTGAGCTGACCAATGTATATCCTCCAAAGGAAAATAAACCGGGCGATGTTGTCATGGAAGTCAAAAATTTGTGTTCCATCAACCCGAAATCTTTCCAGAATGTCAGCTTTACCCTTCGTAAGGGCGAAATCCTTGGATTTGGTGGTCTGGTAGGAGCACAGAGAACCGAGTTGATGGAAGGTATTTTCGGTATCCGCGGAGTGGCTTCCGGAGAGATTTACATGCATGGCAATAAAGTAAAGATCAAACATCCGATCGATGCAATGAATGCAGGAATTGGACTGATCACAGAGGATCGTCGTGGAAATGGTATTTTTGGATGTCTTTCCATCAAGGACAATGTAGGTGTATCCGTATACAATAAGTTCTTAAAAGCAGGATTTATCCTGGATCATAAAAAGATCAATGCAGTTGTGGATGACAGCATTAACAAGCTGAGTATCAAGACACCAAGCATGAAGGAACATATCGCAAACTTATCTGGTGGTAACCAGCAGAAAGTTATCGTTTCCAGATGGCTGGCGAATGACCCGGATGTATTGATCATGGATGAACCGACACGAGGAATTGATGTAGGAGCAAAGCATGAGATATACGAGATCATGAGTGACCTGGCGAAAAAAGGTAAAGCAATCATAATGATCTCATCTGAAATGTCAGAACTTCTTGGAATGGCAGACAGGATCTGCGTTATGTGTAATGGTAAACTTACCGGTGAGATCACAGAGCCGGAAGAGATGACACAGGCAAGAGTAATGAGCTTCGCAACAAGATTCTGAGTTAGAGGAGGACAAGAGAATGGAAAAGACAAAACAGCAGAAAGCAAAAGACTTTATCATTAACAATGGTGTTATTATTGTAATGTTTATCCTGGTTATCTATACCGGATTTACATCCAGTAATTTCCTTACACCAAACAACTTATTAAACATTTTAACCAACATGAGTGCACGACTTGTTATCGCACTTGGTATTGCAGGATGTGTTATCACCGCAGGATGTGACCTTTCCGCAGGACGTATGATCGGTTTTGCAGCATGTATCGCAGGTACGTTGTTACAGCGTGTGGATTATTCCGGTAAGTTCTTCCCGGATATGCAGCCAATGAACGTATTTCTTGCATTGATCGTAGTTATGGCGATCTGTGCAGCATTCGGTAGTATTACCGGTTTCTTTATCGCATATTTAAGCGTACCACCATTTATCGCAACACTGGCAATGATGGAGATCGTATATGGTATTTCCTTAATCTACACAGGTGCAACACCACTTGGTGGATATGTAAAAGAGTACACAGACATTGCAAATGGTAAATTCCTTGGAATCAGCTGGCTGATCTGGATCGCATTGATCGTAGCAGCAATTACCTGGTTCATCTTCAACATGACCCGTCATGGAAAATATATGTATGCGATCGGTGGAAACCCACAGGCAGCAGAAGTAGCCGGTGTTCCGGTTAAGAAAACAATGATCTTGATCTACATGAAAGCAGCAGCTATGTATGGTCTTGCAGGTTTCATGCTTGGTGCAAAAGCCGGCGGTGCATCCGTCAACTTAGGATATGGTTACGAAATGGAAGCAATCGCAGCATGTACCATCGGTGGTGTATCTGTTACAGGTGGTCGTGGTAAAGTATCATCTGCTATCATCGGTGTTGCCGTATTCGAGCTGTTAAAAGCAGCATTACAGTACTTAGGAGTCGATGCAAACGCACAGTACATCGCCATTGGTATTGTAATCTTCGTAGCAATTTCACTTGATATCCGAAAATACGTAGCAAAGAAATAAACAGGTTTTGAAACAATACATAAATTGTATTATAATAATAGCGGCTGGAGCAGTTCAGCCGCTATTATTGCTTAAGAAAAAGTGGGAGGGAAACTATGACAGCACAGACATTTTTTGAACAGGCAGGCATTCCACTGCTTTTATTTGTAATCTGTATGTATTATGGATTCAAACTGATGATCTTACAGGATGTCAGTACTATCCGAGGAAAAAATAAAGAGCCGGTAAAAGATGAAAAGGCTTATGCGAAAAACGGAGGGGCACTGATCTTATTTTTCGGAGGGGCAACACTGGTTATGGCACTGTTACTTTTTGTGAACCTGTATGTGGCACTGGCACAGATCATTCTTTGCACGATCGTGTTTGGCGTATTGTGGAAACGGATGAATGATAAATATGGTGCATAACCGGTAAGAAACGATAAGGAAAGAGACAGGCATGAATCAATATACCGTTTTACTTGTAGACGATGAAGAAGAAGCAGTCCAGGTCATAATGAAAAAACTGGACTGGGAGAGTATGGGATTTAAGATCGTGGGATATGCCAGAAATGGCGTTGAGGCATTGGAGATGGCAGAGGAATTGCAGCCGGATGTGGTGATGACCGATATCAAAATGCCTTATATGGACGGTCTTACCCTGTGTAAAAAATTAAAAGAACTCTACCAGAAGGTAAAAGTTATTATTTTTTCCGGTTTTGATGAATTTGAATACGCTAAGGAAGCGATCAAGATCGAAGCGGAAGAGTATATCCTAAAACCGATCAATTCTAATGAATTACGGGAAGTGTTTGAGCGGATCAAGACCAATCTTGATAAAGAGATGGATGAGAAGCGAAACATTGATAAACTCCGTGAATACTATATGGAGAGCCTTCCAGTGCTTCAGGAGAATTTTTATACTTCACTGATCGAGGGGCGTATTCCGGAAGAGCAGATTGATAAATATGTAAAGAATTATCAGATCGATCTGACCGGTCCCTACTATGTGGCGACGGTTTTACATATCAGTACGACGAACCCGGAAAATGTTCCCATTGACCCATTTTTACTTACGGTTTCGGTAAAGAAACTGGCGGAAGAGCAGTTGACCGAGAAATGGGGGTGTAGGGCAGTGACTTATCTGGGAGATATTTTACTGATCACACAGCTTCCAGAGGTAGACGACATCACGCATTTTACGGATGATATGGACCGGTTCTGCAAGATGGCAAAAAGAGTCTGCAAGGCATGTGTGACCGCCGGGATCGGACATATCTGCAATCAGCTCGGACAACTTTCCCTGTCCTATCAGGGGGCAAAAAATGCGACTTCCTACCGTGTGTTATATGGAAATACCAGAGCCATCAATATTGCAGAGATGGACCCGCATGAAAATGTAGATGAGCATTGGGAAGAGGCATATATCCAGAAGATCCTAAAGAAAGTGAAGATGGGCGAGCGGGAACCACTGGAAGAAGCAATCGAAGAATTTGCTGCGCAGATGTCAAAGACCAAGATGTCACTCCAGAATTACCGCATATTAGTCATGGAACTGATTGCGGAGATCTTCCGTTTTGGCAGCAATCATCAGATCAACATGGAGGAAGTATTTGGCGAAAACAGTGATGTATACAATCAGGCACTGCAACTGGAATCGACAGAGGATCTGGGTGCGTGGCTGACAGAAAACTGTATCCGCATGCAGCGTCAGATCACCAATGAGAGACAGGATACGACCAAGTCCTTTGTGACAAGGGCAATCGAATATGTAAAAGAAAATTATGCAAAACAGGATCTGAGTATCGAGACTATATGCAGTTATTTAAATGTAAGTGCGGCGTATTTCTCAACGGTGTTTAAAAAGGAGACCGGCAAGACATTCATTAATTATCTTACGGATTACCGCATGGAACAGGCGGTGGAACTCCTTTTAACCGGAGACGAAAAGACCTATGTGATCGCAGAAAAAGTCGGTTACTCGGACCCGAATTATTTCAGTTATGTATTCAAAAAACAGTTTGGAATGTCCCCATCCAAATATAAGGCAGGGAAATTGAGCGAAACGTGAGAAAACTAAAAGAATTATACCAAAAGACAGCAGAATATCTGGCAAAACACAGGAAACCCCAGACGATACAGTTTACGATATCGATTTCTTTCACAATCGTATCTCTGTGCAGTATGGGGATTCTTGGCGTGACGTTATATAACCGTTTTGTCAATCGTATGGAAGATATGACGATCGAGAGTTCCGAGCAGCTTTTGAATCAGACCGCGATCAATCTGGAAACCTATCTTCGGAATATGCGCCGCATTTCTGATACGATGTATTACAGCGTCATCAAGGACAAAGATTTTGCCGTGGATTCGATGGATGAGGAGATGAATCTGCTCTATGAGGCAAATAAGGACAATCTGATCAGCATTGCCTGTTACACGAATGAGGGAAATCTGGTGGCGGCAGCTCCGGTCGCGAATGAGAAAAATGATCTGGATATTGTGGGGCAGGAGTGGTTTGTCAATGCGGTCGGCCAGATGGAGAACCTTCATTTTTCCACCCCACATGTGCAGAACCTGTTTGATAACACCAATTATCGGTATTACTGGGTCATTTCACTAAGCCGTGCGGTGGAGATCACAAACAATGGAAATCCGACGCTTGGCGTATTACTTGTCGACATGAACTACAGCAGCATTGAACAGCTGCTCAACAAGGCGAATACGGATAACTCCTCCGAGTATGTGTACCTGATGGACAGCAATGGAGAGATCATTTATCATCCCAAACAGAAACTGATCTATACCAATCTGTATGAAGAAAACAACATTGAAGCATCCCGCTATGAGGATGGAAGCCACCGGGAAGTATTTCAGGGAGAAAACCGCCTGATCACAGTAAAAACCATAAGCTATACCGGATGGAAGATCGTCAGTGTCGTGCCGATGAGTGCGTTTGATATGGGATTGTATGGAACGAGGATGTTTGTGATCTTACTGGTTGCGATCTCCATGCTGGCGATCATCATATTAAATCAGCTGGTAGCCGTAAGGATTGCAAAACCGTTGCGGAAATTAAACGAATCCGTAAAAGAATGGGAGGCTGGAAACTTAAATCCAGACATCTATGAGGGAGGCACTTTAGAGGTAGAACATTTAGGAAAGACATTAAGGTCAACGGTGGCGCAGATCAATCAGCTGATGCACGATATTCTGCATGAACAGGAAGAAAAACGTAAAAGCGAGCTGGATGCGCTGCAGTCGCAGATCAATCCCCATTTCCTATATAATACACTGGACTCGATCGTATGGATGATCGAGGGCGAACGTTATGAAGACGCAGTCTTTATGATCACACAGCTTGCGAGCCTGTTCCGCATCAGTTTAAGCCGGGGAAAGACGATCATCCGTATCGAGGACGAGATCAAACATGCGAAAAACTATATGAACATCCAGAAGATCCGCTATAAGAACAGCTTTACCGTGGATTTTGAGGCGGAAGATGAGGCATTGCAGTGCTGTACGGTAAAACTGGTTGTGCAGCCTTTGCTCGAAAATGCCATTTATTATGGTATGGAAGCGATGGATGGAGATGGAGAGATCCATGTCCGGGTATACCAGAGAGACGGAGATATCTATATCGAAGTAAGTGACAACGGACTTGGCATGCCACAGGATATGGTAGAGCAGCTTCTGATAGATAATAATCGTGTCAGAAAACATGGTTCCGGTGTGGGACTTGTCAATGTGCATAACAGAATCCAGCTCCGCTTCGGAAAACAGTACGGACTGGAGATCGAGAGCCAGCCGGATGAGGGAACCACCGTGCGCATCCACCTGCCACAGATCCCGTATTCGCAGGAAACACAGAAACTGTTAGAGGGAGGAAAAATAAAAGAACTGAGAGGGGAGAACAGCAAATGAAAAGAAGACAGATTTATTTCGCAGGGCTGATCCTTATCCTGGTACTTATTATTTTCGGAGTTTCGGCGGGTATGCTTTTTGTAAATATGGAAGAGGAACCAAACCGTGTGTCCGTCATTGTAAATGACAGCAATAGTGACCGCTGGATCGCAATGCGGCAGGGATTAGAACAGGCGGCAAATGAAGAAAACATACAGTTAAATTATGTATCGACCGGAGTTTTAACAAGCGAGGAAGAGCAGAAAGCCCTGATCGAGCGTGAGGTGGAAAACGGAGCGCAGGGAGTCATCGTGCAGCTGGTGTCCAGTATGGAGCCGGATCAGATCTTTGAGCAGCTGGATGGCTCGGTTGCCATTATGCTGTTGGAGAGCGACGTAGAACCGGAGGGAGTCTATGCGTTGACTGCGCCGGACAATCGCAAGATAGGGACAGCACTGGCAGAGGCGGTGATCGCAGACCAGGATGGTTCACTGTCCGGGGTAAAGATCGGGGTGTTAAGTGGGAGCAGCACTCTGCTATCCATGCAGCAACGGCTCTCCGGGGTAAAAGATACGCTTGAAGATGCGGGGGCAGAGCTGACATGGTGTATTTACGATTCGACAGAGAGCTTTGCAACAGAGCTTGCCACCATGCAGGAAGACAGTCCGGTAGATATCATAATATCGCTTGGTAACCAGGAAACGGAGACGGTAGTAGATTACTTACAGACCAGACAGGAAGAAGAACAGCCATTCCGGCTATATGGAGAGGGATGTTCGGAGAAGGCGGTTTATTATCTGGATAAAGGAGTGATCACAGCTCTTGTGGTACCGAATGAATTTAACATGGGCTATCAGAGCGTGCGCTCGATTGCAAAACAGTTACAATATAAGCTGTCATCTGCAGACAGTGAGCAGGTTGACAGTCTTGTGATAAGAAAAGAAAATCTGTATGATGAGGAAAATCAGAAGATTTTATTTCCAATCGTACAGTAAGGGGGAAACATGAGAGACACAAAATATAGGTTTTTTGGTACCTGTGCAGTGTTCGCGGGTACGGTTTTGCTTTCCGGTTGCCGGTTCCCGAATCAGGCAGATGAAGTAAAGAGTATGAAAATCGGAGTTACTGTTTATGACCAGTACGACACATTTGTATCTCAACTCATGGAAGACTTTAATACTTATGCAACACAGAAAGAAGAGGAGACTGGCGTTGCCATCAATATAGAGGTATATAATGCCTCAGAGAGTCAGGCAACACAGAATAATCAGGTGGAGACGATGGTTCAGGATGGATGCGACATTATCTGTGTCAATCTGGTAGACCGGACGGATCCGACCACGATCATTGATCTGGCGGAGAAAAATAATATCCCGGTTATCTTTTTTAACCGGGAACTTGTGGAAGAAGATTTAGAGCGTTGGGACAGACTCTATTATGTCGGTGCCAAGGCATTCGAATCCGGTGTGATGCAGGGAGAGATCGCGGCAGAACAGTTTTTAAAACAGCCGGATGCGGATAAAAACGGAGATGGTGTCTGTCAGTATGTTGTGTTGGAGGGGGAAGCAGGACATCAGGATGCCATTGTCCGCACGGAATATTCTGTCAACACGATCGTATCAAGCGGTATTGAGGTGGAAAAATTAGGTTATGCCATTGCAAACTGGAACCGGGCACAGGCGCAGACCCAGATGACACAGCTTTTAAGCCAGAACGGCGCGAAGATCGAACTGGTGCTTGCCAATAATGACGATATGGCACTTGGTGCGATCGATGCCTTAAAAGCATCTGATCTAAGCCGTGAGGAATGGCCGATCGTGGTGGGCATTGATGGGACGGACGTCGGACTGGAAGCGGTAAAAAACGGGGAGATGGCTGGAACGGTATACAATGATAAAGAGGGACAGGCAGAGGGGATGCTGGAACTTGCATTTGACCTTGCAACCAATGCCAGTCTGGATGATCTGGATCTGGAAAACGGCAAATACATCAGGCTTCCCCATGCCAAAGTGGGTCCCGAGGACGTGGATTCCTATCTGGAACAATAATAAAAGTGACCTATGAGCGGATGACCTCATCCCAGTAAGTGGCACCATTTTCAATCAATTTACAGTAAGTATCAGCCATGACCTGACGGAATGGCTGAAATGCTTCGGAAAGAGCGAGTTTTTCCGGGTAACGCCTGGTAACAAAATCGATCTCTTCTGCGATCTTTTTTGCTACGGTGGCATCCTTGATCGGAACGAGAGAAAAAAGTGTAGAACAGTAAGCCTTGCTTCCGGTGCAGGACGCCAGGAAGACGGCTGCAAAGTTTTCCCATTCTGCAACGATCATGGCGTGTTCTGTTTCGTTTTCTGCTTCGTATTCAAGCAGACACAGATCCTGCATATATTGTCTTAATTCTTTTTGCAGATGGCGTTTGTTGAGGAAAGAAATGCCGGCAGAGCCGGAGGCTTTGATCATCATCCAGGCTCTCATAAAGGCATCGTTTTTTCCGCTTTTTCCATATCTTTTTTCTAATAATTTCATGCGGTAAGTATCTTCCGGAACGTTTCGTTCTTCTTTGATCGCCTGTGCAAGAAGATTTCTTCGCTCGTCGATCGCTTCAATCTCATAATAATGGAGTGGCCAGTCCTCAAGATAGTCGATCTGAGGCGCCGCATCTTTCTTTAGAATCATTGGGTTTTCCTTTCAAACATCAGTTAGTTTCTTGTCTTTTTTTTCTGCTGTCTTGCTATGATCGGCAGCAGGATCTGGGATGGGACCAGTCTCTGCGCCGTGCAGGCAAGGCGCATCAGAGGCGTTGGTACGATGATGGTCTTCCTCTGTTTCATGCCGCGGAACGCTTCACTGACACAACATTCGGCAGAGATCCCGTTTAAGGCAAACTTAACATCTGCGTGTTCGCTGAATTCGGTGTTGACTGGTCCCGGGCAGAGTGCACATACATAGACAGGACTTTTCGACTGCCGCAATTCCTCTGCAACTGCCCTTGTCAGGCTGACAACGTAGGATTTGCTGGCGTAGTAGGCAGCCATAAAAGGTCCTGCGGGCAGGAGCCCTGCAGAGGAAGCAACATTTAGGATGGTGCCCCTTCCCTCAGACTGCATTTTACGCAGAACAAGTTTAAATAAAATGTGCATGGCAGCTACGTTGACGTGCAGCATATCGATCTCTTTTTCAAGATCCGTATCTAGGAATTTGCCACAGGTTCCAAAACCTGCATTATTGATGAAAACATCGATCCGCTCTTCTTTTAAAAGGTCAAAAATGCGGTAACATTCTTCTTCTTTGGAGAGATCGCCGGTTACGATCAGGCTTGGAACAGCTAACTTTTTCGAGAGTGCTTCCAGACGGTCTTTCCGTCTTGCAGTCAAGATCAGCCGATATCCTTTTGAAGCAAAAATACGGGCAAATTCCATTCCAATCCCGGAACTTGCGCCGGTGATCCATACAGTTTTTCGTTTCATAGTAACCTCCATTCTTGCGTGTGAAAAATCTTATTTTTCACACTAACCTCCATTTCAGAGTTGATTTCCTGTTATCATAGAGTATAACACATTTTGGGGAGGAAGTATTCTTCAAAATAGGAAAGAAGTTATGGCACAAAGGGCGCGGATTTGGTATCATAGAACTATTCTGAGGGTAGAAATAGAAGGAGAATGGAATTATGCAGAAAAAGAAGAGCAGTTTTACCGGCTCGATCGGTTTTGTCCTGGCTGCGGCAGGCAGTGCGGTAGGTGTGGGAAACATCTGGAGATTTCCCTATTTATGTGCAAAAGACGGGGGAGGACTGTTTCTGATCGTTTATCTGGTACTGGTGCTTACATTTGGATTTGTACTTCTGACAACGGATGTCGCGATCGGAAGACGGACAAAACAGAATGCGCTAAAGGCATTTGCGACACTTCATCCGAAATGGAAGTTTTTAGGGTATCTGACATTTTTAGTGCCGGTTCTTATCATGACTTATTATTCTGTGATCGGTGGCTGGATCGTAAAATATTTTACGGTGTATCTGGTGTCGGACGGAAGTGAGGCAGTGCAGGATGGCTACTTTACTTCTTTTATCACGTCAAAAGTATCGCCGATCGTGTTTATGCTGTTATTTTTCGCACTGACCGCGTGGATCGTGTACTGTGGTGTGGAAAAAGGCATTGAGAAATGGTCGAAATATATCATGCCGGGGCTTCTTGTTCTTATCATTGGCATTGCCATATTTTCGCTCACTCTGTCACATGAGGATGCGGATGGAACCGTGCGTACCGGATTACAGGGTTTACTGGTATATTTAAAACCGGATGTAACAGGGCTGACTGTGACTGGATTTCTGGGGATTTTATTGGATGCAATGAGCCAGTTATTTTTCTCTTTGAGCGTTTCGATGGGAATTATGATCACTTACGGCTCCTATGTAAAAGATGAGGTAGATCTAAACAAGGCGACAAACCAGATCGAACTGTTTGACACCACGGTTGCATTTCTGGCAGGACTGATGATCATACCGGCGGTCTATGTGTTCCTTGGAAAAGAGGGAATGGCATCGGGACCGAGCCTGATCTTTGTATCTTTGCCGAATGTTTTTCAGGCGATGGGCGTTGTCGGAAGGATCGTTGCGATCGCGTTTTTCGTGGCACTTGGATTTGCGGCACTGACCTCCTGTGTATCGGTCATGGAGACACTGGTGGCAAACTGTATGGAGATTTTTCATCAGACCAGAAAGAAAATGTGTGCACTGGTGGGAACTTATTCGCTTGTCACAGCAATCATTATTTGTCTTGGCTACAATTACTTCTATTTTGAACTGCCGCTGCCAAATGGTTCTACGGCACAGCTTTTGGATCTGATGGATTATATCAGCAACAGTTTTTTGATGCCGTTTATCTCATTGCTGACCAGCATCCTGATCGGCTGGGTCATCGGACCGAAATGGATCGTGGATGAGGTGGAGAAAAACGGAGAGCGTTTCGGACGAGCCAGACTGTATACGTTTATGATACGATATGTCGTACCGGTGGTCATGCTCATCCTGTTCTTATCCTCGACCGGATTTTGGAATCTGATTTTTCAATAGTGGTCGAAAATAGGCGAAAATAAGCGAAAATACAGGCGTGCTCCACTTGAATTAAACAGCATTTAATAGTATAATTTTTTCGATTGTTAAAAAATTATTTAGTTAGGTAGGAATTAGGAATAGTAGGAGGAAATGATTATGGTTACCTGGAACAATTTAGACACCCTTACTTCTTTTCAGGAACTGTCCAAGGTTGCAAATGTAAACCTTGCAGAGGTAATGTCCGGAGAGAACGGCGCAGATCGTGTAAAAAATTACAGCATTCCGATGGCAGAGGGACTGGCATATAATTATGCAGCAAAACAGGTAGATGACACTGTATTGGCAGCACTTGATAAATTAGCCAAAGAAGCACAGTTATCCGAGAAATTCGAAGCACTCTATAATGGCGAAGTTGTAAATACCGGAGAGAACCGTCTGGTACTTCATCACATGACACGCGGCCAGCTTGGCAACGCAGTCAATGCAGATGGTGTTGACAAAAGAAGCTTTTATGTAGAGCAGCAGAAACGGATCGCTGAATTTGCAAATAAAGTACATGCAGGCGAGATCACCAATGCAGCAGGCGAGAAATTTACCACAGTTGTTCAGATCGGTATCGGTGGAAGTGACCTTGGTCCTCGTGCAATGTATTTAGCACTTGAAAACTGGGCAAAGAAAAACAACACCTTTAAAATGGAAGCAAAATTTATCAGCAACGTAGACCCGGATGATGCAGCTGCAGTTTTAAATGCAACGGATGTAGCACATTCTATCTTCGTACTGGTTTCCAAATCAGGTACCACATTAGAGACACTGACCAATGAGTCTTTTGTCAAAGATGCGTTAAAGAAAGCAGGACTGGAGGCATCCAGGCATATGATCGCAGTTACCAGTGAGACCTCTCCACTGGCAAAGAGTGACGATTACCTGGCAGCATTCTTTATGGATGATTACATCGGAGGACGTTTCTCTTCTACTTCAGCCGTTGGTGGTGCCGTATTATCTCTGGCATTTGGACCGGATGTATTCGCACAGTTCCTGGATGGAGCAGCAGCAGAGGACAAACTTTCCTTAAACAAAGACATTACAAAGAACCCGGAAATGTTAGATGCCCTGATCGGTGTTTACGAGCGTAATGTACTTGGATATCCAAGCACAGCCGTTTTACCATATTCACAGGCACTCAGCCGTTTCCCGGCACATTTACAGCAGCTTGATATGGAGTCTAACGGTAAATCAGTCAATCGTTTTGGCGACCCGGTAGAATATGCAACAGGTCCTGTTATCTTCGGTGAACCAGGAACAAACGGACAGCATTCTTTCTATCAGTTACTGCATCAGGGAACAGACATCGTACCGCTTCAGTTTATTGGATTTAAGAATAATCAGATCGGAACAGATGTTGTGATCCAGGACAGCACAAGCCAGCAGAAACTCTGCGCAAACGTAGCAGCACAGATCGTAGCATTTGCCTGTGGTAAAGCAGATGAGAACCGCAATAAAAACTTTGAGGGTGGACGTCCATCCAGCATTATCATCGGCGATCAGTTAAATCCAAAGACACTTGGAGCATTACTGGCACACTTCGAGAACAAGATCATGTTCCAGGGCTTTTTATGGAATGTAAACAGCTTCGATCAGGAAGGTGTTCAGCTTGGAAAAGTACTGGCAAAACGGGTACTTGCACATGAGACAGAGGGAGCACTCAAAGTATACAGCGATTTACTGAACATCTAATATCATTCATATTAAGTAAAAACACGAACAGCAGTCGGTATTCCGGCTGCTGTTTTTTTACTCTATAGAAAATAACGTACAGGTAATATGAAATATAAAAGTTGTATTGGAACAGGAGACGGGAATGCACAAAAGTGGGTGGCTGAGTAGAAATGTAGCACAAAATCGACGGCAAAATGTGGGGAAAGACCCACAAGATATTGGATATATGCACAAAAATAAGCGTAAACTACAGAAAAGATATGACGAAAATAACAGAAAACAATACAACTTTTACTAAAAATTCTCTTGTACTTTCTTGCACAAAAATAATTGACTGACTATAATGAAAATCACAAAAGGTTTTTACAAATAACCAAACAATAATGTAAAGGGAGGAAAGAAACATGAAAATGAAAACAATTTTCAAAAAAATCACAGCTACTATGCTGGCAGCGACTATGGTCGTGGGGATGTCAGCCTGTGGCAGTAACGCGGGGACAACAAATACTTCTTCTTCTGACTCTTCCAGTTCTTCTGGAACAACAGAAGCAGGTGGAGAGACAACAGCAGCAGTTGACAACTCCGATATTAAGATCGGTGTTTCCATCTGGTCTTCCACAGACGTACTTGGTTCTCAGTGTAAATTAATTCTTGATGCAGCGGCAGAAGCTTTAGGGGTACAGGTTCAGTACGTTGATCAGGGACACGTTTCCGAGAAGGTTACAGCATCTGTTGAGCAGTTGGTTGCAGCAGGATGCCAGGGAATTATCATCTGTAACTCATCTGATACAGAGATGACTTCCGCAATCAAAACATGTAATGATAACAAAGTTTATTTAGCACAGTTCTTCCGTATCATCAGTGAGGAGAACAGCGCAGATATCTATCAGGCAGCAAAAGACTCACCATATTACATCGGTGCCGTACATGAAGATGAGCCGGCAAATGGTGAAGCTCTTGTAAATATCCTCCTTGAAAAAGGTGATCGTAACATCGGTTTGATCGGTTGGGAGCAGGGGGATGCTACCTGGCTTGGAAGATGGGAAGGATATCAGGCAGGCGTTGACAAATGGAACGAAAGCCATCCAGACGATCAGGCAGCTCTTTCTGAGCCACAGTACGCAGGTACAACTTCTGAAGGTGGTTCTAAAGCAGCAGAAGCTTTAATGGCAGCTGATCCTAACCTTGACGCTTTGATCCCGGCAGGTGGTGGCGGTGACCCACTTCAGGGTGCGATCGCAGCAGTAGAACGTGCTGGTAAAACACAGGATATCGATATCGTATCTACAGACTTCCTTCCAGACCTTGGTGACAGACTTGCAAACGGTTCTATGGCTGGTGAGTCTGGTGGACATTACTGTGATCCACTGATCGCATTCATGATGGTTTACAACGCAGTAAAAGGAAACTACTCAGGATTTGAAGGAAAATTCGAGGACGTTGCTTTCCCATACCTGTATGTATCATCTTCTGATGACTATGCTTCATACGAGAAATATTTCGTAGACCAGCTTCCATATACATCAGATGAACTTGTAGAAATGTCACAGCTTGACATGGACGGCTTAAAAGAAGCTGCTAAGAAAGTTTCTATCGAGGATGCAGCATCCCGTGCAGGAAACTAATAAGTAAAGAATAAAGTTACTAAAGGGAGGTCGGCGTCGCATGGCGACACCGGCCTCTCCTATCAAAAGCAGGAAAATGAGGTAGATAATATGGGTTCAAAAAAGCTGTCGGGAAGTGCAAAAGGATATCTGATTCTGCTATTTCTGGTTGTGCTTTCCTGGATGATTTTTAAAATACTTACACCACATAACTTCGGATCGCTTTCAAATATGCTGAATTACTTCCAGGCCAGCTTGATTGCGACCGTAGGTGCAGTTGGTTTTTATTTTGTAATGGTTATGGGAATGTTCGACTTTTCCATTGGAGCCAACATCATGCTTTCCGCCATTACCGGATGTGTACTGGCAACCAGATTTAACATGGGATATGCAGGACTGATCCTTGGATGTGTCATCACAGGAACCATCGTTGGATTATTAAATGGTATCTTCTATGTAAAACTCCGTATTCCATCTATGATCGTTACAACCGGTCTGGCTCTTATTTATGAGTCTGTTGCAAACTATATTGCAGGTGGAGTGGAGCAGACACTTCCATCAGACTTACGTGCATTCGGACAGATGCCATGGGATATTATCTTAGCACTGCTCGCATGCGTGGTTGCTTATATCTTCTTGAATTATACCAAGATCGGAACATATACCTATGCGATCGGAAGTAACGAATTTGTCGCCAAGAACATGGGTATTAATGTCAATAAATACAAAGTGCTGGCATTTATGTTAAGTGGAGCATTCTTAGGTGTCATGGCGATCCTGACCATCAGCTATGGTTCTTCCATGGTAGCTGTAACCGGAATGGCTTCTATGAGCCGTAACTTCGTACCAACCATGGGATGCTTCTTCGGACTGGCATTCAAGAAATACGGCATGCCTCTGCAGGCGATCGTAATTGGTGAATTTGTTATCAATATCATTTTCTTTGGTTTCATCGCTTTGGGAGCACCAACCGCTATTCAGGACGTTATTACAGGTCTTGCACTGTTAATCATCATCACCGTGACCACCAAGGCCAACAAGGGTGAGATCGTAAAATAATCGGAGGAGGAAAATGCAATGAGCGAGGTAAGACTACAGGTAAAAAATCTTTGCAAGTCCTTCGGTATTACGAAGGCAGTTCAGAATGTTTCCTTTAATGTAAATAAAGGAGAGGTTCATGCACTGATCGGGGAAAATGGTTCCGGAAAATCAACACTGACCAACATGCTGACCGGAATTTACAGTATCGGAAGTGGAACCTTTATTCTGGATGGAAAAGAGATCCATCCGAAAAATCAGGTGGAAGCAAACAACGAGGGCGTTTCCATTATCGTGCAGGAGCTTGGTACTCTGTCCGGTCTGACGGTTGCAGAGAATATTTTCCTCGGACACGAGGATCAGTTCGTACATATGGGGATCAAAAATACCAATGCGATGAACAAAAAAGCGACAGAATTACTGAAAAAATACGGATTTGACAGAATTAAGGCATCCGACATCATCGATGACTACAATTTCGAGGATCGTAAATTAGTAGAGATCGTAAAGGCAACTTATTTTGATCCAAAGATTGTTGTGATCGATGAGACTACAACCGCACTTTCACAGGAAGGACGTGAAGAACTGTATAAGCATATGAACCATATCCGTGAAAGTGGAAACTCCGTTATCTTCATTTCACATGACCTTCCGGAGATCCTTGAAAAATCCGATACGATCACGATCTTAAGAGATGGTGTTTATATCGATACCGTAAAGAGTTCGGATGTGACCGAAGATGATCTGAAACGTCTGATGGTTGGACGTGAGGTAACCGGAGACTACTACCGTGCCGATTATGGCGAGAAGATATCAGATGAAGTTGTTTTATCTGTTAAAAATGTGACAGTACCTGGACTGATCAGTGATGTCAGCTTTGATCTTCACAAAGGCGAGATGCTTGGATTTGGCGGACTTTCCGAATCCGGTATGCACGAGATCGGCAAGGCTATTTTTGGAGCATCTTATGACAGAGAAGGTTCTGTAACATTGGCAGACGGAACTGAGATCAATGATATCCCGACTGCGATCAGGCACAGCATCGCATATACATCCAAAGACCGTGATAACGAATCGGTTGTATTGAACCAGAGTATCGGAGATAACATCTGCCTGCCTTCCCTGGATGAACTGTCCAATAAGGCACATATGTTAAGCGATAAAAAACGGAAAGAATTTGCAAACCAGTACGCAAAACAGATGTCAGTTAAAATGGTAAATGTTGACCAGTTTGTATCTGATCTGTCCGGTGGTAACAAACAGAAAGTTGTGCTGGCAAGATGGATCGGAAAAGACTCTGACATTGTCGTTTTAGACAGCCCGACACGAGGCATTGATATCAAGGTAAAACAGGATATCTATCAGCTGATGAACCAGATGCGAAAGAATGGTAAATCGATCATTATGATTTCCGAAGAGCTGATGGAGCTGATCGGTATGTGTGACCGTATCATTATTATGAAAGATGGCAGGATCAGCGGCGAGCTGGAGCGTAGTCAGGATCTGAATGAAAACAGCTTGATTACGATGATGGTATAAGGAGGCAGTTATGGAGAATCAAGGAAAGACAAACACAGAACAGAAAGAGCAGGAGCTCAAAAAACTATCAAAAATGTCAATGATTCGTTCACTTCTGCCGATAGTAGGGCTGGTTGTGATCTTCCTGTTGTTTAATGTATTAACAAACTTCAGGATGATGGGAAATCTGTCATTGGTACTTTCTCAGGTATATGTGACGATGATTGCAGCAACAGGTGTATTTTTCATTATGACGATGGGCGGACTTGATTTTTCACAGGGTTCCATCTTAGGAATCGCATCGATCGTGGTATGTATGTTATCCAAGATCAGTATTCCACTTGCGATCGTGGGTGGTATTGCAGCAGGAGCGGCGATCGGAGCATTAAACGGTTACTTCTATGTATACCGCAAGATCAAATCCTTTATCGTAACAATCTGTACGATGTTCCTGTTCCGTGGATTTATCAAATATTTAACCACAAACGCACCGGTAGCAGGTTCCGCAAAGCTGATCAATTATGACAGCACAGCACTGAAAATGACCTGTACCATTGTTGTCCTTGTGATCGGATTTATCGCATTCCGTTTCACAAAGTTTGGAACTTATTTAAAAGCGATCGGAGCAGGCGAGAAAGCAGCAATGTTTTCCGGTATCCGCACCGACCGTATGAAATTTTTGATCTATGTATTAGCAGGTGCGATCACGGGATTTGCAGCATTTATCAATGTAATCAAGGTTGGTTCTGTCACATCCTCCGGTGGTAACCAGCTGGAGACACAGATCCTGATCGCATTGGTATTAGGCGGAATGCCAATTTCCGGTGGTGCAAAAGTCAGATTTGAGAATATCATTGTAGGTTCCCTTCTTTACATTGTATTGAACAGTGGACTGACCATGATGGGCTTTACTACACAGATGATGCAGTTAATACAGGGAATCGTATTCTTAATCTTCGTAGCAGTGTTCGCAGATCGTCAGTCATTACAGGTGATCAAGTAGGCAAAAATACAGGACAGAAGGCGGTAAATGGATATGCCAAAACAAATCGGGACAGAGAAACAGAATTTACTGAAATACCAAAAACTATACAACTGGGGACGGACTCTGATCACGAGTGGAGTCATAAAAAACGATGACAAATTTCCGTCAGAAAATGTCCTGCAAAAAAAGTTTGGATATTCCAGACAGACAGTCCGGACTGCCTTAAACCAATTAGAGGCAGACGGACTGATCAGCAGGGTAAAGGGAAGCGGTACCTATGTGTCTTATGAAAATAAGAACGAAGATGAGGAAAGACCGCGGATCGGCCTGATCTTAAGTTATTATTCCGATTATCTGTTCCCGAGGGTTTATGATGGGATTGATTCTGTTTTAAAGGAGGCAGGCTACGAGATCGATGTAGCTGTAACCAAAAACCGTCTGAATGATGAAGTGGTATATCTGGAAGGGCTGCTAAACAAAAATGTTTCCGGTCTGATCATTGAGGGGACGCGTTCCAGTTTCCCCAATCCCAATATCCGCTTATACGAAGAGATAAGAAAACGGAACATACCGACGTTATTTATCCATAATCATTACCAGAATCTGAAATTTGACAGTGTGGAGATGTCAGATGCGCGGGCGGCATACAAAGTGACCGAGATACTGATCCAGAACGGACATCGTCGGATCGGCGGCATGTTCAAGTATGATGACATGCAGGGAATCGAGCGTTACAGGGGTTTTGTGGAATGCCTGTCAGATTATGGTGTGAAGTTCGATGATGATTATATACGCTGGTATTCCACCAAGGATATGGAAGAAAAGCTGAGTAAAAAGGGGCTTACCCGGATGTATCGCCGGACGAAGGACTGCACCGCAATGATCCTGTATAACGATGAGATTGCCGGATATTATATGGATTTTCTGGAAGAACGTGGACTGCATGTGCCGGAAGATGTTTCGCTTGTGTCTTTTGATGATGCAGAGCTGCGTCAGGATGCGAAGGTAAAGGTTTTATCGGCCATACATCCGAAATATAATCTGGGCAGGGTTACCGGGAAGAATCTGCTGCGTATGATGGATGATCCGGACTGGCAGAATAAAAATTATTCCTAGCGTTTTCCGGTTACGCTAAATGATGGAAACTCCGTTTGGAAACTATAATAGAAAAAGGGTGTTTTAAAATTCCGGGTGGATTTTAAGACATTCTTTTTTTGTACGCTTTTTTTGTGCTATACTATTGCCAGACAGAATACGAGCAGGAGGGCGAAAGGAATCAAGCAGAATGAAACATAGAAAAAGATGGAAAAAAACAGGCATCGTTATCGTATCGGTCATTGCGGTACTTGCCATCCTTTGTGGCTGGTATATCCTGGACTATTATCATGTGGTGGATCGGGACGAGGCAATGTCAGATACCGGAGTGGTCACAGTAACAGCGACAGACAATGGCTATTTTTATGATGGACCGGGGGAAGATACCGCACTGATCTTTTATCCGGGTGCAAAAGTGGAGGATATCGCCTATGCAAAGTTATTGAAAGAAATTGCTGCGCAGGGCGTCGATTGTTTTCTGGTGCATATGCCGTGCAACTTTGCCTTTCTCGGCATGAACCGTGCGGATGATGTCATGGAAAACAACCATTATGAACACTGGTATCTGGCAGGACATTCGCTGGGTGGAGCTATGGCGGCAAATTATGCGGCAGAGAATGCACAGAAACTGGATGGACTGATCCTGCTTGGTGCGTACCCGACAAAAGATCTCAGTGCCTCTTCCCTGAAAGTGTTGTCCGTGTACGGAAGCGAGGATCTGGTAGTCAATCGGGATAAGATCGAGAGCGGCAGGGCACTTGTGCCGCAGGGCTATACGGAGTACTGCATCAAAGGTGGAAACCATGCACAGTATGGTGACTATGGCGAGCAGAAGGGGGACGGAACTGCCACGATATCAGCAGAGGAACAGCGAACGATCACAACAGAGCAGATCATAGGGATCATAGAGGAGGGAGAAAAGGAAGATGGAGCGCGAAATTGATATAGCAACGTGGGAACGGAAGGAATTATTTGATTTTTTCAGTCATGTGTCCAATCCGTATTATATGGTCACATTCCGGCAGGATGTCACGAAAGTTTATCACTATGCAAAAAAGAAACAGATTTCTTTTTATTATGCGATGATCTATCTGTGCACCAGAGCGATCAACCAGGTGGAGGCGTTCCGGTATGTGATAAGGGGTGATCAGGTTTTTTATCTGGAGGACAGAGATCCGAGTTTTACGGACTTAAAAAAGGGAAGTGAACTTTTTTACATTGTCACAATGCCATGTGAGGGAACACTCGAGGAGTTTTGCCGGAGAGCAAAAGAGACCAGTATGGCTCAGACATGTTTTATCAATGAAAGCAAGGAAACGGATCAGCTCATTTATTTTTCCTGTCTGCCATGGGTGGATGTCACGGCGATTACGAACGAACGTGATCTTGCAGCAGAAAATGCCAGAGACGAATCGATACCGCATATTGCATGGGGAAAATATAGCAAAAACGGAGAAAAAATGGAACTGGGTATCTCGATCGAGGTCAATCACAGGCTGATCGATGGGGTTCACATCGGCAGATTTGCGGAAGAATTAAGCAGGCTGATCGAGGAACTTTTATAGCAATAATATCCCCCCATGGGGCTTGTGCAAAGAGAACAGTTTGTTATAATTGAGAAATCAGATAAAACACAGGCAGATGGAGGAAAATGATATGCACATGGCGGATGCGCTGATCGCTCCAGCGGTAGCAGGTACAATGTATGTATGTTCTACGGCAGTAGCGGCCTATTCAGTAAAAAAAGTAAGACTGGAAACAGATACAAAAAAGGTGCCGGTTATGGGAATTATGGGGGCATTTGTTTTTGCAACCCAGATGATTAATTTTACGATTCCAGGTACTGGTTCAAGTGGACATTTATGTGGAGGCATGCTGCTGTCGGCTTTGTTAGGACCGTATGCAGGATTTTTAACGATGATAGGAGTTTTGCTGATACAGGGATTGTTATTTGCAGATGGCGGACTTCTGGCATTAGGCTGTAATGTTTGGAATATGGCATTTTATGGATGCTTTATAGGGTCCTTGCTTATTTGGAAGCCAATGATGAAAAATGGCATGTCGAAAGCAAAAATTATAACAGCGTCTATTTTGGGATGTGTTCTGACTCTTCAGATGGGAGCGTTTAGTGTAACATTAGAGACGTTAGCATCTGGTATTACGGATCTTCCATTTGCAACTTTTGTGGCAACCATGCAGCCGATTCATCTTGCTATTGGTTTGGTAGAGGGACTGATCACAGCAGCGGTACTTGTTTTTGTTTATGAGGCAAGACCAGAGCTTTTGTTCTGCAGTTCACAGATTGAGAAAAAGGAAGGCCGGTTTTCTTTCAAAAAGACAATGGCAATCCTTGCAGGGGTGGCATTGCTGATTGGAGGGGCATTGTCATTGGCAGCATCCTCCTATCCAGATGGATTGGAATGGTCAATAGCAAAGCTGACTGGTGCAACAGAAATTGAAGGAGCGGATAGTGGTATTTATCAAACAGCGAGTGCAATTCAGGATGCAACGTCGCTTCTTCCGGATTATGCGTTTAAGGGATCAGAGTCGGCACTGGGAACTACATTCTCAGGGATTGTAGGAAGTATTGTAGTACTTCTGGTTTGCGTAGGTGCGTGCTATTTATTTAAATTTTTCAGAAAGAATAAGAAAGCATGAGTAAAATAAAAAAAGCAATCCATGAAATTCATGAAATGGATTCTTTGTCAGAAAGAAACCAGTGGGTGAATCAACTTCATCCACTGGTTAAATTTATTTTAACTGTTGGCTATATTGCAGTTGTTGTATCATTTCCAAAGTATGATGTGGCAGGGGTCATGGGAATGATGGTCTATCCTGTTGCGGTTTTTCTGCTGGCGGATCTTTCATTTTGCAAAAGTTTAGAACGTTTAAGAATTGTGTTGCCATTGGTATGTTTTATAGGTGTTTTTAATCCATTTTTTGATAAAAATTATTTTGTGATAAACAATGTGAGGATCAGTGCCGGAGTTTTATCTATGATCACCTTAATTTTAAAAGGGATATTTAGTGTACTGGCATCTTATCTTCTGATCGCGACTACATCAGTTGAAAAAATCTGTTATGCGTTACGCTGCCTTCATGTGCCCAAAGCGATTGTTACACAGATTATGTTGATGTATCGGTATATTACAGTGCTTCTGGAAGAGGTTGAGAGAATTACGCAGGCGTACATGCTCCGGGCACCAGGACAAAGGGGAATCCATTATAAGGCATGGGGAACTCTGGTAGGACAGCTGCTGCTAAAAAGTGTTGACAGAGCGAATGCTGTTTACGAGAGTATGATGCTTCGTGGGTTTTGCGGTGAATATCAGTACATGGGAGAGAAGGTAACATATCAATGGAAGGATATCTGCTATTTACTGGTCTGGTGTGTAGTTTTTCTGGTATTTCGCAGATATCCAGTGGTATTATTAGCAGGTAGTTTATTTGGAGGAGCATAGCATGGAACAGGTTGGGATTGACATAGAACAGTTATCATTTAGATATGAGACAGGAGTGGAAATACTGAAGGATATTACATTTCATGCGACAGGAGATGAGTCGATCGGTTTGATCGGGGCGAATGGAGTGGGAAAATCAACACTGTTGAAAATGCTTGTTGGATTGAATTTGGATTATGAGGGTATGATCCGTGTGGAAGGTATTCCTGTAAAAAAAGATACACTGGCAGAAATACGTTCTAAAATTGGATATGTGTTTCAGGATTCGGAGAATCAACTGTTTATGAATACGGTATATGAGGATGTTGCTTTTGCGCCAAGAAATTATGGATTATCGGAACATGAAGTTGCGGAGAGAGTGAAGTATGCACTGGAACAAACCGGAATTAGTCATTTAAAAGATCGTCCGATTTATAAAATGTCAGGTGGAGAAAAAAAGCTTGCATCCATTGCTACGATTTTATCCATGACACCGGATATTATTTTAATGGATGAGCCGTCCATAGCACTTGATCCGAAAAACAGGAGAAATTTGATACGCATTTTAAATTCATTTCATTATTTGAAAATCATTGCATCCCATGATTTGGACATGATACTGGATACATGCAGCAGGACAATTTTGATGTCAGATGGGAAAATTATTGCAGATGGCAGGACAGAGGACATTTTATATGACAAAGAGCTGCTGGAAAACTATAATTTAGAACTCCCGTTGTGTCTGCAAAAGCATTAGAAGACCGGAGAGATGAAAAGGACAGGGAACAGATGACACTTCAACAATTGAGATATGTGATAGCAGTAGCAGAGACAGGAACAATAACAGAGGCAGCCAACAGGCTCTATATTTCGCAGCCCAGCTTGACGAACGCGATCCATGAACTGGAAAAAGAGATGAATGTGGTTATTTTCAACCGGACCAACAAGGGTATTACGCTTTCGAAAGAGGGAGAAGATTTTCTGGGATATGCCAGGCAGGTGTTAGAGCAGGCGGCAATCTTGGAGGATCGTTATAAGGGAAGCGGGGGAGGCAAAAAGCAGTTCTGCGTTTCCACCCAGCATTATTCTTTTGCGGTCAATGCGTTTGTGGATCTGATCAAAACCTATGGGCAGGAAGAATACGATTTCAGCCTCCGGGAGACACAGACCTATGAGATCATTGAGGATGTGGCGAAAATGAAAAGTGAGATCGGTATCCTGTTTCAGAACGATTTCAACGAAGCGGTGATCGGCAAGCTTTTAAGATCCCATGATCTGGAATTTCATCTGCTGTTTGTGGCAAAGCCGCACGTGTTTATCAGCAGAAAGCATCCGCTTGCAGGGAAAGACGTGATCACAAATGAGGAGCTAGAGCAATATCCTTATCTATCGTTTGAGCAGGGCGAGCATAATTCGTTTTATTTTTCAGAAGAGATCTTTTCGCCATCCGAGAGGAAGAAAAATATAAGGGTGAGAGACCGGGCAACGCTGTTTAACCTGCTGATCGGATTGAATGGTTATACCGTATGCAGCGGTGTCATCGATAAAAAATTAAATGGAAAAGACATTATCGCGGTTCCACTTGCAGACGAGAGTGAGATGCGGATCGGGTATATCGTCCATAAAAAAGGAGTTATAAGCAGACTGGGCAATACTTACCTTGATGCGTTAAATAAATATCTGGAATAGAAAGGTTGTCTATAGTTTAAAACTATGGACAACCTATTTTTTTATATATTTTGCAATTCCATCCGGGAAAATTATAATGAGAACAACAAAAACGAGAAGGATAATTTTCAGGAGGATAGGAATGAAAACAGCAGTGATCGGGTTTCCAAGGATTGGCACATTAAGAGAGTTAAAATTTGCTTCGGAAAAATATTTTCGGAAAGAGATCGGAGCAGAAGAGTTGCTGCAGACAGCAGGAACATTGAAGAAAACACACTGGGAGACACAGAAGACAGCAGGGATCGATTATATATCCAGCAATGATTTTTCTTTTTACGATATGGTACTCGATACGGCAGCACTGTTAAATATCGTTCCAAAGCGATATAGAGAATTAAATTTATCGGAGCTTGATACATATTTTGCGATGGCACGCGGCTATCAGGGCGCATCGGGGGATGTCAAAGCACTGGCAATGAAAAAATGGTTCAATACAAACTATCATTATATTGTGCCGGAGGTAGAAGACGATACAGAGATAAAACCTGCAGGGGACAAACTGTGGAAGGAATACGAAGAGGCAAAGGCATTTGGGATCAAGACAAAGCCGGTTGTGACCGGTGCCTACACGATGTTAAAGCTGTGCCGCTATACGGGAGAAAAGACAGCGGAAGATTTTGTGGATGCGATAACGGATGCATACCGTGAGCTGATCGAAAAGAGTGAGGAAAAGCAGATCGTATGGCTGCAATTTGATGAGCCGGCACTGGTGCGCGATATGACAGAGGAAGATGTGAAATTATTCCATCAGATCTATGATGCGCTTCTCCCGGCAGCAAAGCAGTGTAAGATCTTATTACAGACCTATTTTGGAGATGTGAGGGATATTTACCCGGATCTGATAAAAATGTCATTTACCGGGATTGGACTGGACTTTATTGAAGGAAAAGAAACAGCTTCCCTGATCAAAAAATATGGCTTCCCGAAAGAAAAAGTATTATTTGCAGGTCTGGTCAATGGAAAAAATATCTGGAAAAATCATTATGAGAAAACGTTGGCGGTTCTTGATGAGTTGAAGAGAGAAGGAATACAGGTTGTGTTATCGACATCCTGTTCCTTACTGCATGTTCCTTATACGTTAAAGCATGAGAAAAAGCTTTCGCAGGAATATCTGTCCTATTTTGCTTTTGCAGAGGAAAAACTGGCAGAGTTAAAGGAACTTGGCGAATTGGCAGAGCAGCAGGATTACACCGCTGATCCTGTTTATCAGAAGAACTGTGATCTTTTTACAAAAGCCAGAAACTGCAAAAATGAAAGTGTTATAAAACGGCTTTCACAGGTAACGGAAGACCATTACGCCAGATTGCCAAAGCGCAGCGAGCGGCAGAAACTGCAGAAAAAGGAACTTGGCCTGCCGGAGTTCCCGACGACTACGATCGGTTCTTTCCCACAGACCAAAGAGGTCAAGGCGAAACGTGCCGCGTTCCGTAAAGGGGAGATAACGGAGCGGGAATATATTGCATTCACGCAGGAGAAGATAGCAGAGTGTATCAGATGGCAGGAAGAGATCGGACTGGATGTACTGGTGCATGGGGAATATGAGCGGAACGACATGGTTGAGTATTTTGGAGAGGCACTGGGAGGTTTCCTGTTTACAGAGAAAGCGTGGGTGCAGTCCTATGGTACAAGATGTGTAAAACCACCGGTTATCTGGGGCGATGTTTACCGTGAAAAGCCGATCACAGTTTCCTGGTCTGTCTATGCACAGTCAAAGACAGAAAAGCTGATGAAAGGAATGTTGACCGGACCGGTTACTATTTTGAACTGGTCTTTTCCGAGAGAGGATATCTCTATCAAGGAATCAATATCGCAGATTGCACTGGCGATCCGGGATGAGGTACTGGATCTGGAAGCAAATGGCATTAAGGTCATTCAGATCGATGAGGCTGCGTTAAGAGAAAAACTGCCGCTCCGTAAATCTGACTGGGATACGGAATATCTTGATTTTGCAATTCCGGCATTCCGCCTGACACACAGCGGTGTGAAACCGGAAACACAGATCCACACGCATATGTGCTACAGCGAATTTACAGATATTATTCCGGCGATCGACGATATGGATGCGGATGTTATCACATTTGAGGCATCACGTTCGGATTTACAGATCCTCGATTCGCTGCGGGAACATCATTTTGAGACAGAGGTCGGGCCGGGTGTATATGATATCCATTCTCCGCGAGTGCCGTCTGTAGAGGAAATTGTGAAAGCCTTACAGATCATGCTGACCAAAATCGACCGGGAAAAATTATGGGTAAACCCGGACTGTGGATTAAAGACAAGAGGCATGACGGAAACGGATGCAAGCCTTCGAAACATGGTAAAGGCGGCAGAAGAGATCAGAAAACAGGGGTAAAACAAGGAGCGTACGTTACGAATGAAAATATCAGAGTTATCGAGAGAAAAAAAGAGTCTGTCTTTCGAAATTTTTCCACCGAAAAAGGACAGTGATCTGCGAAATATTGATGCAACACTGGAAGTGTTAAGCGGGTTAAAACCGGATTATATCAGTGTAACATTTGGTGCGGGAGGCAGTGCAAACTGTAACCGCACCATAGAACTGGCAAAAAAGATCAAGTACGAGTATCACACGGAACCGGTGGTGCATCTGACCTGTCTTCATTATGACAAGGCAGAGATCGACCAGTTTGCAAAAATATTAGAGAGCGAGGGCATCCAGAATATACTTGCCCTTCGAGGAGACTGCAATCCCAATATTGCGGAGAAAGAGGATTTTAAACATGCGTCAGACTTGATCGCATATTTGAAACCCAAAACAGATTTCTGCTTTCTTGGCGCATGCTACCCGGAATGTCATCCTGAGTCAAAAAATAAAATTGATGAAATGAAATATTTAAGGGAAAAAGTCGATGCAGGAGCGGAAGTGCTGTTATCGCAGCTGTTTTTTGACAACCGCCATTTCTTTGATTTCCATGAATCCTGCAGGATCGCAGGAATTGATGTTCCGGTGATCCCGGGCATCATGCCGGTCATTAATGCCGCCCAGATCAAGAGAATGGTAACGATGTGCGGAGCCGGTTTCCCGGAACGTTTTCAGAAGATCATTAACAAATATGAAGATAAGAAAGAGGCACTGTTTGATGCCGGGATGTCCTACGCGCTCAGCCAGATCATTGATCTGCTGGTGAGTGATATTGACGGGATCCATTTGTATACCATGAATAATCCGAAGGTGGCACGGAAAATATGCGAGGGGATACAGAATATAATAAATGTGTGAGAGAATGAGGCGGTGGTAAGCCATGCCATCGTATACAAGCCGAGTCATGGAGGGCTGTCGCTAGTAAGCTATGCCATTCGGACTACGCTGCGTTACGTCCTCATGGACGGCTGTCGCCGTATAAAAAAGCTACAAGCCGAGCCAGCTCGATTACACTTCGTTTCATCTCGCTGAGGGCTGTCACCCAATAAAATAACAAAAAATAACGCCGTTACGAATAAATTCGCACGACGTTATTTTTGTATTTTACTCGGCTTGTAGCTTAGCCAAAGTATCTCTTTAATAAGCCCTCGAATGCTTTTCCGTGTCTTGCCTCATCACGAGCCATCTCATGTACGGTGTCATGGATCGCATCAAGGTTTGCAGCTTTGGCTCTCTTTGCAAGGTCTACTTTTCCTGCGGTTGCGCCGTTTTCTGCATCAACTCTCATCTCAAGGTTTTTCTTTGTGCTGTCTGTTACGACTTCACCAAGCAGCTCTGCGAATTTTGCAGCGTGTTCTGCCTCTTCCCAGGCAGCTTTCTCATAGTAGGAACCAACTTCCGGATATCCTTCACGATAAGCAACACGTGCCATTGCAAGATACATACCAACCTCTGAGCACTCGCCCTCAAAGTTTGCTCTTAAATCTGAAACGATGTCCTCACTCACACCTTTTGCAACACCTACAACGTGCTCAGCAGCCCATGTTCTGTCTCCATCCTGAAGTTTGAATTTCTCTGCCGGTGCTTTACATACTGGGCAGATTTCCGGAGCTGCTTCTCCCTCGTAAACATAACCACATACTGTACATACATACTTTGCCATAATTTTATTCTCCTTTTCTAAAAAAATTGTGTGCTCTTAAAATTAAAATAGTAACTATTACTGATTTTAAACTCTAATTATGAATTTGTCAATCAGTTTTTTGAATGTTTTTCAAAAAAATTTCGTCCTCTTAGTCTGCCCCAAAAGTCTTTTTGCAATCCGGACATTTTCCATAAAAATAAATCAGGTGTCCCTCAATCTCGCCGTCAAAATTCTGGCTGGCGAGGACATTGATATGGTCAAGCCCGGTAACATCCAGATCCAGGACACTGCCACAGTGATTGCAGATGAAATGGTAGTGCGGAGCCGGATTTCCGTCAAAACGGTCAGGTCCGATGCCGGTGGAGAGCTTTTGGATCTCCCCGATCTCAGAAAGCAGTGACAGATTGCGGTAAACGGTGCCGAGACTGATATTCGGAAATTCTTTTTTTACATTCAGATAAACGGTTTCTGCTGTGGGATGGTCATACCGGGTCATGAGAAAACTCTTGATGGCATCCCGTTGTTTACTGTTTTTTAGCATATCGTCCCTTTCTGTAATAATAGGAATTATTACTATAATAAATATAAAACAAAAACAGGGAAATGTCAAGCGCTATGATAATATTTTTCTTAATCGTTCTAATCCTTCCCCATCCGGAATACAAATAGAAGAAAGTAAATAGAAATGCAGGAGTATCCGATGTCCGAGATGAAACGATTTGTTGCATATATCTATTCTTATGAAAATGGAGAAAAGAACGAAAATATAGGATTTGCCAAAATGGAGCTGCGTGCAAAAGAGGGAAGAATGGAGATCCATATACGGGGAGCCGCCCCGGTGCAAAAAGGGGTAAAGGTTAACCTGTTCATCCGTGAGCAGGAAGAGATCGTGGCGATCCCGTTAGGCGAGATGCCAATGCAGGGAGGCAGGGGCAATTTTCTGACGGCATTTGAACTTGAAAATGTAATGGGAACAGAATTAAATTTCTGGGTAATGGAGGGAATCCTTCTGCTAGCCGGGGATGGCAGTATTTTTATGAGCAGGTGGAAAGAGGGCGAGCCATTCCGGGTCATGCCGGAACAGATCCGTTTCTGGGAGAAAAAGCAGGTGCCGGAGGAGTCGGATACAGAGCAGGAGACCACACCGACAATCGAGCCGTTACAGCCGCAGTCAATCCAGCCGCCACAGTTAGCTCAGGCACAACAAGCCCAGCCACCACAGCCAGATCATCTACAGGAGACAGTCAGTGCCACCGAGCTGCCGGTGCAAAATATCTATCCGCGGTGCGACTGGGAGACGTGCTGGGAATTTTTACTGGCAAACCACGAGCACTTTGCATTTTACAAAGAGGGAGAGATCACCTGTGTAAAGATCGAGCTGAAGCATATCCGGGAGCTGCCACGCCGTTACTGGTATCTGGGAAATAACAGCTTTTTGCTGCATGGATTTTTTAATTATCGTTATCTGGTGGTGGGAAAAACGGGAGAAAGTACCTGGTTTATCGGAGTACCGGGCATTTATCAGGCGCAGGAGCGTGTGATGGCGACCATTTTCGGTTTCCCGGAATTTATGCCGGAGCCGGTGGAAAACCAGTTTGGATACTGGTACCGGATCGTGGAAGAGTAGTGATCAGGTGTCCGGGCGGATGAGAGCGTAACGTATGTGGTCGGTCCATTTCCCCTGAATGAGGAGGGATTTTTGCTCCATTCCCTCTTCAATAAAGTGCAAACGCTCCAGCAGATGGATAGATGACGTATTTTCCGGCATGACACGGGCAAACACGCGGTGCAGATCGAGTTCGTCAAACGCGATCGCACACACCTCACAGAGAGCTTCGGTGGCATAGCCCTGGTGCCAGAAGGCGGTATCGAATTTGTAACCGATCTCTGTGCAGGAATAGGGAACAGGCATGATATTATGAAGACAGACCGTACCGATCATATACGACGGGGCCTGTTTGGAAAAAACATAAAAACGGATGCTCTGCTGTTTGAGAGCCAGTTTTAATTCACATTTTAAAACAGCCTGCTGATAATGCAGGGTATAAAAATTAACCGGGCGTGTTGCCTCATATTTTTCAAATACCTCCCGGTTACGAAGCTGAAATTCTAACAGATCCCGCAAAAAATCCGTGGACGGAAGCCTTAAGATCAGACGATCTGTAGTATATTCGAAATTCATCAGACACCTCATTTCCGCGTGCTCGACAAACGCTAAAATCTAGGTTACAATATGCAGTGATACTGCTATTTGCTCATAGGAACAAATGCAGTTGACCGCAATAATCATAGTATAACATTTTGGAGAGACTGTCCATGACGAAGGAAGAAAAATATATGAAGGCGGCGATCCGGGAGGCAAAAAAAGCTTATGCGCTGGATGAGGTGCCGATCGGCTGTGTCATCGTGCAGCAGGATAAGATCATAGCCCGCGGATATAACAGAAGAAATACGGAAGGTAATACGTTGGCACATGCCGAACTGACCGCGATCAAGAAGGCAAGCAAAAAGACAGGGGACTGGCGTCTGGAGGACTGCACCATGTATGTCACGTTGGAACCATGCCAGATGTGTGCCGGAGCGATCGTGCAGAGCCGGATGAAAAAGGTGGTTATCGGAAGCATGAATCCGAAAGCGGGTTGTGCCGGTTCCATATTAAATCTTTTGCAGATGGCACAATTTAATCATCAGGTTGAGATCGAAAAGGGGATTTTAGGAGAAGAATGTTCGACGATGCTTTCAACATTTTTCCGTGAACTGAGGGAAAAAAAGAAGGCAAAAGCCCCCGAAACTATTGACAATACGACAGAAAATAAGCTATACTAAAGTCTCCGAGCAGCCGGGGTGGTAGCGGTACCCTGCACCAGCAATCCGCTATAGCTGGGGTGATATCAAACAGAGGCTTTCAGGCAGTGGAGCTGCCCTTCATAAGTGGCGTTGAAGTCTGGGTCTTACGCAACAGGAATTTACGAACCGGGTCAGGTCAGGAATGGAGCAGCCCTAAGTAAAAGCTCTTGTGTGCCGTGAGGGTGCCTGGGCCGAGCAGGCTGTGGAGGTAACGTCTAAGGTTTGGAGTCGACGGGCGATGCTCGGTTTAAAAATGTGTCAGACAGCGAAAACTGCCTGGCTTTTTTTCTATCTGGAAATCAGGAGATAAAACCCAGGATTTGTGCATACGAACAAACCCTGAATGCCCTGAAAAGTGGGCAGAAATGGAGATTAAAATGAAAGATAAGATCAGAAAGTACCTGTACGAGATTGGCGAACTCATAGAGCTTCTGATGGCAGTTGTGGTCATCTGTGCGATCATTGTGGCAGTAATGACATTGATCCCGGAGTTTGCACATTATTGGTCGATCCGGATGCAGCAGGGGGCATTGCTTGAATTTATCGATGCTGTGCTGGATGTCGTGATCGGGATCGAGTTTGTAAAAATGCTCTGCAAACCAAATTCCAAGAATATCATAGAGGTGCTTGTATTCGTTATTTCACGTCATATGATCGTAAATAATACAACACCGTTAGAAGATCTGCTGGCAGTGATCAGTATCTGTATTTTATTTTTCTTTCGGAGATTTATGGATGCTACCAAGAAAGAAAAAGAAGAGAAACAAGAAAATTGAGAAAAATAATCGAGAACCCGTTAATTTTTTCACAAAGTTAAAACCATTGTATCAAACTTCTGGGGAAATGTCAAATAAAACTGCATTTATTTGAGTACAAACATTGAAATTCCAAAAAACTGATATATAATAAGAGCAGAATATACGCGAAATAAGAAGTGTATAAATAATGAGAAAAGAGAGGAAAAGAAATGTTTGGATTTGGACAGTTAATCGACATTCTGAAAAAAGATCCGAAAAAAATCGTATTTACAGAGGGAAATGACCCTCGTATCTTAGAGGCAGCTTCCCGTCTGTTGGCAGGAACCTTCCTTCATCCAATTTTAGTTGGAAATCCAGAGGAGATCGCAAAGGTTGCAGAGGAAGCAGGCTTTAACATCCGTGGAGCAGAGATCATCGATCCGACAAACTATGACAGATTTGATGAGATGGTTTCCATGTTCTGTGAACTTCGTAAGAGCAAAGGTGTTACACCAGAGCAGGCAAAAGGAATCTTATCCCAGGCAAACTACTTCGGAACCATGTTAGTAAAAATGGGGGTTGCAGATGCCCTTCTTGGTGGAGCTACTTATTCTACAGCAGATACCGTACGTCCGGCATTACAGCTTATCAAGACAAAGCCAGGAAACACGATCGTATCTTCCTGCTTTATCATGGTACGTCCTGCCGCTACCGGTGAGAACGAAGTTCTTGCAATGGGGGACTGTGCGATCAATATCCATCCAACAGAGGACGAGTTAGTAGAAATCGCTGGTGAGACAGCAGAGTGTGCAAGAATCTTCGGTGTAGATCCGAAAGTTGCATTCTTAAGCTACTCAACCTATGGTTCAGGAAAAGGAGAGGATGTTGATAAGATGCGTCATGCAGCAGAAAAAGCAACTGCAAAATATCCAAATCTCCCGATCGCAGGAGAAATGCAGTTTGATGCAGCCGTATCTCCTCGTGTAGCTCGTACAAAATGTCCGGGAAATGAAGTTGCAGGTCATGCAAATACTTTTATCTTCCCAGACATCAATGCTGGTAACATTGGTTATAAGATTGCACAGCGTCTTGGTAACTTCGATGCTTACGGGCCAATCTTACTTGGTTTAAATGCACCGATCAATGACTTATCCCGTGGATGTAACGCATCTGAGGTATATTCCATGGCAATCATTACAGCAGCACTTGCATAAGAGTGTCACTGTATCAGATAAAAGGAGTATCGCAATATCGCGATACTCCTTTTTTGAATCATAAGATACTTCCGTATTATATCCCAGGACAAAAAAAGAGAACTGCCAAAGCAGCTCTCTTTTAAAAAGTTCTCTTATTTGTTTTCTTTGTTTGAGTGAGTCGGGTATTTATCGATCATACGCTCGATCAGCTCAACAGATTCTTTGATACCGTAGTGAGCACTGTTGATACACAGATCATAGTTTACAGCATCGCCCCATTTACGACCGGTATAGAAGTTGTAATAACGCTCATGCTGACGATCAAGCTTTTTCAGGAGCTTAACAGCTGCACGATACTCTAAGTGGTTTACTTCCATGATACGGCGTACACGCTGCTCAAATGGAGCTGTGATAAAGATACTGATATGCGGAATGCGGTTGTTGGTCAGGATCACATCTGCACAACGACCCATTACGATGAAGTCTTCATTCTTTGCCATATCGCGGATCAGATCACTCTGGTTGAAGAATACAGCATCTTTTTTCGGAAGACCGTGATAGCGGTTAAAATCACTGATACGGCGTTTTGCATGGGTATCTGGCAGTTTATCTAATGCAGTTGCGAAGTTATCGCGGTCTGCGACAGAGTCCTGCTCAGCCTCTAAACGGGCTAAAACCTGATTGAAGATCTCAACGTCATAGTAGTTGATCTTTAACGCATCTGCGAGAGCAAATCCGATATCGGTTCCGGCACTTCCGTGCGTTCTTCCGATACAAACGATCAGATGATCGTTTGGTGATGCCTCGCGGTGCAGGTTTGAGATATTAAGAGCTGCTAACTGATCATCAACAATATCAACAGAACCGAAGGACATTGGGATTTTTTCGATTTCTTTTAAGATCTCATTGTATTCGGTCATCATACGGCTGCGGTCTTCCTTGTTGCGGATGGTACGCGCCATATTACCGATCAGAGCAATTTCGCTTCGTAACACATGTCCCTGTGGGTGTGTATAGATCAATGTGGCAAGAGTGGAAATGTGTCCGTCTTTGTCACCACTGAAGGTACGTCCTAAGGCAGAGCCGGATAACTGGTAAACATTGGTATCCAAATCATAAATCCGCTTTGCCAGTTCAAAACATTTTTCGTGATTATTTTCCATATTCGATTCCCTCCCTTATAAGAAGAATATCAGCATATCCAACAGGAACACTGGAATTAAGAATGACAGTGACCACAGCAGATATCCGAAGAAAGATGGCATACGGATACCGTTTTCGTCGGAAATGGATTTTACCATAAAGTTTGGCGCATTTCCGATGTATGTATTTGCACCCATAAATACAGCACCGCAGGAGATTGCCATTAACATGTGGGCAGGAATGATACCTACGGAAGTTGCAAGACCTTCTGTAAATCCTAAAGAACCGGCGGTTGTTAAGAATACCAGATAGGTCGGTGTGTTATCAAGGAAACTTGATAAAAGTCCGGTAGCCCAGAACATTTCAAACGGTTCTGAGATACCAAGGTCAGCACCTTTTGCCTTTAAGATCATAAGGGCTGGCTGCATGGTAATAAAAATACCAACAAATAATACAGCAACTTCTTTGATCGCACCCCAGGTAAAGTGGTTCTTTGTGCGGATTTCCGGATTGGATGTACGGAAAGATAACAGTGCGGCAAGAAGGATGATGGCGATCTCAATGATAGATGGGAAGCCAAGAACAACCTCGCCAAAGTGGATACCACGTACATTTCCGGCAGCATCCTGGAATGCAGGAAGGCTTGGGAGAGAACCGCTTAAGATAACTGCAACAACGATCATAACAAGGAAGATGATGTTGTGAGCACCCTCTAAACGGATGGTGGTTCCCGGTTTGCTGATGTCTGGTCTCATACCGTCTGCGATATCTTTGCGATAGTTGCGTCTGTCAAGGAAATAGAAGATGGTAAGTAAGACAACCATATTCGTAAGTAACATTGGGAATAAGTGTAAGCTCCAGAAGAATGGAACACCACGCATAAATCCCATTAAAAGTGGCGGATCACCGATTGGGGTTAAACATCCACCGATGTTAGAGATCAGGAAGATGAAAAAGATCATAATGTGACTTTTTCTTGTTCTCCAGGAGTTCATCTTGATCATAGGACGAACCATTAACATACTGGCACCAGTGGTTCCGATACAGCTGGAAAGTAAGGTACCGATAGCAAGGAAGATTACATTGACCCTTGGGGAACCGGCAAGGTCGCCCTCTAACGTAATGTTGCCGGCAACACAGAACAGACCGAATAACAGAACAATAAAGGTCAGATAATCGTTCAGGATACATTCAAGCACGGTTTCTGTTGCCATTCCTGCACCATATTTGATGGCAAATGGAATGATGAATAAAAGAGACCATGCTGCAACAGCGATTGGCTGATTTTTTTCCCACCATTCAGGCTTTACTAAAGGCAGGACTGCGATACACAACAGAAGACCTGCAAATGGAATACAAAGCCAAAGGGGAACGTTTGTCGTTGCGCTTTCCGCTCCGGATTCTGCAGCCATGACAGAAAGAGGGCTACAGGAAAGAGCAGCCAGAATGCCTGCGCAAAAAGTAAAAAACTTTTTCATATGACATTACCTCCGATATCATATTTAATAGATACACTATTTTTCAAACCTTTATTATGGCTACTGGTTTCCAAAAAGTCAATCATAAAGTTTCGAATTGTAAAAAATTGTAAAAAGTTTAGCGAATCGGTAACAATTTTTGAGCAAAAATAAAGGAAAATAGTGCAAAAAAGTGGACAGACAGAGTTGACAGAGCAGGTGGCGGGTGGTAGATTGTAAAAGTATTTAATTAAAGAAGAAAGTCATTACAAATGGGGACGATTATGTTTAAGAACAGAGGAAGAATAAAGCGGGTTCTGGAAGAATACATGATCTTAACAGTGGCAACCCTGATCCTTGTGGTCGGTGTTTATGTATTCAAGTTTCCAAACAATTTTTCATTTGGAGGAGTAACCGGTATCGCAGTCGTTTTGAGCGCAGTACTGCCAGCCACTCCGGGAAGCCTTACCTTTATCATCAATATGCTGCTTTTGGTATTCGGCTTTATTTTTTTGGGAAAAGGCTTTGGATTTAAAACAGTATATGTCAGCCTTTTAATGTCAGTCGGATTAAGTGCAGCGGAACGCTGGTTTCCGATGGACAGACCACTGACCAACCAGCCGGTCTTAGAGCTTATGTATGCGATCGTGCTGCCGGCTTTCAGTGCGGCGATCATGTTTAACGTGGGCGCATCCGGTGGCGGAACAGATATTGTGGCGATGATCTTAAAGAAATATACCCGCTTAAATATCGGCGCGGCGCTGTTTCTGGTAGATATGGGAATTGTCATTGCATCCTGTCTGGTATTTGATGCACAGACAGGACTTTGTTCCCTGTGTGGACTGCTTGCCAAATCACTGGTTGTCGATAATGTCATTGAGAGTATCAACCTGTGTAAATATTTCACGATCATCTGCAACGATCCGGAGCCGATCTGTGCGTTCATCACAGAACATTTAAACCGCAGTGCCACAATCTATCATGCAGAAGGTGCTTACCAGCACAATGAAAAGACCGTGATCATTACGATTATGAAACGAAGCCAGGCGGTGGAACTGCGTAACTATATCCGGGAAAACCAGCCATCTGCATTCATTGCGATCACGAACAGCAGTGAGATCATTGGAAAGGGCTTCCGTGGGTTCAATTAAAAAGGAGAAGAGAAATGCTGATCAGTTTACTTGTAACAGTTATATTTGGGGCGGCTTATTTTTACATTGAAATACCGGCACTGAATATCCATTCGGCAGAGTTTTACACGTTTGTCTATCTGCTTTGTATCGTGTATTGTGCCACAAATATTTTTGTGACGGGCTTCCGCTCGAAAAATGTCAAGGAGTTTGGATTACATCTGGTAAAGAAATGTACCGTACCGGTTGTGATCGCCGTTGTTTTGTTTGCGGTCAGCGTGGTCGGAGGAATCGCGGGCAATGTATTTTTCCGTTCCAAGACCTATGCAACCCTGCTTCCGGTCAAACAGGGAGATTTTTCAAAGGAAGTAGAGGAAGTGACCTGGGATCAGATCCCAATGCTGGATGAGACTTCGGCAAATACACTTGCCAATAAAAAGATGGGAGAACTGTCTGATCTGGTTTCCCAGTTCGAAGTCGATGAGGAATCGGCACAGATCAATTATAATGATATCCCGGTCCGTGCAACCTACCTGAATTACGGTGATATCATCAAATGGTGGAAAAACAGAAAGAATGGTATCCCGGCATATCTTTTGATCGATATGGTAACACAGGAAGTTACCGTAAAGCGGTTGGATGAGGGGATGAAATATTCGCCGTCTGAGCCGTTAAACCGAAACATCAACCGGTATCTTCGTTTTAAATATCCGACCAAGATGTTTTATGATGTCAACTTCGAAGTGGACGACGATGGCGTTCCGTACTGGTGCGCAACGGTGGTAAAAAAGACCATTGGATTATTCGGCGGAACCGATGTAGAGGGCGCAGTGCTTGTCAATGCGGTAACCGGCGAGAGCCAGTATTACGCGATCGGCGAAGTGCCAAACTGGGTTGATCGTGTGTGCAGTGCAAGTCTGATCATGGAACAGTATGATTATTATGGTTTGTATCAGGGCGGTTTCTGGAACTCAATCTTAGGACAGAGTGGATGCACCAAAACCACCAGTGGTTACAATTACATTGCAATGGATGATGATGTATGGGTTTACACCGGCGTTACTTCGGTCGGTGGAGATGAGAGTAACCTTGGATTTATCCTGGTCAACCAGAGAACAAAGGACGCAAGATATTATGTCTGCGCCGGGGCAAATGAGGCATCCGGTATGAAGTCAGCACAGGGTGCGGTCCAGCAGTACAGCTATCAGTCTACATTCCCGATCTTATTAAATATTGGTGGGGAACCTACTTATTTTATGGCATTAAAGGATGCTTCCCAGCTCGTAAAAATGTATGCCATGGTAAATGTCAGCCAGTATCAGATCGTTGCCGTCGGTTCTACGGTAGAGGAATGTCAGCAGAACTATGCCGAGCAGATGGTGAAAAACGGACTGGCGCAGGCAGAGGAGACAAATCCTGACGAGCAGGCAGAAGTGACAGGAAAAATAGAAGAGATCCGTTCCGCAGTCATGGACGGGGATACCTGCTACTTTATCCGTTTGCAAGAAAGCAACGTGTATTATATAATAAATGCAAGAGAGTATCCACTTGCAACGATTTTAAATGTAGAGGATAAAGTTCATATCGTATACAAGGTCGGAGAAGGAGAGATCCTGACCGGGGTATCGGTGGAGAGAAAATAAAGGGGGACACACAAGTGAATATTTTAGAGGATTCAAAACAGTGCTATATTAAGGCTGCGATGGAGGCTTGTACGCCAGAAGAGAAAAAAATATTAGAAAAGAAACTGGCAGAGATCGACTGGTCGGTATTAGAGCATATCGAGAGAAAAGAAACGGTAAATGAGAGAGGAGTTTTTGCACCACTTGAGGCAGTAGAACTTTCTGAGATCGAAAGACGTGGTGAGGAATTTCGTAAGATCGGACTGGAAGCGATCCGTGCGGGCAAGGTCGGGGCTGTGCTTTTGGCAGGCGGACAGGGAACCAGACTTGGGCTCGACAAGCCAAAGGGAACATTAAACATCGGTATCAACCGGGAATTATATCTGTTTGAGCAGCTGCTCCGTAACCTGATGGATGTGACAGATGAAGCAGGTGTATCGGTTCCTTTATACATTATGACAAGTGATATCAACCATGATGACACCGTTGCATTTTTTGAGGAGCATCAGTACTTTGGTTATCCCAAAGAGGATGTGCGTTTCTTCGTGCAGGAGATGGCTCCGGCGTGTGATTATCAGGGCAGAGTTTATATGGAGAGCAACACCAAAGTTGCAATGTCACCAAACGGCAACGGTGGATGGTTTGGCTCTATGGTAAATGCAGGACTTCTTTCTGATATTAAAGCAAGAGGTATTGAGTGGATCAACGTATTTGCAGTAGACAACTGCTTGCAGCGGATCGCAGACCCGGTATTCGTGGGTGCGACCATTGCATATGGCAGAGAGAGCGGAGCAAAAGTAGTGCGCAAAGCAGCACCAGATGAAAAAGTAGGTGTACTCTGTACCGAGGATGGCAGACCATCGATCGCCGAGTACTACGAGATGACACAGGAGATGGCAACAGCACGCAAGGAAAACGGAGATCTGCTCTACGGATTTGGCGTCATCTTAAACTATTTGTTCTCTGAGAAACGTTTGGAGGAGATTGCAGATGCCAGAATGCCGGTTCATGTTGTGGAAAAGAAGATTCCGTACATGGATCTGGAAGGCAACTTTATCAGACCGGAAGAGCCAAATGGTTACAAATTCGAAAACCTGGTACTTGATATGGTACACATGATGGCAGACTGTCTTCCATATGAGGTAGACCGTGCAAGAGAATTTGCCCCGATCAAAAATTTACATGGTGTCGATTCCTTAGATTCAGCAAGAGAGCTGATGAAGGGCTGCGGCATCGAATTATAAATAAGAAGAACAGAAAGACCCCGATAAAATTTTAGAAATATTTTATCGGGGTTTTACGATGGATTTAGCATTGTCTGTTATACTAAAAGAAAGAGGCTGCCGGGGAGAGGCAGCCCGGAAATGGAGAATACATAATTCTATGGGACAAAAGAAAGTAAGCACCCACTATGAGCAGGGGGTTATGGTAGAGAGCCAGCAGACAGAAAATTCGAGTGAAGAAGTGATACAGGTATATGAAGTGATGTCTCTGCAGGAAGCCATGAACGATGATATGGAGCGGATCGCAGACATCAAGGATGAATTTTCACAGACGATCGATCCGATCCTTCGGATGTATAATGCCGCATTGTGTGCGACAACGGCGCGGTTGGAGATCATCGAGGACGAATTTCAGTACCGCAAGCTCAGATGCCCGATCCACCATATTGACACACGGCTGAAATCAGCAAAGAGTATTCTGGGAAAACTTGAGAAAAAAGATCTGGCTCTGACCCTCGGTGCGGCCTGCAACAATATCTATGATATTGCCGGGATCCGGGTTGTATGTTCCTATATCAAGGATGTCTATCTGATCCGTGACCGTATTATGGCGCAGGATGATATCTATATCATGCAGATCAAGGATTATATCCAGGAGCCGAAGCCAAATGGTTACCGCAGCCTTCATATGGTCATCCGTGTGCCGGTTTATTTTATGAATAAAAAGCAGATGGTCCCGGTTGAATTACAGATCCGGACACTTGCAATGGATCTGTGGGCGAGCTTAGAGCATGACATCAAATACAAGTCACTTTATCAGGGGGATGTCAATGATTTCTCTGACGAACTGAAGGAGTGCAGCCGGCTCATTTATCAGGCAGAGGAAAAGATGGAAGTGATGAATGCGATGCTCGAACCATAAAATAAAAAAATTTAAAATAGTTGTTGACAAATAACAAAAGTTAGTATAAACTAACTATCAGAAAAGGAAATGAGCAGAACAAAAGCTCTTTCTTTTTTGAACATGAGTTAGCTAAAACTAACTTGAAGATATAGGAGATGACCATGAGCAGGGAAGTGTTAGAGATTGTGGAGAAGATGGATAAAAAAGAATTAAAGACTCAACTGGCACTTCAGTGTGCCCCGCTTCTTACGGGAATAAAACTTTCCAACTTACTGACGGTTTCAAAAAACTGCGTAGAAGATGTGGAAGATTTATTCCGTGATACAGATATTACTGTACATACACTCTACCAGACAGAGAATCGCGCTACCATGCTTTTATTCCGGGAAAAAGAATTGCTCGCTTACTTAAACCGGGAAGAGGTACGACAGACGATGTTATTGTTTGGGTATCAGACATTACGCCTTATTGACATTTTTGAAAAATTGTGTGCCCGCTATCAAAAATATATGTCAGACCATCAGTCTTTTCCACATGAACTTGGCCTGCTCCTAGGTTACCCTGTAGAAGATGTATTAGGGTTTATTGAGAACGAGGGAAGAAATTATTTATACAGCGGTTATTGGAAAGTGTACGGAGATGTGGCAAAAGCCAGAAGAACATTCGAACAATATAACGCTGCAAGAGAAGAGGCTATCCGGCTGGTTTTCGCAGGAATGGACATTACAGAACTCGTGATGTATGGAAAACTGCTGCAATCAGCATAATAACAGGATAAAATGTAAAGAAGACATCAAAAGGATGCCAGAATGGAGGAAATATGAGTCAGATTATCGTAGCATACTGGTCACAGACCGGCAATACGGAGGCAATGGCAAATGCTGTTGCAGAGGGGATCAAAGAGGCAGGAAAAGATGCAGCGGTTTTACCGATTTCTGCCGTATCCATGGATGACTTAAAGGCAGCAGATTCATTTGCACTTGGATGCCCGGCAATGGGAGCAGAGGTATTAGAGGAAAGTGAGATGGAGCCTTTCGTAGCAGAAGTAGAAGGATTTGTAAGTGGAAAGAAAGTCGGACTGTTCGGTTCTTACGGATGGGGCGATGGACAGTGGATGCGTGACTGGGAAGACCGTATGAATGCAGCCGGAGCTGTGATCGCAACTGGTGAAGGTGTGATCGCACATGAAACACCGGATGATGACGCGATCGCTGCATGCAAGGCACTTGGTAAAGCATTGGCATAAAAAAGAAAGAATGTAAGCTGATTGGGGGCTGCACACTGGGAAACTGTGTGTGGCTTCTTTTTTGTCGCAAAAATAGGGGTATATGAGAAAAATTATTGGATATGCTAGTTGACACAGAGTGGAAACAGGTGTATATTCTATATACCCCCAGGGGGTATGAGAAACACAAATGGAGGTCGAGAACATGTCATGTGAAAAATGCGCAGCAGAGGGTTCTATCCGTCACAAGCAGCGCGAGGCAGAAGAAAAAAAGAAACTCATCACGCGGATGAGCCGCATTGAGGGTCAGGTGCGCGGTGTAAAAGCGATGGTAGAAGATGACCGCTACTGCGTGGATATCTTAACGCAGGTATCTGCAATCCAGGCAGCACTCAACTCGTTTAATAAAGAACTTTTATCCCGACATATCAAAAGTTGTGTTTCGGAAGATATCCGCGAGGGAAAAGAAGAGGCAGTGGACGAACTGTGCGACCTGCTTCAGAAATTAATGAAATGAAAGAGAGGGCGAAAAGTTGAAAGAAAGTTTTGACGTGACCGGCATGAGTTGTTCTGCCTGCTCTGCCCATGTGGAAAAAAGCGTCTCGAAAGTGGATGGCGTAGATAAAGTAATGGTAAACCTGTTGACAAACAGCATGCAGGTAGAATTTCAGGAAGAAAAGACGAGTACGGCTGCCATCATCAAAGCCGTAGAGGAAGCCGGCTATGGAGCTTCGGTAAAGGGAAAGACCGCTGCGAAGTCATCCAGTGAAACAGATGCGGTATCGGTACAGCAGAAAAACATTGCAAATATGAAAAAGCGGTTGATCATTTCTGTTATTTTCCTTGTACCGCTGATGTATGTTTCAATGGGACACATGATCTATAACTGGCTTGGCGTGCCAATGCCGCCGTTTACGATGAAGTTTTTACACGGCAATGAAAATGCAGTTACCTATGCGTTTACGCAGTTCTTATTGTTGCTGCCGATCCTGTTTGTGAATCAGAAATATTTCCGCAACGGATTTAGGACGTTGGCAAAGCGCAGTCCGAACATGGACAGCCTGATCGCGATCGGAGCGACCGCATCGATCGTGTATGGTATCTTTGCCATTTACCGGATTGGATATGGACTTGGACATGGGGATGCAGACGTGGTCATGCACTACAGCCATGATCTCTACTTTGAGTCAGCCGGTATGATCTTAACCCTGATCACGGTTGGAAAATATCTTGAGACGAAGTCAAAAGGGCGGACGAGTGAGGCGATCACAAAACTGATGAACCTGGCACCAAAGACCGTAACGGTTGTCCGGGATGGAGCAGAGACTGTCGTTGATGCCTCCGAAGTACAGGTCGGAGATATCTTCCTGATCAAGCCGGGAGAGGCAGTTGCGGTAGACGGTACGATCGTGGAAGGAAGATCTTCCTTTGATGAATCAGCGATCACCGGAGAGAGTATCCCGGTATTAAAACAGGAAGGCGATAAGGTTGTTTCCGCCTCCATCAACAAGGCAGGACTGATCCGTGCCCGCGCATCCAAAGTAGGCGAAGATACGACGATCGCCCAGATCATAAAACTGGTGGAGGAGGCTTCTCAGAGTAAAGCACCGATCGCCAGACTGGCAGACAAGATATCCGGCATTTTTGTGCCGACTGTCATAGGGATCGCACTGGTTACCTTTTTCATCTGGCTGCTCAGTGGGGCACAGTTTGAATTTGCCATGTCAAATGCGATCGCGGTACTCGTCATCTCCTGTCCGTGTGCATTGGGCTTAGCGACTCCGGTTGCCATCATGGTAGGAACGGGAAAAGGCGCTGAAAACGGTATTCTGATCAAGTCCGGGGAAGCGTTGGAGACAGCCCATCTGATCGATACGGTCGTGATGGACAAGACGGGAACGATCACCAAGGGGAAACCGGTTGTAACAGATGTCTTCTGTATTAGTGGGAACGACCAGAAACTGCTTACCGTGGCAGGCAGCTTAGAGCGTGGAAGCGAACATCCGCTTGCGGAGGCGATCATCCGTTACTGTCAGGAACAGCATATCTCATTTGAAAAGGTAAATGATTTCCAGGCGACCTTTGGAAAAGGGATCGAGGGAAGCATTTCATTTGAGGGCGAGACAAAGACTTATTTTGCCGGAAATGAAAAACTCATGGAAGAAAAGAAACTGATCCTGTCCGAAGCATTAAAGGCAAAAATGCAGGAATTTGCAAAAGCGGGCAAGACACCGCTGATCTTTGCAGAGGAACAGACACTGCTCGGCGTGATCGCTGTGGCAGATGTTGTGAAAGAGACCAGTAAAGAGGCAGTCGATGAGTTCAAGAAAGAAGGCATCCATGTGATCATGCTGACCGGAGACAATGAAGTCACGGCACAGGCGATCAAAGAGCAGGTTGGCATCGATGAAGTCATCGCAGGGGTGTTACCGACCCAGAAAGAAGAAAAGGTATCAGCATTAAAACAGGCGGGACATAAGGTTGCCATGATCGGCGACGGCATCAATGATGCACCGGCACTTGCAGCAGCAGATGTAGGAATTGCGATCGGTGCAGGAACAGACGTTGCGATCGAGAGTGCAGATATCGTTCTGATGAAAAACGATCTGCTGGATGCAGTCGGTTCGATCCGGCTGAGCAAGGCGGTGATCCGGAATATCAAACAGAATCTGTTCTGGGCATTTTTCTATAACAGCATCGGAATACCGGTGGCAGCAGGTTTGTTATATCCTATTTGGGGAATCCGGTTGAACCCGATGTTCGGGGCAGCCGCAATGAGCTTAAGCAGCGTATGCGTTGTCAGCAATGCACTGCGCCTAAAGGGCTTACGTCTCCGAAAAGAAGATAAAAAACAGGAAGAAAGAGAGGAAAAGAAGAGTATGACAACAACATTAAACATTGAAGGAATGATGTGTGGACACTGCCAGGGCAGAGTCGAGAAAGCATTACAGGAAGTGCCGGGAGTAACCGCTGTTACGGTCAGCTTAGAGGCAAAGAACGCAGTTGTTACATCAGATGATACCGTATCTAAGGATGCGTTAAAGGCAGCCGTTGTGGATGCAGGTTATGAAGTAACGGGAATAAACTAGAAACAAAAAGAAGGGGAGGCCGGTTATTCGTCTTCCCCTTCTTTTACGATCTCTTCCAGGACCTGGATCAGATCCTGCATATTGCGGAGCGTAACATTGCGCTCTAAGATCAGATCTTTTAGGTCAGCGGATAAGGTATTGAACTTATCGCTGATCTCTGGTGCTACATAAGATGCCATGGCAAAGAGCCTCCTTTTTATTTCTTTTCTAAGGTAGTATCTCCTGAGATGGACAAATTATGTATGTTTCTTTAAAACTGGAACTGTTTCATGTTCTCAGAAAGAGCCTCAATGTTCTGTGATAAAGTTTCAACCAGCTGGGAAGAACGTGATACCACGCTCTCTAATTCAGTAGCCATAGCGGAAGTTTCCTCGGTGGAGGAAGCATTGTCTGTGGCGAGCTGATTTAACGTGGTAATGCTTTCGGTGATCATCTCACGCTGCGCGTTCATGTTCTGGATCTTTCCGCTGATACTTTCGATAGATGCCATGCAGGCGTGCAGTGCCTCCATCAGTTCCTGGAACATGGTCTGTGTGCTCTCTAAAGCGTTGACCTGTGTCTCGGAAGCGGTGTTCATCTCCTGCATGATCTCAACAGACTGGTTGGAGTTTTTGATCAGTTCTGCGATGATCGTGTTGATCTCCTGAACGGTCTGGTCAGACTGTGTTGCAAGACTTCCGATCTCTTCTGCTACAACGGCAAATCCACGTCCGGCTTCGCCTGCGCGGGCAGCCTCGATGGAAGCGTTGAGTGCTAACAGGTTTGTCTGGGAAGCAATCTCACCGATCAGGGTTGCAGCAGAGCTGATCTTGGATACGGAGTCGTTGTTGCTCTGTGTCTGCTGATACATGGAATCAATGTCGGATTTTGTCTTTGTTGTGATCTCGATCAACTGTTTTAAAGTATCCATAGATTTTACAGAACGATCCTGCATGATCTGGGAGTTTTCATCGAGGGCTTCGACTTCTTTGGAAGTATTCTCGATACCGCTGCTCATCTCCTCAATACTCTGGGAAGCAGAGTTTGTGGACATTGCCTGTGAGTTGGTGTTTTCTGCAATTTCACCGATGGCGGTGGATACATTCTGAATGGATTCGTTCATACTGTTGAAGTTCTTAGAAAATTCAAGAACGGCATGTTCCAGATCAGAGGCAGTACTGTCAATATTGGAGATAAGCCCTACAATCTGCTGCTGTGCAACGTTTAAGGCACCCGCGGTCTGACCGAGCTCGTTCTTTTCACGGACATCGACAGAGGTTGTAAGATTTCCGTCAGAAATACGTTTTGCAAGACCCTGGATCTGAACCAGAGGTTTGCAGATGACGTTACCGAATTTAATGGAAACCAGAGCGGCAATGACTGCCATTAAAAGACCAATTCCTACGATCGAGATGATCATCGTGGATTCTTTCTGCTGGATCGCCGTTTTTGCGGCTGCCATTGTGGCGTCCATATCGTCTACATAGTTACCGGTAGACACGATCCATCCCCAAGGTGCGAACAGTTCTGAGTATGCAATTTTTGGTGCAACGGTAACACCATCTGATTTGGTAAAGTAGAATTCGTTGTAACCGCCGCCGTCTGCGCCGGTGCAGACTTTCATGATCTCCTGGATGATCTTGACACCATTCTGGTCAGTCAGGTCGTAACGGTTATTTCCCTCCTGATCCGGTAAGATCGGGTGCATGACAAGGTTGTAATCGGTATCGTCAATCCAGAAATAACCGCTTCCGTCATCGCGATAACGCATCGCACGTACAATCTCGGCTGCTTCTTTCTTGGCAGCTTCTTCAGTCAGATCGCCTGCCTGTACCCTGTCATATTCGGACTGCAGGATAGAAATGACGGACTGTACTTCGGATTTGATCTCAGAGTTGTATCCGTCAGACATTGCATTTTCATAATTGGAATTTGCCATATTTGACATGGAGCGGATGTTAAAAACGGAAACCGCACCGATAACGGCAACACAGACCACTACAATAAAAAGGCACATCGTGGTCAGAGATGCTTTTACACTTTTGGTTTTCATAGAACTTCCCCTTTCACTTACTAATGTGTATACAAATATTATAGTACTTTGGGACTGGGAATAAAAGGGAAAAAATCGATTTTTGTAAAATTTCGTAGAATCTGAGAAAAAACGGAGAGCATGGGATTTGAACCCACGGTACCCTGATTTGGGGTACACGGCTTTTCGAGAGCCGCACCTTAAGCCACTCGGACAACTCTCCGTATGAAAAGAACGGTGGAAGACCACCGCTTATCAGTATAACACGACTGAAAAGAAATTGCAAAAAAATCACTGCGCCTTACAGAGGATATCCACGGTATGCCCGCTTGCACCCATCAGATCCATACGCTCACATGTGGCAAGATGATAGGTAAGAAAATGTTCAAATTCTTCCTCGGTCAGGGCATTTAAGTAAGGGCGCATATAATTGGCTGCGCCGTCTGCTGCGATGACCTGCAGTCTCGTAAAACCGCACCGGGCATTTAAGGCATCCATATCTTCCAGGCGCACCATACTGTAAAGCGGGTTTGCCGTTTTGGTGCAGTGGAAAGTGGAATCGAGCATACCCTGTTCCAGTGCCTCGGAAATATGACGCTCTTTAAACGCATAGGTTAAAACTGTAAATTCGTTCATAATATAAGCGGCGAGGATCACACCGTCCGGCTTTAAGACACGTTTGGCTTCGGACAGGGCGGCAGCTTTTTCGTCTGTGCCGTGCAGATGATAGAGCGGTCCGAAGACCAGAATGAGGTCAAAGGTTTCGTTCGAAAAACGGGAAAGTTTCATGGCATTGCCCTGATAGGCATGGACGAGACTGCTCTTTTGCCTGAGGCGGCTTAAATTGTGTTTGACCAGTTCGACCGCAGTAACATCATATCCCTCTTCGGCGAGTGGAATGGAATAACGTCCGGTGCCGGCACCCAGGTCTAAAATGCGGATCTCATCTTTTTTACAGTGACGTTTTTCCTCAATCTGGGTAAGATATTTGTGGATATATTTCATAGAGGTAAGAAACTCCACCTGACCGTGACGGCTGTTCAGACGTTTCTCTTCATTAAATTTATTATAATAGGCTTCTAATTCAGTCAAAACAGTGCTCCTTTGCAAAAATAAATGATAAGCCGATTGTAAAATATGGAAGAGGGACTGTCAAATTATTCTTTTCAAATAATAAAAGTTATGATACAATGACAGGGCATATTTTACGGGGTATGGCGTAGTTTGGTAGCGCGCACGGCTGGGGGCCGTGAGGTCGCAGGTTCAAATCCTGTTACCCCGATGAAAGACACCGGACGGAAGTCCGGTGTTTCGTATTATATTATTGCAAAATAGGATGGAAAAGGGTAATATTTTAGGTATGATACAGGGTTTTGGTTGACTCAGACAGGATGAGGAGGAAACGCAGATGAAGAGAATTGGAATGTTGACAAGCGGTGGTGACTGTCAGGCATTAAATGCGGCAATGCGAGGTGTTGTAAAGGGGCTTAGTGAGAATGTTGATGAATTAGAGGTCTATGGCTTCTTAAATGGTTACAAGGGACTGATCTATGGTAATTACCGTCAGCTGACAGCCACAGATTTTTCAGGGATACTGACAAAGGGTGGCACGATACTGGGTTCATCCAGACAGCCGTTCAAGCAGATGCGGATACCGGATGAAAACGGACTGGACAAGGTCGAGGCAATGAAGAGCACTTATAATAAGTTGAAACTGGACTGCCTGGTGATCCTTGGAGGAAACGGAACAGAAAAAACAGCCAATCTCCTCCGAGAAGAGGGATTAAATGTCATCCACCTTCCAAAGACTATTGATAATGATATTTATGGTACGGATGTAACCTTCGGATTCCAGAGTGCGATCAATATTGCGACAGAGTGCATAGACTGTATCCACACGACCGCGGCATCCCACAACCGCGTATTTATCGTAGAAGTCATGGGACACAAGGTAGGATGGCTGACACTGTATGCCGGCATTGCGGGTGGAGCAGACATCATCTTATTACCGGAGATCCCTTATGATATTGAAAAAGTGATCGAGGCGATCGATAAAAGGACCCATGCCGGAAAGGGATTTACCATCCTTGCGGTGGCAGAGGGGGCGATTTCCAAAGAGGATGCCATGCTTTCCAAGAAAGAATACAAAGAGAAAGTGGCAAAACGCAAATATCCATCCGTTTCCTATGAGATCGCAGATCAGATCTTAAAAGAGACCGGGGTGGAAGTGCGTGTTACCGTTCCGGGACATACCCAGAGAGGCGGCAGCCCATGCCCATATGACAGAGTGCTCTGCACCAGACTTGGCTCTGCAGCAGCAAAGGCGATCATCGACGAAGACTATGGCAACATGATCGCGATGGTAAACGGCAAAACGAAGCGTGTTCCGCTCGGCGAAGTCGCAGGCAGATTAAAGACGGTAGATCCGGATTGCCAGATGATAAAAGAGGCAAAACGTATCGGCATCAGCTTTGGCGACTAGAATTTAAAATGATACAGTAAAAGAGGAATTAAAATGTCATATACGGCGTTATACCGTAAGTTCCGCCCACAGGAATTTGAGGACGTAAAAGGGCAGGAACATATTGTTACAACACTAAAAAATCAGATCAAGGCAGACCGCATCGGACATGCCTATCTGTTCTGCGGAACCAGAGGAACGGGTAAGACAACAATTGCCAAGATCTTTGCAAAGGCGGTCAATTGCGAACATCCGGTGGACGGCAGTCCCTGCGGGGAATGTCCAAGCTGTCGTGCGATCGCAGCCGGAAGTTCCATGAATGTGATCGAGATCGATGCGGCATCCAACAATGGTGTGGATAACATCCGTCAGATCCGGGAAGAAGTGGAATACCGCCCGACCGAAGGAAAATATAAAGTCTATATCATAGACGAGGTGCATATGCTCTCCATAGGTGCGTTCAATGCCCTTCTAAAGACACTCGAAGAGCCGCCTTCCTATGTAATGTTTATTCTGGCAACAACAGAAGCACATAAGATACCGATCACCATATTGTCCCGGTGTCAGAGATACGATTTCCGCCGGATCTCGATCGATACGATAGCGGGAAGATTAATGGAACTCATGCAGATCGAGCAGGTGCCGGTAGAGGAGCGTGCGATCCGCTATATTGCAAAGGCGGCAGATGGTTCCATGCGAGATGCACTGAGTTTGTTGGATCAGTGTATCGCATTTTATCTGGGGCAGGAACTGACCTACGATAAAGTCCTTGAGACCTTAGGCGCAGTCGACACGGAGATATTCAGCCGGCTGTTGCGTGAGATCCTCGCTAAAAATGTGACGGAAGCGATCAAGGTCATCGATGAGATGGTCATCGAGGGCAGGGAATTAGGGCAGTTTGTGACGGATTTTACCTGGTATCTGCGCAACCTTATGCTTGTGCAGAGTTCTGACCATATGGAGGATATCTTGGATATCTCCACGGAAAATCTCGCGTTGCTCAAAGAAGAGGCAGAGATGGTGGACACCGAGATCTTAATGCGCTATATCCGCATCTTCTCAGAACTGGGGAGTCAGATCAAATATGCAAACCAGAAGCGTATCTTGATCGAGATCGCAGTGATAAAACTGTGTAAACCAGAGATGGAGAAAGACTACACGTCCTTACTGGATCGGGTGGACAGTCTCGAAAAGAAGATCGAACAGGGTGTTATGATAGCACCCCAAAGTGCCAGGCAGGGCAGTGAGAGAGTAGAAGCCGGTGGAACAGAAGAAAAAAAGGCAGAACTGCCCAAAGCAATCCCGGATGATATCAGACAGATCATCGGCAGCTGGAGCGGCATCATTTCCCAGATGTCGGGGATTACGAAGACCTACTTAAAGATGGCAACACCGTCCTTAGGGCAGGGCGATACACTGTTGCTGTTATTTGAAGATGCCAATGCTTACTCCTATATCAGCGAGAATCGTGCAGGCTGTCAGGACGACTTTAAGGAAGCGATTGCAGAAAGGGTTGGCAAAGAGGTAGAACTTCTGGTACAATTAAACGATACTGGGCATCCGAATGATACAGTAGCTCCGGATTTGCGCCAGATCATTCAATTTGATATTGAAGAAGAAGATTTTTAACGGAGGAAACAAACATGGCAAAGAGAGGCGGTTTTCCGGGTGGTATGCCTGGAAATATGAATAATCTGATGAAACAGGCACAGAAAATGCAGCGTCAGATGGAAGAAGCACAGAAAGAATTAGAAGAAAAAGAGATCACAGCAACCGCAGGCGGCGGAGCAGTCGAAGTTACCGTTTCCGGTAAAAAAGAGATCACCAAAGTCAAATTATCCGAGGAAGTCGTAGATCCGGATGATATCGAGATGTTAGAGGATCTGATCATGGCAGCGACCAATGAGGCACTTCGTCAGTTAGATGAGTTCTCATCCAGTTCTATGGCAAAGATCACCGGTGGAATGGGCGGCTTAGGCGGAATGTTCTAAGCAAAACAGCAGGAAACAAAAGTGTTCCTGCTGTTTTTTAATGGAAGTAATGCGTATCTATTCTAATAATCGGCACGAAATACCTCATCTGCGGGATAGCCGCCGGCACATTTCTGCATGCCACGCTGGATGCTGTCTGCGGAGGTGCCCCAGTCTTTGTCCTTGTTGCGGTAGTCGTTTTTCTCAACAAACCACGAAACTTCCTTTTGCAGACGGTCCAGATTCTGCTCCATCAGGGAAAAGGCTTTCGGATAAAAATCCTTGCGCTCGGCATCGGTCAGCTTGTTTTCGGCAGCTTCGATCAGATCACCGAAATGAGGCAGACAAAAGCCTTTGCTGTGTTCAAACATTTCCCGAAATTCCTCATTTTTCTTATACAGATCAAAGAAGGTATCCAGATAACGGCCATAGATCTGGTTGAAGTGGTCACACACATAACAGCTGGTCGTTTTTGAAGAAATAAAGGAACCAAGAGCTGTCTTTGGTGCGGCATCCGAGGTCACATCTGTTTTTTTCAGACGTTTCATAAGGCTTGTCTTGCCGGGCGCAAAGGAATCCATTTCTTTTTTGAGTTCCGCATTCAGTTTTTTTAAATGCGTGCTTAAGATAAGCGCATTTCCGAGACGGTTTCCGTAATCATACATCATTTTAAAATGGTGGCGGCAGAAGCCGATCTCATCGGTTTTTTCACGGATATCATCTTCCATATAGGCAGAACCCAGGATGAAAGAGACGGCGTGCTGTTCGGCTTTTCGCTCCAGATTGCAGAAGGGACATTCATCGTCTGCCTTAAAAGCATCAATTAAAGGGATCGTTGCAATATTTTCTCTCATAGGAATAACCATGCCTTTCCAGTTTTATAAAGAAAGTATACTTTATAAAAAGTATAGAAGAAAAGAAAGCACCATGCAACCGGAAAAAGGAACTTGTAAAAAATCCGTTTATCCAGTAAGATAGAAAGAGTGTATTTGGGATACTATGTTCCAAATCATGAAACAGCAGAAAATGAGGGAGAAAATGGATTACTATAGCAGACAAATCAGCAAATTAATACAAGAATTGTCCGCACTGCCCGGCATTGGTTCGAAATCAGCACAGCGTCTTGCATTTCATATTTTAAACATGCCGGAAGAAGAGGTGGAGGGACTTGCATCCGCCATTGTAGATGCCAAGAAAAATGTGCGCTACTGTAAAGAGTGCTTTACCCTCACAGATGAAGAACTGTGTCCGATCTGCAGAGATGCGGGAAGAAATCACAAGACCATTATGGTGGTGGAAAACACCAGAGACTTAGCGGCATATGAGAAAACAGGAAAATACGATGGTGTTTATCATGTGCTCCATGGTGCGATATCACCGATGCTTGGAATAGGGCCAAACGATATCAAGTTAAAAGAATTAATGCAGCGTTTACAGCAGGATGTGGATGAGGTGATCATTGCGACCAATTCCAGCTTAGAGGGAGAGACGACTGCGATGTATATCAGTAAACTGATCAAACCAACCGGAATAAAAGTGACACGGATCGCAAGTGGTGTGCCGGTCGGAGGTGATCTGGAATATATTGATGAAGTAACACTGCTCAGGGCATTAGAAGGCAGAACAGAGTTATAACATAAGATTCAAGAAAGGAAGCAGACAAACATGACAAATCTGGAACTTAGGAAAATTGCAAACGAAGTCCGTAAGGGCATCGTGACATCAGTACACAGCGCAAAAGCTGGACATCCCGGCGGATCGCTGTCGGCAGCAGACATCTTTACTTATCTGTATTTTGAGGAGATGAATATTGATCCTGCGAACCCAAAGATGGCAGATCGCGATCGCTTCGTGCTGTCTAAAGGACATACAGCACCGGGACTTTACTCTGTATTAGCAGAAAGAGGATTTTTCCCGAAGGAAGATTTAGTAACACTGCGTCATACAGGATCTTATTTACAGGGACATCCGGATATGAAACACATTCCGGGTGTTGATATGTCATCCGGTTCTTTAGGTCAGGGACTTTCTGTTGCAGCAGGAATGGCAGCAGCGGGCAAATTTGACAAAAAGGATTACCGTGTTTACGCACTTTGCGGAGATGGTGAGATCCAGGAGGGCCAGATCTGGGAGGCAGCTATGTGGGCAGGCTTCCGGAAACTGGATAATCTGGTTGTTATCGTGGACAACAATAACTTACAGATCGATGGCAGTGTGGATGAAGTATGTTCTCCTTACCCGATCGATAAGAAATTCGAAGCATTCAACTTCCATACCATCAATATCAACGGAAATGATTTTGATGAGATCCGTGCAGCATTCAAAGAGGCAAGAGAGACCAAGGGAATGCCGACTGCGATCATCGCAAAGACCTTAAAAGGAAAAGGTGTATCTTTCATGGAAAACGCAGTAGACTGGCACGGAAAAGCACCAAATGACGAGCAGTATGCAGTTGCAATGGCAGACTTAGAGAAAGTGGGGGAAGCATTATGTCAGAAGTAAAGAAGATCGCAACCAGAGAGAGCTACGGAAATGCACTCGTAGAAGTGGGAAAAGAGCATGAGGATCTGATCGTACTGGATGCAGACCTTGCAGGAGCAACCAAAACCAACATTTTTAAAAAGGCATTTCCGGAACGCCATTGGGATATCGGAATTGCAGAGGCAAATATGACTGGAATCGCAGCAGGACTCGCTACCTGCGGCAAAGTACCATTTATCAGTTCCTTTGCAATGTTTGCGGCAGGAAGAAACTTTGAGCAGGTGCGTAACTCCATCGGATATCCGCATCTGAACGTTAAGATCGGGGCAACCCATGCCGGCATTTCCGTAGGCGAGGACGGAGCAACTCATCAGTGTCTGGAAGATATCGCACTGATGCGTACCATTCCGGGAATGGTAGTCATCAACCCGGCAGATGATGTTGAGGCAAGAGCAGCTGTTCACGCTGCATATGACCATGTAGGGCCTGTATATCTGAGATTTGGACGTTTACCTGTTCCGGTATTTAATGATGAGGCAACTTATAAATTTGAGATCGGAAAAGGTGTTGTATTAAAAGAGGGAACGGATGTAACGATCTTTGCAACTGGTTTATGCGTAAAAGAGGCACTGGATGCAGAGAAACTTCTTGCAGCAGACGGCATCCATGCAGAGATCATTAACATTCATACCATCAAACCGATCGACAGAGAACTGGTCGTAGCATCCGCAAAGAAGACAGGAAAAGTCGTAACGGTGGAGGAACATTCCGTAATAGGCGGACTTGGAAGTGCCGTATGTGATGTACTCTGCGAAGAGGCACCGACAAAAGTTCTGAAAATAGGTGTCAATGATGTTTTTGGTGAGTCAGGACCGGCATTGGAACTGCTTCATAAATATGAACTGGACGGAGAGGGAATCTACAAGAAAGTCAAAGCATTTGTAAAATAAGAGTCGTAAAAGGGAAGGTGTCGGAAAGATAGGTCTGACATCTTCCTTTTTTGTCGAAATCTTTTTTGGAAACGGTACAGGATATACCAAAAAATTTGGACGGGCTGTGCTACCATTTCTTCCAAAGAAAGCGGTAAAAACCGGGAAAGGAAGAGATGGTATGATAGAAATAATCCGCCAGGAGGACTACGGTGATACGAGAGAGGGAGGACTGCCAAAAGAGATCAGACAGATGGGAAAACCGGATGTGGGAGACCGGATCTATGTGGAGGACCGGGTGTACCGGTATCTTCATCCTTATGGAGAGACAGAGGAAAAAGCGGCCTATGTGCTGTTGGGAAGATTTGAAAATTATTCGGGCAGACAGTGTACCTTTATAGAGGGTGCGATCCGTCTGGAAGAAATGGATTTTGAAGGAGAACTGCCACTGTGGAACGATAGCACCTGGGGATACATATATAAGAAGCTGAAAAAACATTATGATGACATGGCGATCGTCGGGTGGGCAATGGATATCAAAGGGCAGCTTCCAAACTTAACCGGCAGGATCGAAAAACTGCATCAGAAACATTTTGGGGGCGTGCACCAGGTACTGTTCTTGATGGATACCTTGGAGCGGGAAGAAGCATTTTACAGCAGCAGAAGTAACCGGTTGTATCGCAGGGATGGATTTTATATTTATTATGGAAAAGGGATCAAGACGGTCACAGAACCAGAGATCAGACAGGCAGAGCCGGAAGTAACGATGCAGCCGGAGAACCGGATCGAAGATTATGAAAGACAGCTCCAGGAAAAACGCCAGAAGGAACTGGATCTGCAGGAGCAGATCTATCTGGAGGAAAGTCTTAATACAATAGAAGAAACAGAGACGGACGAGCCGGAGGAAACTTATCACAGACCATACCGCAGGGAATATCGGGAAGGGGCGTATCGCAAACGGACAGATCAGCCGGAGGAAAAGGAGCGTGCATCAGTGCTGTCGTCACCGCTGGTACTTGTGCTGGTTGTGTGTGTACTTGGATTTACAGCATACAGCAACCATCAGAAAATGAATGATATGCAGAATGCACTTGCCCAGATCAATACCGCGCCGCTTATGGTTGAAGAGGAGACACAAAAAACGACCATGGCAGATGAGGTCAAAGTAGAGCAGGTAGAGGGAAAAGTAGAAAAACAGCAGACCGAAACGCAGGCCACAGAGACAGCGGAAACAGCCGTGGCAGAGACGGCAGGAACAGAGCAGGAAGCAGCGGTGACACCAGAAGAAAATACACCTGAGACACCAGCCGAAACATCAAAGGCAGCGGAAACAGCTGAAACACCGACGGCGGAGCAGGAGGCAGCGGTAACACCGGAAAATACCGCAGAGACTGCCTCGGAGACTGCGGCAGCGGAAACATCAAAGACAACGGAAACAGCAGAAACTGCGACAGATGGAACGACGGCAACCGCTGAAACTGCAACCAGTGGGACAGCGACTGCAACAAACGAATATTTAAAGCAGGGTTATTATATCGTACAGAAAGGAGACAGCGTGGCGGGGATTTGCAGAAAGGTCTATCAGACAACCGCAATGATGGATAAATTGTGCAAAGTAAACGGAATTGAAGACCCGAATGCGATCTATGCAGGACAGTATCTTACTCTCCCGAATTAAAATATCGACCATCCGCAAAGTTCATGCTATAATGGGGATGTCCGACCAGAGGATAGAAACGAGGAATTATGGAAGAAAAAGACAAAAGAAGGTTTCGTACCGTGCCGCAGACAGATATGGAAGAATATGAGCAGAAGCTGCGGGCACATCGTATCAGTGTAGTAAAACGTACGGTACTGGTGCTGTTTATCGTGATAGCGGTGATAACAGGACTTACTGTTTATATGGCACTTCGCCATTATGATAACTATGATGTATTGCAGGATACATCCAGAGCAGATACAGAGGCGACGCATTTTGCTGATTTTAAAGGAAATATCTTAAAGTACAGCAATGACGGAGCCTTTTACATTGACACTGCCAATGAGCTTATCTGGAATCAGACCTATGAGATGACTGATCCGCAGATGGATCTCTGTGGGGATTATCTGACTTTGTACGATAAAAAAGGAAACATGATCTACATTTTAAATGCAGGTGGATTGTTGGGAAGCGTTGAGACGACCATGCCGATCGAGCAGGTGCGCATCGCAGCACAGGGAACGATCGCTGTTCTGATGAGTGATAATGGGGCAGGATATGTCGCTCTTTATGACAAGACCGGGGAAAATCTCGTACAGGGAGCGATCCATGGAGAAAAGAAGGGCTATCCGATCGCCATAGCGTTATCGGAGGATGCGATAAAACTGGCAGTGTCCATGTTGGATATCAATGACGGAACGGTAAAAAGCACCGTTGCATTTTACAATTTTGGCTCAGTGGGACAAAACGAGATCGACCATGTGGTAGGAGCAGCGTCGTTTGAAGATACCGTGATACCGGAGCTGGAATTTGTATCAAATGACAGACTGGTAGCATTTTCAGATACGGGACTTTTGTATTTTGAGGGTGCGCAGAAACCGCAGCAGACAGGAGAACTGGCATTTGAAAAGGATGTAAAAAGTATTTTTTATAATCAGGATTATGTCGGGATCGTAACGAGCAATGATGACGAGGCAGTCACAAACCATGTGGCGGTCTATGACATGGGCGGAAAACTGGTTTTGGAAAAAGATATCTCAATGGAATATACAGACATAGAGTTTTTATCCAATAATGAGATCTGCATCCGGAATGAAGATACCTGTGATATCTATACGATACGGGGGATCTATAAATTCCATCATGAATTTGAACAGAAATTGTATCGGATCATACCGGGAAATTCCGGTTTGAATTATACGTTAGTACTGGAAGATACGACGGAAAAGGTAAGGCTGAAGTAAGGAGACACATATGAACTGGGTTTTGATCGTAGTAATGCTTTTATTAATATGGGAAATGATGAGGGGATACCGCAGGGGATTGCTCCGCACCATTTATTCCCTGGTATCATGGGTCATTGTTTTAGTGATCGTCACGCTGGCAACGCCACACATAGATGCCTATTTAATAGAACATACTACGCTTTATGATAAGATAGAGGCATATTGTGAGACCTCTGTGAGAGAAAATGCACAGAATAAGATAGAACAGCAGGCAACAGATGGAAGTAAGGAAGATCCGATCGCAGAACTGGGGATCAAGCTTCCGGAAGGAGTCTGGAATGATGTACTGGAAAAGACAGGAAATGCCGCGGATGAATTTTTAGAGACGAGCGGAGTTTATAATGAAGTGGCAAAGGGAGTAGCCGGTTTTATCGTAGAGGGCATCTCCTTTTTTATCGCCCTGGTCATAGCGCGTATCATTGTGCACATGATCTCAAGATTCTTGGGCGTGGTATCAAGGATACCGGTGATCCGCGGAATCAATAAAACACTTGGTATCTTTGCAGGTGCTATCTACGGACTGATCCTCGTCTGGATCGCGTTCTATCTGGTCGCATTGGGAAGTGCAAGTGAACTGGGCGGAATGATCATTTCATATATTTATCAGAACCCGCTTTTGACGTTCTTATATGAGAATAATTTTGTGATAACGATAATAATGCAATATTTATAAAAAAGTTGTTGACATTCGGTGATAACGATGGTAATATAATCAAGCTGACTGCGAGAGAAACACTTTCGCAGAGCCAAAGGAAACTAACCTTTGAAAATTGAAAAAAGTTGTTGACAAACAAAACTGCTTATGCTAATATAGTTAAGCTGTCGCGTTGAAAAGACAGAAGATGACAAACCGGAATTGAGTTTCCTGGTGAGCATCTGAAAAAACTTTTTCAAAAAAATAAAAAAGTTGTTGACAAATGAGTTTGAAAGTGATATAGTAAATAAGCTGTCGCTTGAACGAAACAACAGCGAACAAAAAAGAACTTTGATAATTAAATAGTGAAATAACCTTGAAAGATTCAATGAATTTCAGGGTGCTGTAATAACAGCACACGAACGTTTCTTATAAAAGAAACAACCTTAAAACAGT
>JBNMKU010000002.1:0-85446 GCA_050874505.1 Roseburia sp. | reverse complement strand
TCATTTTAATGCTGTTAGAGGGCATTAAGGACACACTTTATATGACATTGACATCAACACTGATCGGTTATGTGATCGGACTTCCGATGGGAATTCTTTTAACCGTGACAGATAAGGACGGCATTCATCCGAATGCAGCGATCTATAAGGTATTAGATGTAATTGCAAACCTGATCCGAAGCGTACCGTTTCTGATCTTACTGATCGTGCTGATCCCGTTTACCAGATTTCTGATCGGAAAAAGCTATGGACCGACAGCAACCATTGTACCGCTCGTCATAGCAGCAGCACCATATATCGCACGAATGGTCGAATCTTCTTTAAAAGAAGTGGATGCAGGTGTCATTGAGGCGGCACGTTCCATGGGAGCATCCAATTTTACCATCGTAACAAAAGTTATGTTAGTGGAGGCGCGTACCTCATTGATCGTAGGAGCGACGATCTCGCTCGGAACGATCTTAGGATATTCCGCCATGGCGGGAACCGTCGGCGGCGGTGGACTTGGAGATATCGCCATCCGTTATGGTTATACCAGATGGCAGACCGATATCATGATCGTGACGGTCATTTTACTGGTGATCTTATTCCAGATATTCCAGACCGTTGGTATGAAGTTAGCGAGCAATTTAGATCGCAGAAAGTAAATTCAGGCAATGTTTTAAACATTCAAATATATCTAGGAGTAAAATCCTCTGCTCACCAGAGGGTTCGCATTTTGCTCCGCAAAACAAGGAGGATCATATTATGAAAAAAAGAGTACTTACAACAATCTTAGCAGGCGTTTTAGCAGTATCTGCATTAGCAGGCTGCGGAAGCAGCAACAGCAACGCAGCAGACAACAGCACCACTTCTGACAGCAACACAACAACAACTGCAGAAAGCAGTGATACAGAAGGCGTTGCCACTGTAGAAAGCACAGAAGAGCCAGCCGCAGCTGACACACAGACCGGAGAAGGCGGTACGATCACCGTAGCAGCTTCTGCAACACCACATGCAGAGATCTTAGAGGAAGCAAAGAAGATCCTTGCAGATCAGGGATGGGATTTAGAGATCACCGTTTTTGATGACTATGTACTTCCAAATGAGGTAGTAGAGAGTGGCGAATTTGATGCAAACTACTTCCAGCACATCCCATACTTAGAGAACTTTAATGCAGAAAAAGGAACACACCTTGTAAATGCAGGTGGTATCCACTATGAGCCATTCGGTATCTACCCAGGAACAAAAAAAGATTTATCTGAGTTGGCAGATGGCGACACCATCGCAGTACCAAACGATACCACAAACGAGGCAAGAGCTTTATTACTGTTACAGGATAACGGCATTATTACTTTAAAAGATGGAGCTGGATTAGAGGCAACTGTAAATGATATCGCTGAGAATCCACATAATGTAAAAATCGAAGAGCTTGCAGCAGAGCAGGTAGCAAGAGTTGCGCCGGAAGTTGCATTCGTTGTATTAAATGGTAACTACGCATTACAGGCAGGTTATTCTGTAGCACAGGATTCTCTGGCATATGAGACATCCGATTCCGAAGCAGCAAAAACCTATGTAAATGTTATCGCTGTAAAAGAGGGAAATGAAAACAGCGCAGGCATCAAAGCTCTGGTAGATGTATTAAAATCCGATGCGATCAAACAGTACATCAACGATACCTATGATGGAGCTGTTATCCCGTTTGAAGACTAATAAAACCGGAGCAGTTCCGGATTTGAATTGCATATTTCTCATGTAAAATAAATACAATTTTTCCGGTATGCGGTCAAAAAAATCTGATGTATATTTAAAATAGCATCAGATTTTTTTGAATAGCAGAGGAGTGACCATATGTTTACTGAGAATAATACGATGAATGAGATTTTAAATACAGAGCCGGTCGGACGGACGATCGGAAATCTGTTTCCGGGCTGTTTTATGGCGCGTGTGAGGGAGGAACACAGAGATCATACAATGGCGCAGATCGCAAAGGAAGACACGATGGAATGGGGAGCTCCATTTTTAGTGGATGAATTTTTAGAGTGTGCAAATCTGATCCTGGAAAATGCAAAAACCGGGAAATTCAAATACATCCCACTGTGGAGCGAAACAGAAGAAGCAGCGAAAGAAGAAATGCCGCACTGGAAAAACGGATTCCCGGATGCAGATTTAAATACGGAGGAAGGGGTCTGGCTGTTTACCGGAGATCCGGCTGTGGACAATAAAGCTTTTGCACATACGGCTGGCAGTGCATCCATCCCACCGTATCGGTCGGCTGCAGTACCGGAAGAAAAAAGAAAGACAAAAGGGCAAAAACCGGCAGTGATCTTTTGCCCGGGTGGTGGCTATGAGATGGTGTCTTTTTATAATGAGGGACTTCAACTTGCACAGCGGATGGAGCGGGACGGAGGTTACAAGGCATTTATCTTATGCTACCGGATCCGCCCGAATTACTATCCACTGCCGCAGATGGATCTGGCAAGAGCCGTAATGTATGTGCGGGCACATGCGGCAGAATATCAGGTCGATCCGAACCGGATCGTGGTTGTGGGAGCATCTGCGGGCGGTCATCTCTGCGCGAGCGAGGCAATGCTTCATGAAGAATTAAAGGAAAATGTGCTGGAAAACCTTGCAAAATTTGAAAAAACTGCTATGGTAGAACAATATAGAAACGTTTCTGCCAGACCGGATGCCGTTGGATTATTATATCCGGTCATCAGCTTTACCAAGGAATATCACGAGGGGAGCTACCGCTATAACACCAATGAAAAACCGGGGCTGCGTGAAAAATTATCAGTGGAGGCGCATATCACGCCGGACTATCCGTTGACTTATGCGTATGCCAATGCGGATGACGGCTGTGTGCCGGCAAGCAATACCGCGCGTTTGAATGAGGCATTAGAGAAAGCGGGTGTAAAACATCTGTGTGAGATCTATCCGACCGGAGATCATGGGATCGGGCTTGGCTATCATACCTCTGCGAAAATGTGGAGTGAAAACATGCTTGCCTTTTTTGACAAGAATCTGTAATAACGGCATGGGCGGATCCCGGACGGTACTGGCGGAAGACGGGGAGAGGAATACCAGATATGTTACAGGATATCAACGAAATTTCAGATGGAAAAAGGTATGGCGCACAGGATATGGCGCGTGTCGGATGTAATGACTGTGCGGGCTGTCACAGTTGTTGTGAACAGATGGGAGATACGATCTTTTTGGACCCTTATGATGTCTTTCGCCTGACTACAGCACTTGGACAGACATTTGAGGAACTGTTAAACGGAGCATTGGAACTTCATGTGGAGACAGGTGTGATCGTTCCGAACCTGAAAATGCGGGAAGCAGACAGCCAGTGCTATTTTTTAAATGAGCAGGGAAGGTGCACTATTCATGCGTACAGACCGGGGTTGTGCCGGGTATTTCCGCTTGGCAGGATTTATGAGGAAGACGGCATCTCCTATTTTCTGCAGAAAGATGGCTGCAAAAAAGATAACCGGACGAAAGTAAAAGTCAGCAAATGGCTGGATACACCGGAATTGAAACGCTATCATCGTTTTCTTGGGGACTGGCACGGCGCAAAAAAACAGATCGAGGAAATGGTCACGGCAGGAGAGGATGTAAGACAGATCAACCTGTTGCTGCTCAATCTGTTTTTTGTAAAGCCATATGAGGCAGAACGCGATTTTTACGAACAGTTTTATGAGCGGTTTGCCCAGTTTGGTCAGGTGATGGGAACCGGGCACAAATAAGAAAATATGGCATACTATGATTATGAAAAATAAAAGTGATGGTATGCGATGTATTGTCAGAATAGAATGGTGCACACGATAAAAGCGGGCGATTCGCTCTACAAACTGGCGAGGCAGTATGACACGACAGTGACAGAACTGATCCTGGGCAATCCGGGGGTCAATCCTTATAACTTACAGATCGGGATGCGGCTGATGATCTGCCCGGGTGAGCGGTATGAGCCACCTGCACAGGAGGGCATGACAGGCGGGATGCGGCCGGGAATGAGTGGAGGCAGCAGCAATGCTGGAAGCAATGCCGGAAACAGTAACGCAGGCAACAGTGGCGGCAACACCGGAAGCAGTAACGCAGGCAACAGTGGCAGCAATGCAGGTGGTGCGAACATGCCGCAGGAACCGATGGAAACGATGCAGTCGCTGCAGGAGAGGATGCGGTTAGCGTGGCTGTCGCATGTGTACTGGACCAGAATGTATCTGATGAGTGTGGTAAGTGATGCAGGGGATCAGCAGGAGACAGAGGAACGTCTCTTGGAGACTGCAGATGAGATCGTGGATGTCTTTGCATCCCGGCTTCCGGTCAACGTGGTAAGGCAGCTGCGCAATCTGCTCATCGAGCATATTGAGATCGGCGGAGAGATCATACAGGCGTTAAAAACCGGAAATATGGAAAATTATGACGGACTGGTCAAGGAATGGTACTCCAATGCAAATCAGATCGCAACACTGCTTGGAGAACAGAATCCATTTTTTGCCGGAAGAGATACCAGAAATATGCTGCTCAACCATCTGGATCTGACCAGAGAAGAGATCGAGCAGCAGATCAATGGAGCGTATGCACAGAGCATTGACACGTTCCGTGATATCGTAGATCAGTCAGTGAAAATGGCAGATTTTTTCAGTCAGGGACTGCTTGCAAGGTAAAAAAACGTATTTTTTGTAAAAAAATGATTTGACGGAGAAACCATTTGTGATAAGATATATTCGTTAATCCTTGTAGAATAATGGATGTAAGTAAGGTAATTGGAGGAGCAGAAGAGATGATAAAAGTTGTGAAGTTTGGCGGAAGCTCACTGGCAAGCGCAGAGCAGTTCGCAAAGGTCGGAAAAATAATCAATGCAGACAAAGAACGCAGATATGTCGTACCGAGTGCACCTGGAAAACGGAATGCAAAGGATACGAAGGTAACCGATATGCTTTATGCGTGTTATGAGCTGGTAGAAGCAGATCAGGATTTCCGTGTTGCATTGATGAAGATCAAGGATCGTTATGACACAATTATCAATGGATTACATCTGAAATTATCCTTAGAGGAAGAATTTAAAAAGATCACAGAGAATTTCAAAAATAAAGCAGGTGTGGATTATGCTGCTTCCCGTGGAGAATATTTAAACGGTATCATCATGGCAAACTATCTCGGATATGAGTTCGTAGATGCAGCCGAGGTGATCTTTTTTGATGAAGAGGGCAATCTCGATGCAGAAAAGACCGATAAGGTTCTGGGCGAGCGTCTGGCAAAATTAGAGAGAGCCGTTGTTCCGGGATTTTATGGAATGGGTGCAGACGGAAGAGTCAAGACCTTCTCAAGAGGTGGTTCGGATGTGACCGGTTCGATCGTTGCAAAAGCAGTACGGGCAAGCGTATATGAGAACTGGACCGATGTTTCCGGTTTCCTCGTAGCAGATCCGCGCATCATTGACAAACCGGTAGCGATCAAGACCATTACCTACCGCGAGTTAAGAGAGCTCTCCTACATGGGAGCAAGCGTGCTGCATGAAGATGCCGTATTCCCGGTAAGAAAAGCCGGTATTCCGATCAACATCAAGAATACAAATGCACCGGAGGATGAGGGAACCTGGATCGTAGAGAGTACCTGTCATCAGTCCAAATACACGATCACCGGTATCGCAGGAAAGAAGGGATTTGTATCCGTCAACATTGATAAAGATATGATGAACTCCGAAGTCGGATTTGGAAGAAAAGTACTTTCTGCATTCGAAGAAAATGGCATTTCCTTTGAGCATATGCCATCCGGTATTGATACGATGACGATTTTTGTGCATCAGCCGGAGTTCGAGGGAAAAGAGCAGTCCGTTATTTCTGCCATCCATCGTCTGGCACATCCGGACAGCATCGAGTTAGAGGGAGATCTGGCACTGATCGCAGTCGTTGGACGTGGAATGAAATCCACCCGCGGAACAGCAGGAAGGATCTTCTCCGCACTGGCACATGCCAATATCAATGTCAAAATGATCGACCAGGGATCTTCCGAGCTGAACATCATCATCGGTGTCAGCAACGCAGACTTTGAGAACGCGATCCGCGCAATCTATGATATTTTTGTAATGACACAGTTATAAAGAAAAACAAAACAAAGGCGACATCGTATGAGTTTCATTCGATGTCGCCTTTTAAACTATTTCGTCCATGGGACTATACCTCGTTTCTTTTGTTTTGGAACTTCTGTTCTAAGTTGGACTTCTTCGTCTTTTTTCAAATCGGATCTCTGCTTCTATGACAACTGGAACTGTATCATATCTGAATGTTAGGTTCTGATACTAATTCATATTTCCCGTCTGGGGAATGTCATGTTTTTCTTCTCTGATCAAAAACGAATGCGATTAAGTTTTTGGTGGACTGTACCTCGCTTTCCTTAAATTTTTGAGTTAAAATTACGTTTCTGGTGGACTCACCCTTTCTTTTTTTATTTTGTTCTCCTTTGTTTTTGTTAAGTTTATTGTATCTGATAAAATAGAAAAAGTCAAGCATAAATTAAAAATATTTTTAAATATTTCAAAAGAAGATTTATAATTATATGAAAATAATATAATATTCAGAAAATATATACAATGTAAAAAACGGGTAAAATAGTATTCAGTTTACACCAAGAAGAGGTTTCTTCCATATAATAAAGAGAAGGGAGCGTTATACGCAGGTAGATGCGTAGAAATGGGGATCATATGAACAAACAGACCATTCTTCTGATTAGTGATATGCGTCAGGTGTACCTGGCAGAGATACTGACTAAAAAGGGACACAATGTGCGCTGCCTGGATATCAGAAATAAAGAGACTGCAAAAGAGCAGTTGGAGAAATTAAAAGATTTTCTTACCGAAGCTGATTTGTTAGTATTACCAATACCGGTATCGAAGGTGCCGGAAACAAATAGATTAAATGACATTTTAAACAAAAACCTGTTAAAGGAGACTGCGGTTGCCGGAGGCTGCTTTTCCGAGGCGCAGAGGAAACTTCTGACCGGAAGGGATATCCGTTACCTTGATTTTATGGAGGATGCGGTCGTGACCGAAGAAAATGCGGTGGCTACCGCGGAGGGAACGATCGCGGAGCTGGTCAACAACAGTCCGTATAATATTGAAGAGGCAAAGATCATCGTGACCGGATATGGATTCTGCGGAAAGGCGATCGCAAAACGGCTCAAGGCATTGGGCGCGCGGGTGACCGTGCTGGCAAGGCGCAGGGATGTGCGCAAACTGGCAAAACAGGACGGTTTTTATGCAGCGGATTTTGCTTTTGGACCGGAGGAAGCGATGGGTGCGGCAATGCTGGTCAACACGGTCCCTGCACCGGTCGTGACACGCACCATCATAAGGGAACTCCCGAGAGATGCGTACATCGTGGATATTGCATCCGGGGAAGGTGGGATCGATTTTGAATGTGCAAAGGAGTTTGGCATCCGTGCGGATCATGTACTTGGCATCCCCGGAAAATACGCACCGAAAGAGAGTGCTTATATTTTAGAGCGGTCACTGGAACGTTTTAGCAGAAATGTGGCTTCCGAAACGGAAAATCGGGAGAGGAGGGCATAATGGATTTTTCGAAATATAATATAGGATTTGGAATTACCGGTTCTTTTTGTACCTTTGCAAAGGCGAGAAAGGAAGTAGAACATCTCTGTGACATGGGGGCAAATGTGATACCGGTATTTTCATTCCAGGCACAGAAATGTGATACCAGATTTGGCAGTGCGAAAGAGTATGTGGAGGGGATCTGCGAGATCACCGGAAATGAAGGAATAAGGACGATACCGGCAGCGGAGCCGATCGGGCCGAATAACTTCCTCGATATCATGGTCATCGCACCCTGCACCGGAAATACGGCGGCAAAACTGTGCAACGGCATTACCGATACGCCGGTTCTGATGGCGACCAAAGCACATATGCGGAATGGAAAACCGCTCGTCATAGCGATCTCCACCAATGATGCGCTTGGAGCAAATTTTAAGAACATCGGAATGCTGATGAACATGAAGCAGATCTATTTTGTTCCGTTTGGTCAGGATAACCACAAGAGCAAACCGAATTCACTGATCGCAAAGATGGAACTTTTACCGGATACCATTGAATACGCACTGGAGGGAAAACAGATCCAGCCGGTTCTGCAAAACCCGGTATAAATACTAGAATATCCTGCCGCGTATTAGTTTGACTATAATAGTTTTTTTATTACATTTTCCTGAAAAATAAATCTCATCATGATTTCGAGGAAAATCCGAGAATTTTAAAAAGCGTTTCTGAAAGAATGTGCCATGTCTTTTTTCGAAAGAACAGCATACGTGAGACTGTCTGTCGGCTGCATACAACAAGCGAGAACTTTTTAGCTTCCCTAAAAGGTCGCTCACACAGACGATAGAAAGCCTTGCTCCGGAACTCAAAGCCCCCTGCTATTAAAAAAATGGCAGGGGGCTTTTCAAACATCCGTCGCTGGCGGCTGCGTTTTGTGTGAGCGACCATCTAAGGGCAGCACTAAAGTTCTCGAAATTGTTGTATGTCATCCGGCAGACAGCCGCACGCGGTGTCCTTTCGTTAAAAAGACAGGGCAAATCATATTTTTCAGAAACGCTTTTCTAAAAATTCCGGATTTTTTGAGGCTAATGATGAGATTTATTTTCTTCAGGAAAATGATGAAAATAAATTTATCAGAGTCAAAATGATACGCGGCAGGATATTTAAGTGTGCAGCCGCTTTTGCACGGCGCAAGTAGAGACTGGTTTAGTTGCTCTGCCTGGATGCCTCATATGCTTCACGGCAGGCGCGTGCAAGCTGGTCGCCACAGGATGTGGAGCGCATACCGCAGTGGATACCGCCGATCTTTTCCTCAACCTGCTCAACGGTAAGTCCCTCTACTAGTTTTGGAATTGCCTGTAAATTACCATTGCAGCCTCCGGTAAATTTAACATTGTGTACGATATTGCCATCTAATTCTAATTCGATTAAAGTGGAACAGGTTCCCTTTGTTTTGTAAGTGTAAGTCATATTCATTCCTCCTATGACAAAGAGTATATACACAGAAATGCAGTTTTTCAAGCGGTATTTTAGCATAGTTAATAAAAAATTCACAAAACATTTACGGCTATTTTTATTGTGGTAATGTGTGAAAAGTGTTACAATGTGAATATTGTGCGGGGCGTGCCCTGCAAATTTGACAGGCGAATACAGGAATAAGGAGTTTCTATGAGTGCATTAACAAAAATCTTCGGTACGCACAGCGAGAGAGAATTAAAAAGAATTTACCCGATCGTTGACAAGGTAGAATCTTACCGTGATACGATGGCTGCGCTGTCGGATGAAGAATTAAAAAACAAGACAAAAGAATATAAAGAACGACTTGAAAAAGGAGAAACCTTAGACGATCTTCTGCCGGAAGCATATGCGACCGTGCGTGAAGCTGCAAAGCGTGTGCTTGGTATGGAACATTACCGTGTGCAGATCATCGGTGGTATCATTTTACATCAGGGACGTATCGCTGAGATGAGAACCGGTGAAGGTAAGACCCTGGTTTCTACACTTCCTGCTTACCTGAATGCGCTGGAAGGAAAAGGTGTCTGCATCGTAACAGTCAATGATTATCTGGCAAAGCGTGATGCGGAGTGGATGGGACAGGTTCATGAGTTCCTCGGCTTAAAAGTCGGTGTTGTATTAAACGAGATGACAAACGATGAACGCCGTGATGCCTATAACTGTGATATTACTTACGTTACCAACAACGAGCTCGGATTTGATTATCTGAGAGACAACATGGTAATTTACAAAGAGCAGCTCGTACAGAGAGGACTTCACTATGCGATCATCGATGAGGTCGACTCCGTATTGATCGATGAGGCGCGTACACCGCTTATCATTTCCGGACAGAGCGGAAAATCAACCCGTCTGTATGAGGCATGTGATATCCTTGCAAAACAGATGAAACGTGGCGATGATGTGCCGGAGTACTCCAAGATGGATGCCATCATGGGCGTGGAGCAGGAAGAGAACGGAGACTTCATTGTCAATGAGAAAGATAAAGTCGTAAGCCTTACACAGGAAGGTGTGAAAAAAGTCGAGCAGTTCTTTAAGATCGACAACCTTGCAGATGCGGAGAACTTAGAGATCCAGCACAACATTATCCTTGCACTGCGCGCACATAATTTAATGTTCCGCGATCAGGATTATGTGGTAAAAGATGATCAGGTTATGATCGTAGACGAGTTTACCGGACGTATCATGCCGGGACGTCGTTATTCCGATGGTCTGCATCAGGCGATCGAGGCAAAAGAGCATGTGAAGGTAAAACGTGAGAGCAAGACCCTTGCAACGATCACGTTCCAGAACTTCTTTAATAAATTCGAGAAGAAATCGGGAATGACCGGTACTGCGCTGACCGAGGAAAAAGAGTTCCGTGATATCTATGGCATGGATGTGATCGAGATACCGACCAACCGTCCGGTACAGCGTATCGATAAGCAGGATGCTGTATATAAGACCAAGAAAGAGAAATATCATGCAGTTGTTGAGGAAGTAAAAGCAGCACATGCAAAAGGACAGCCAGTCTTAGTTGGTACGATCACGATCGATATTTCCGAGACGATCAGTGACCTGTTAAAGAAAGAGGGTATCCCACATACCGTATTGAACGCAAAATTCCATGAGAAAGAGGCAGAGATCGTTGCCGGAGCCGGTGTGCATGGTGCCGTTACGATCGCAACCAACATGGCAGGCCGTGGTACGGATATCAAGCTGGATGACGAGGCAAAGGCAGCTGGCGGACTTAAGATCATCGGTACTGAGCGTCATGAGTCAAGACGTATCGACAACCAGTTACGTGGACGTGCCGGACGTCAGGGAGACCCGGGTGAGTCCCAGTTCTTCATTTCTCTGGAGGACGATCTGATGCGTCTGTTTGGTTCCGAGAAGCTGATGGAGATATTCAATACGTTGGGAGTTCCGGAAAATGAGCAGATCCAGCATAAGATGCTTACCTCTGCGATCGAGAAGGCACAGACCAAGATCGAGGGAAATAACTTTGGTATCAGAAAGAATCTGTTAGAGTACGATCAGGTAATGAACGATCAGAGAGAGATCATTTACGCAGAGCGTCTGCGTGTATTAAATGGAGAGAACATGCGTGATGTGATCTTCAAGATGATCACAGACCGTGTGGAGAGTTGTGTAGATACCTGCATTTCTTCGGATATTCCAAAAGAAGAATGGGATTTAAATGAATTAAACCAGTTATTGACTGACCTGATCCCATTAAAACCGGTAACCGTAGAGGATGTGGATTCCGTTAAAAATGAAAAAGAGCTCAAACATCTGTTAAAAGAGCGTGCAGTCAAACTGTACGAGGCAAAAGAGACCGAGTTCCCTGAGCCGGAGCAGTTCAGAGAGTTAGAGCGTGTTGTTTTATTAAAAGTGATCGACCGCAAATGGATGGATCATATTGATGATATGGATCAGTTACGCCAGGGTATCGGACTTCAGGCATATGGACAGCGTGATCCGCTGGTAGAGTACAAGATGGCAGGATTTGATATGTTTGATGACATGATCGCCAATATCCAGGAAGACACCATCCGTCTCTTATATCATGTAAAGATTGAAGAAAAAGTAGAGCGTGAGCAGGTTGCCAAGGTAACCGGAACAAACAAGGATGATTCAGCCAACACACCAAAGAAGCGTGCAGCGGCAAAGGTATATCCAAACGATCCATGTCCTTGCGGCTCAGGCAAAAAATATAAACAGTGCTGTGGCAGAATGGCATAGTAACAGAACTACAAAGGAGAGCTTTTGATCGCTCTCCTTTTTCTGAAAAATAAAACAAAGAACAGGGAGGAAATTACAATGTATCAGACAAGAAATGTGACAGAGGAAATCGTATGGGTTGGAGCAAGTGACAGAAGGCTGACTCTGTTTGAAAACATATTCCCGATCCCAAGGGGTGTTTCTTATAATTCTTATGTACTGTTAGATGAAAAGACCGTGTTACTCGATACGGTGGATGCTTCCGTAGCAGGGCAGTTTTTTGAAAATCTTGAGCATGTGTTAGCAGACAGAACTTTGGATTATCTGGTCGTAAACCATATGGAACCGGATCACTGTGCCATGATCGCTGACATTGTGAGAAGATACCCGGATGTAAAAGTTGTGGGAAACGCGAAAACATTTGGCATGATGAAACAGTTCTTTGGGACAGACTATGCAGAGCGTGCCATTGTGGTAAAAGAGGGCGACACGCTTGCAACCGGATCACATACACTGCACTTTGTGATGGCACCGATGGTACACTGGCCGGAAGCAATGGTAACTTATGATGATAAGGACAAGGTATTATTCTCTGCGGATGGCTTCGGAACATTTGGCGCGTTAAACGGCAATATTTTTGCGGATGAAGTGGATTTTGACAGGGACTGGCTGGATGATGCCAGACGTTATTACACCAATATTGTTGGCAAGTATGGTGCATCTGTGCAGGCATTATTGAAAAAGGCAGCGGGGCTTGAGATTGCTGTGATCTGTCCACTGCATGGACCGATCTGGAGAGAGAACCTCGGCTATATCTTGGAAAAATATCAGAAGTGGAGCACCTATGAGGCAGAGGAGAAAGCCGTTGTCATCATGTATGCATCCATGTACGGAGATACCGCTTCTGCGGCAGATGCACTTGCCGGTGCGCTCTCCGAGCGTGGCATCCGGAAAATAGCGGTGTATGATGTTTCCAATACCCACGTTTCCGAACTGATCAGTGAGATCTTCCGTGCCAGCCATCTGGTATTTGCGGCACCGACCTATAACGGAGGCATTTATCCGGTAATGGAAAATCTGCTTTCCGATATGAAAGCACTGGCAGTACAGAAAAAGACGGTGGCACTGATGGAGAACGGCACCTGGGCAGCTATGGCGGCAAAACAGATGCGGGAAAAACTTTCCGAATTGAAAGAGGTTACGGTATTAGATACCCAGGTTACGATAAAATCTGCAATGCTTGCTGACCAGAGAGCGGAACTGGAAGCATTTGCGGATGCGATCGTACAGACGATGTAAAAAGTCAGAAATGGAGAAAACTATGTATAAACTTGCCATTGTAGAAGATAACAGAGAGGCTGCAGAAAAGTTATCATCCTTTTTGGAGCGTTATGCGCAGGAAAATCAAGAAACGTTTGAAATAAAAGTTTTTGGTGATGCACTGGATTTTCTGAATGACTATCGAATGGTTTATGACGTTGTTTTTATGGATATTGAGCTTCCGGGAATGAACGGGATGGAGGCTGCACGCAGAATGAGAAAGCTCGACCAGAAAGTGGTACTGGTATTTGTGACCAATATGGCGAGCTTTGCAGTAAAAGGATATGAAGTAGGTGCAGCGGATTATCTGGTCAAACCGGTGCATTATGGAGATTTTGAATTAAAGTTAAAGCGTATTCTGGCGCGGTATCAGGAGGCGGAAGAAGCAATCCTGGTGGTGCGCCAGAGTGGCTATATGCGGCTTCTGTTAAGAGAAATCCGCTATATTGAGGTACAGGGGCACAAACTGTTATATCATACGGAGGAAGGCGTGGTGGATGGCAGTGGAACCCTGCTTGAGACGGAAGAAAAATTAAAAGACAAAGGATTTTTACGATGTAATAAATGCTATCTGGTCAATCAGAGACATATTACAGGAGTGAATGGATATACCTTAATGATGACCGGCGGAGAGGAACTTCAGATCAGCCGTCCGCGTAAAAAGACATTTATGACGGAACTGGCAGAGGTAATGGGGAAGGATAATGTGTTATGAGTTTTGTGCAGTTGTTTTTCCAGAATAATGGATATGTGTTTGAAATCTTATTGTCTGCGGCGTTTTTTACCTGGGGAGGGGAACGCCGCAGATGTTTTGTATTAAGAGCGGCCGCTGTTTTATTTGGGATGCTTGCAGTGTCTGTGCTGTGGAGTCTGATCCCGTTAGACAATGCGTGGATCGAGAGTCTGCGCACGGTTGCATTCTTTTTCCTATGTATTGGCGGAGTACTGTTCTGTTACCGTTTTGTGTTTGTGGAGGCAGCTTTTTATGTTACAGCCGCAGGAGCTTCACAGCATTTCTGCTACAAAGCGGTGCGGACAATTCTGATGCCATTGTGGAACGGTGGACTGCAGAGCGAGCTCACCCTTGATATCGGCTACTTTTTCCTGGCGGCAGTGCTTGAAATTGGCTTTGGTATTTTTTTTGGAAAGCGATTGCGGAGAGAAAGCGGCAGTGCCTTCAGCAGTTCGCCGGCGGTGTTGTCCCTTTTGATCGGAATGCAGCTCTGTACGAACTTTTTCCAGAACCTGTTCGATCAGTATGCGGTGGGGATCGGGCCATATACGGTATTTAACCTGTTTGATATGATCTGCTGTCTGTTCTTACTGACCCTGCAGTGTGAGATCACACGAAATGAAAAGGAACAGGAGAGCAATGCGATCATGCAGCATATGCTCTATCAGCAGAAACAGCAGATGAAGCTGTCCAGAGAAACGATCGACCTGATCAATATCAAGTGCCATGACATCAAAAATCAGATCGCTTCGATCGGAAATCATATCTCGGAGGATGAGCTTGCGGAGTTAAACCGCGCGATCAGTATCTATGATACGGCGTTTAAGTCGGGAAATGAGGCACTTGATGTCCTTTTAATGGAAAAATTCATGCAATGTGAGAATAAAAAGATCCGTTTGGACTGCATGATGGAGGGAGAACTTCTCTCTTTTATGAAGCAGTCCGATATCTATTCCCTGTTTGGCAATGCGATCGATAATGCGATCGAGGCGGTGGACAAGCTGACCGATGAGGAGAAACGCTGTATTAATATCCGTGTGAAAGAGAGCAGGGGAATGATCATGATCCATTTTGAAAATTATCACACCGGTGTGGTGTCATTTGATGACGGACTGCCGGAGACGACAAAGAAGGACAAACGGTATCATGGTTTTGGAATGAAGAGCATCCGCATGATCACGGAAAAATATCACGGATATCTGTCGGCAGGCTCGAAAGATGGTATTTTTTCATTGAATATTTTATTGCCGATTGCAAAATAAGTCACAAAAAAGACAGTTCAGGCAAAAGGCATTGTCTGGGTTTCGAAAAGCTGATAACCTTTTCTCATCGAAACAAAGGAGGAGAAGAGTATTATGTTTAAGAAATCCAATGTATGGCGTGGCGTAGGTACCACATCCGCATTATTTCTGACCATTTCATTACTGGCAGGAAACATCCTTGAAACCTATCGTACTTCGGTAGATGCTTTCGTAGGAACAAGAAGCCAGGTGACCGTGACAGATGGTGCAGAGGATGCGTGGACCTACAAGTCAGAATTTACGACTGCCAGGGAAGCGTATGAGGGCTTCCAGGAACTGGCAATCCGTACCTCTCAGGAGACATTCGCACTTCTGAAAAATGATAACAGCGCGCTGCCACTGGCAAACGACGCAAAAATCACATTATTTGGTGTCCGAAGCTACGCACCGGTTTATGGTAACTCCGGCGGTAGTGTACCGGATGGTAAATCTACAGTACAGATCTTTGACGCATTTGAGCAGAGAGGCTTCCAGTTGAACCCGTCCATGTTATCTGCATATGAAGCATTTTTTGCAGACAAAGAATGGACAACTCCACAGTTTGGTGGTGGTGTTCTTCCAACTTATGAGGAGATCACAGCTTATGACGATCCACACGAACTGACACTGGATGAACTGAAAAACTTAAATCCAGACTATAATTCCCAATATGATGAATACAATGACGCGGCGATCGTTGTTGTCGGCAGACCTGGCGGAGAAGGTGGCGAAGGCTATTATCCTGGCGAGGAAGGCAGAGCAGATGGCGTTGAGACCGTGACAGGAAATATCTTAAGCCTCAGTGATGAAGAAATGGAGATCATTAATGAGGCAAAAGCAAACTTTGATAAAGTGATCGTACTTGTCAATGCGACAAACCCGATGGAGATCGCAAATCTGGAGGATGATCCGGATATTGATGCGATCCTCTGGATCGGTTATCCGGGTGCCTATGGTTTCTATGGTGTTGCTGATGTGTTAAACGGAACCGTTTCTCCATCCGCACATTTAGGTGATGTATTTGCAAAGAACAGTGCACTTGCACCGGCAATGCAGAATTATGGAAATATTCCATGGGAGAATGCAAGTGATTTTGCAGAGGCAGCAAATGTCAACTCCTATCTGGTAGAAGCGGAGGGCATTTATACCGGTTATCGTTACTATGAGACGAGATATGCAGACATTGTCCTTGGAAATGGTGGTGCAGAGGCATCCGCAGGAACGTATGCAAACGAAGACGGAACGGTTTCTGATACCGATGGAACCTGGGACTACAGCAATGAGGTCGTATATCCGTTTGGCTATGGACTTTCCTATACGACCTTTGAGCAGACGATGGACTCTGCTGTGATCGCAGAAGATAAAAAGACAGCAGAAGTTACGGTAACAACGAAAAATACCGGCGATGTAGCAGGCAAGGCAGTTGTGCAGGTATACGCACAGACTCCGTATACAGATTATGACAAACAGAATCAGATCGAAAAGTCAGCCGTACAGCTGATGGACTTTGAAAAGACACAGACACTTGAGCCGGGAGAGAGCCAGACGATCACAATGAACATCGATCTTTCCAATCTGGCAAGCTATGATGCAAACAATGCAAAAACCTACATCGTAGATCCGGGTACTTATTATCTGGCGATCGGAACAGATGCCCATGATGCGTTGAACAATATCCTTGCAGCACAGGGCAAGACAACAGAGGATGGCATGACGGCAGATGGAGATGCCGGAAAAGCCTATACCTGGAACTGGGATGGAGAAGTAGACAATCAGACCTTTGCAGTCAGCAAAAATGGTACAGAGATCACAAATGCGGTTTCTGATGGTGATTACTCCATGGATATCAATTCCTTTATCCCGGATACCGTAACTTACCTTTCCAGAAGTGACTGGAATGGAACCTTCCCGAAGACAATATCAGGATTATCCGCAAATGAAACACTTTCCAGATTACTTGGAGATGATTTTATCGAGTTAAAGACAGACGATGACACATCAGACCTGATCTTTGGGGATACCACAAGTGATCTGACGATCAATGATTTAAAAGGTGCAGATTTTGATGATCCGCGCTGGGATGAGCTGATCAATAAAGTAACCGTTGATGAATTTCTGGATTTTGCAGGAAACGCATTCCATAATATCGCAGCGATCCCATCCATTGGACTGATGCAGTATACCGCAGATGACGGTCCAAACGGATCAGACTCCCATTATCTGACAGAAGGTTCTTATCAGGGCGTTCCGTATGAAGATGCAGCAGATTATGATTATGCAACCCGTGTTGGTGTAACACCACAGAATATCGCATATAGCTGGAACAAAGAGCTGGCATATGAAAATGGAGAAATTACACTGGGTGAGAGTACCCTGGTATTAAATCTTCCGATCATGATCGGACCTGGTATGAACATCCATCGTCACGCATACAACAGCCGTGGAGCGGAGTATTATTCAGAAGACCCGATCCTGACCGGATATATCGGAAGTGCAGTTATTCAGGGGGCACAGTCCAAGGGAACTCTGGTCAACATCAAACATGCAGCATTTAACGATCAGGAGATCAACCGTTCCGGAATCGCAGTCTTTATGAATGAGCAGAAAGCGAGAGAGTTAGAGCTTCGTGGACTGCAGCAGGCATTTGAAGCAAACGGAAAACCGGCATCTTTTGAAGCAGATGAGACAAAAGCAGATACCTATACAGAAGGCGCAAGAGGCGTTATGAGTTCCTATAACCGTATTGGTGCAGTTCCATCCAGTGCAAATGCAGGAGTGCAGGTTCAGATCATGCGTAACGAGTGGGGCTTTAAAGGATACAATGTAACCGACTTTACCGGAGTTGCATTAAAGGCATCCCCGAAAGAATCCATCCTTGCAGGAACCACTGCATTCTGTGGATTTGGAACCAGTGATGAGATCACCTACTGGAGCGGAGACGCATTAAAGGGCGACCGTGAGATTCTTCTGGCAGTAAAACAGAATCTTCATTATCTGTTATATGCTCTGGCAAACAGTGCAGCAATGAACGGAATCAATGAGACCACACACAGTGAAAATGTGATGACCTGGTGGAGAGCAGCTTACATTTCCTGCATCACAGTATTTGCAATCCTTATCGTATTGAGTGCAGTATTCTATGCAATAAGCCGGAAAAAACAGTCCGGCCTGGCTGCAGAAAGGAAGGAAGACCATGAAAAAGGCAATCAGTAAATCCAATTTAATCCTATGGGGTGCGGCAGCTGCCGCCCTCGTGGGAATGATCATTTATATTGTGACATCAGTCACCGGATATCTTGCAGCATCAGCCATGAATCCATTGCCGGTCATCTGTACGGTGGCAGCGATCATCATTGTGGCTGTGGCAGCCGTACAGGAGGAAAAGATCCCATCTGTTCCATATGATATTTTACTGGTCGGGATCAGTGTATTATTGCTGATCAGCTTTTACTACGTTATTCTGGGACGGGTATCATTAGCCGCAGACGTTTATTTCATTCCGGTCAACTATCCGGCATCAGAGGCAACTGCATTACATATTTCCATTGTTGGTGCAGTGTTCTATCTGATCGCAGATATCATTATGATCGTGACAACATTTACGAAAAAGAAAGCAAACGCATGATGGCAGCCAACGAGGCTGAAACCCGCCCTTAAAAAAGGGGCGGGTTGCCTTAGTTATGCGGGGAGCAGGATACATCGGATAAAAAGGAAAGGATGAAACGGTTATGAAGGCAGTCTCATGGAATGACGGATGGACGGTAAAAAGGTTAGACGAGGCAGGTGAGGGAAAGCCGGTACGGATCCCGCATGATGCCATGCTTGGAGAAAAAAAGAGTGCGGATGCACCGGGCGGCACCAATACCGGATGGTATGAGGGATTTGATTATCTCTATGAGAAACGGTTTGTTCCGGGAAAAGAATATGAAAATAAAAAAATGATCCTGGAATTTGAGGGCGTTTACCATAATGCGGAAGTCTGGGTCGGCGAAAAAAAAGCTGCCTATCGTCCTTACGGATATACAAATTTCTATGTGGATGTGACAGAACTTTTCCGGATCGGAGAGGAAAATCAGATCCGTGTGATCGCCAGAAATGCCGATCAGCCGAACAGCCGCTGGTATTCCGGTGCCGGGATCTACCGCCCGGTTACGCTCTGGGTAGGGGATGAGGTATATATCCCGGTCAATGGCGTGAAAATAAGAACGATTTCCATTAACCCTGCGAGAGTGGAAGTACGGGTAAAGACCAATGTGAAAGCACCGGTTTTGATCGAGATCTTTGATCCTTCCCAAAAGGAAACGGTGATCTGTTCAAGAAAAACAGTCTGCGAGGGAGAAGTGACAGAAGTATTTGAGATCCCGGATGCAAAACTGTGGAATGTCGATACTCCGTTTTTGTATCAGTGCAGGGTAACAGCCGGAACAGACGTGGTATGCGAACATTTTGGGGTTCGCAGACTTACCTGGGGAGAGGAAGGCATTCTGTTAAACGGCGAACGAGTGATCCTTCAGGGGGCGTGTGTGCACCATGACAATGGACTGCTCGGTGCGGTCTGCGATCCGGATGCGGTAGAGCGGAAGGTGCGCCTGATGCGTGAAAATGGTTACAATGCGTTGCGGAGTGCGCACAACCCATGCTCAAAAGCATTTCTGGATGCCTGCGACAGACAGGGGATGCTCGTAATGGACGAGTATATCGATCACTGGTATATCCACAAGACGGAATATGATTATGTCAATTATTTCGAGGAATGGTGGAAACAGGATCTGACCGATATGGTGGAAAAAGATTACAATCATCCCTGTGTCATCCTATATTCAACCGGAAATGAAGTCAGTGAGACCGCACAGGAGCGCGGGATTAGGCTGACCGGTGAGATGACAGAATTTTTACACAGTCTGGATGCGACCCGTCCGGTTACCTGTGGCGTCAATATCTTTTTTAACCTGTTAAGCTCGATCGGATTTGGCGTATACAGTGACGAGAAAGCAAAAAAAGAGGCAGAGAAAAAGCCGGGTAAGAAAAAAGCAGTTGGAAGCCAGTTCTTTAACAATCTGGCAGGACTTCTGGGCGATGAATTTATGAAGCGTGGTGCAACACTGCATGGCTGCGATGTCAAGACAAGAGATGCCTTTGCCCGGATGGACATTGCCGGATACAATTACGGCATTTACCGTTATACACATGATCTGAAAAAATATCCGAACCGCCTCATTTTAGGAAGCGAGACATTCTGTAAAGATGCCTACCGTTTCCGGGAAATGGCGAAAAAAAATCCACGGCTGGTCGGTGATTTTGTCTGGGCTGGGATGGATTATCTCGGCGAAGTGATGGTAGGCTCCTGGGAATACAGCGATTATGCGAAAAACTTTGATGGAGGTCTTGGCTGGGTTTCCGCAGGTTCGGGAAGAGTCGACCTGACCGGAAAGCCACTCTGCGAAGCTTTGTATACCAGAGTTGCATTGGAGCAGGAAACGGGACCGTTTATCGGAGTATGTCCGGTCGATCACACGAATGACCGTCACAGTCCTTCGGCGTGGAAGATGTCAAATGCGCTGGAAAGCTGGAGTTTCCGCGGACACGAGGGAAAAAAGGCAAAAGTGGAAGTATATGCCAGAGCGCATGAGGTAGAGTTAAAGATCAATGGAAAAAGTGTCGGAAGGAAGACATTGAAAAATGACTGTATCGTCCGTTTTAACTGTACTTATGAAAGCGGAACGGTGGAAGCGGTTTCCTATGATGAGTCGGGAACCGTGATCGGAACGGCTGTATTAAAAACAGCGGGAGAGGAAACGAAGATCCACATGGAAGCGGAAGAAAAACAGGTTTCCTGTGGACATCTTGCCTTTGTCCGTCTGCGTTATGTGGATAACGAGGGGATCACAAAGCCTCTGGAACGTGGAAACCTGCTGGTTACGGTAAAGGGAGGCACCTTAGAGGCACTCGGAAATGCCTGTCCGTATAATGAAAAAGGTTATCTGGGTACTGAGACAGAGACCTATTATGGGGAGGCACTCGCGATCGTGCGTGCCGGAAATGGAGCAGAGCTTGAAATCAGGGCAGAGGATGGCACACATCAGGCAGAACTTAAGGTTCCGGTAACAGAGGAACAGAATGCAGAATGGAGGTAAGAATGGAAACATTACAGAAGAAATGGTCGGATTTTTCAGACCGGCATAAATTGATCGCACAGTTTATCAAATTTTACGCATTTTCGATGCTGGTTACAGTCATTCAGTATCTGCTGCTCACGTTCCTGCCGGGATTGTTTTATAAATTTACGGACTGGTGTGAGATCCCGTGTCAGCTGATCCATCTGGCAGCCGGACCGGTGGACACCTATGTGTTTAATTACCCGGTGACCGGAGATGCAACGGGCGGAATGGGATATTTTGCAGCTTTTGCGATCACGCTTTTTATTGCACAGTGTATCAATTTCCCGATGCAGCGCAATGTGACGTTCAAATCAAAGGGAAATATCTGGTATCAGATCGCATGGTATGTTGTGGCATTTATCCTGATCACGATCGTATGCAGCTTTTTGATGGGCATTTATGTACCGATTTGTAAAAAATATGTGCCGACTGCACTGTATAACATCCTGATCACGGTGATCAATGGCGGGGTGCAGATGGTGATCTATTTTCCAATCTATAAGATTATTTTTCCGGAGGGAAAGGCAGAATGAAAGAAGTCAGGGAGATAAGAAAACAATTAACACTGGAAGAAAAATGTGCGCTGTTATCCGGGGCATCTGTGTTCCAGACACGTGCTTTTAAGAAAAAAAATATTCCTGCGATCTGGCTTTCCGATGGACCGCATGGTCTGCGTAAGCAGGCGGGACCGTCAGACCATCTTGGATTAAATCCAAGTGTGGAGGCTACCTGTTTCCCTACCGCGGCGACCGTTGCAAACAGCTGGGATGAAGCACTGGGCGAGCAGGTCGGCAGGGCATTAGGAGAGGAAGCCGCTGTACAGGGAGTCCATGTTTTGCTTGGCCCGGGACTGAATATGAAACGTAACCCGCTGTGCGGGCGGAACTTTGAGTATTTTTCAGAGGATCCGTATCTGGCAGGAAAGATGGCTGCGGCATATATCCGTGGGATCCAGTCAAATGGAGTGGCAGCATGTCCCAAACATTTTGCAGTCAATGATCAGGAAACAAGGCGTATGGCATCGGACAGCATTGTGGATGAGCGTACACTGCGGGAAGTGTATCTGACCGGATTTGAGATCGCAGTAAAAGAGGGAAAACCAAAATGTATCATGTCAAGTTACAATCGTATCAACGGTGTCTATGCCAATGAGAATAAACATCTTCTTACGGATATTCTGAAAAAAGACTGGGGATATCAGGGAGCAGTTGTGACAGACTGGGGTGGTTCGAATGACCATGCCCTCGGTGTGGCTGCCGGCTCTACCCTTGAGATGCCTGCGCCGGGCGGTGATTCGGTGCGTGAACTGATGGCTGCAGTAAAAAGCGGAAAGATAAAGGAAAGTGATGTTGACGCAAGGGTGGATGAAATGCTGGAACTGATCTCCTCCACACAGAGTGCGATAGACCGTGCCGGCAAACAGGCAGTGATCAAAAACGGAGAGGCAAATCTTCCGGAAGAGATGAAAGAAAAACATCATGCACTGGCAGCACATGCAGCGGCAGAAAGTCTGACCCTGCTTAAAAATGAGGGAGAAGTCCTGCCGCTAAAAGAGACGGCAAAAGTGGCACTGATCGGTGATTTTGCAGAAAATCCCCGTTATCAGGGAGAGGGTTCCAGTATGGTACATGTGACCGCCCTGGATAACCTCAGAGAGGCGATGGAACAGTCAAAATTAAATGTGATCGGTTACGCGAAGGGCTTTGACCGCCTTGGAAGTGAGGATGAAACACTGGCAAAAGAAGCGGAAGAACTGGCAGGGCGTGCAGATGTCACAGTCCTTTGTCTGGGGCTGGATGAAGTGCAGGAGAGTGAGGGACTGGACCGTTCCGGCATGCGGATACGGGAAAATCAGGTTCAACTGTTGAAACGGCTGCGCAGATGCAGCAGACAGGTCGTGGTCGTGTTATTTGCCGGAAGCAGTGTAGAAACTCCGTGGCGATCGGACTGTGATGCCATCCTGTATGCGTGTCTCTGTGGACAGGCGGGAGCAAAAGCTGTCGCAGACGCACTGGATGGAACAATCAATCCGGGTGGAAAACTGGCGGAGACCTGGATCGAGCACTATGAGGACACACCGTCACTCCATCATTTCGCAGGGAAAAAACGGACGGTCGAGTATCGGGAAGCACTTTATATCGGTTATCGTTACTATCAGAAGGCAAAAGTTCCGGTTGCATTTCCGTTTGGCTATGGATTAAGTTATACAACGTTTTCCTATACGGATCTTGAGGTAACAGAGAAACAGGTCAGCTTTCTGTTGAAAAATACCGGGGACAGAGAGGGAACAGAAATATCACAGATCTATGTTTCTGCGCCTGGAACAGAGGTATTTGTGCCGGAACGTGAACTGAAAGGATTTGCAAAAACGAAATTAAAAGCAGGAGAGCAGAAACGGGTAACGATCGTGCTGGATGATAAGGCATTCCGGTACTGGAATGTAAAAACAAACCGCTGGGAACAGGAGGCAGGTACTTATCAGATCAGTGTTGGTACTTCAAGTCAGGATATGGTATTGTCCGGTCAGATCGAACTTGCCGGATCGGGAGCAGATGTACCATATGACAGAAACAGACTGCCGCATTATGAGTCCGGTCAGGTGCAAAACGTTGACGAAGCGGAATTTGAATATCTTTTAGGGCATCCCATCCCGGATGGCAGACCGGATATCAGCCGGAACATGACACTCGGCGAGATGAACCATGGCAGGAGCCCGCTTGGATGGCTGATCTGGGCAGTTTTAAATGGGATGTTGAACCGCAGTTTAAAGAAAGGACAGCCGGATCTGAACCTGCTGTTTCAGTTAAATATGCCACTGCGCGGACTTGCCAAGATGACAAGCGGAATGATCAGTATGGGAATGGTAGATGGAATTGTTTTGGAATTAAAAGGCTTCTGGTTCATAGGACTGATCAAAATATTGGTTGAATTTATAAAAAATATGGTATTGAATCTGAAATTCGAGGGAAGAATGAAAGAGTCATAAATAATGAAAGTACAGAACAAACATTCGATTTGCTCTGTACTTTTTTTCATTTGGATGATATAATAAGCTTGGCTTGTGACCTAATAAGCGCAGAAAGCAATCAGGAGAATACGATGGATCATTTTAAATTAGTTTCCAAATATCAGCCGACCGGAGACCAGCCGCGTGCGATCGAGGAACTGGTCAGGGGCTTCAAAGAGGGCAATCAGTTTGAGACTCTGCTTGGAGTTACCGGTTCCGGTAAGACATTTACCATGGCAAATGTCATTCAGGCATTAAATAAACCGACTTTGATCATTTCACATAACAAGACACTGGCGGCGCAGCTCTATGGAGAATTTAAAGAGTTTTTCCCGGAAAATGCAGTCGAGTATTTTGTTTCCTACTATGATTATTATCAGCCGGAGGCATATGTGCCACAGACTGATACCTATATCGCAAAGGATTCTGCAATCAACGAGGAAATCGATAAACTGCGTCTTTCTGCGACTGCCGCGCTGGTGGAGCGGAAGGATGTTATCGTGATCGCGTCCGTTTCGTGCATCTATGGTCTGGGCAGCCCCGAGGATTATTTAAACATGATGGTATCCCTGCGCCCGGGACAGGAGCGGGACAGGGATGATGTGATCCGGGCACTGGTGGATATCCAGTACACCAGAAATGATATGGACTTTCACCGCGGTACGTTCCGTGTCAGGGGAGATACCTTGGAGATCTTTCCGGCAAACTATGGCGATACGGCGGTAAGGGTCGAGTTTTTCGGAGATGAGATCGACCGCATCACAGAGATCGATGTTTTGACCGGAGAGATCAAGTGCAGACTGGAGCATTTTGCCGTATTTCCGGCATCCCACTATGTTGTGCCACAGGAGAAGATAAGGAAGGCATGCGATGCGATCGAGGAAGAATTAGAAGAGCGGGTCCGCTATTTCAAGGGCGAGGACAAGCTGCTTGAGGCACAGAGGATCTCAGAGCGTACCAATTTTGATATTGAGATGTTAAAGGAGACCGGATTCTGCAGTGGAATCGAGAACTATTCCAGACATCTGGCAGGACTTCCGGCAGGTGCGACGCCGCATACCCTGATGGACTATTTCAAGGATGACTATCTGATCATCGTGGATGAGTCACATATCACGATCCCACAGATCCGGGGAATGTATGCCGGAGACCAGTCGAGAAAGTCAACACTGGTGGATTATGGGTTTCGACTTCCGTCTGCAAAGGACAACCGGCCATTAAATTTTGAAGAATTTGAGAGCAAGATCGATCAGATGCTCTTTGTCTCTGCGACACCAAACGTTTATGAGGATGAGCATGAACTGCTCCGTACGGAACAGATCATACGACCGACCGGTCTGTTAGACCCTGAGATCTCAGCGCGCCCGGTTGAGGGACAGATCGATGACCTGATCGGAGAAGTCAATAAAGAGATCGCAAAACACAACAAAGTACTGATCACGACGCTGACCAAGAAGATGGCAGAAGATCTGACCGATTATATGCGTGAGGTCGGCATCCGGGTCAAATATTTACATTCCGATATTGATACGTTAGAGCGTGCAGAGATCATCCGTGATCTGCGGCTGGATGTATTTGATGTATTAGTCGGGATCAACCTGCTAAGAGAGGGACTGGATATCCCGGAGATCACACTGGTGGCGATCCTGGATGCAGATAAAGAGGGCTTCTTACGTTCGGAGACATCCCTGATCCAGACCATTGGACGTGCAGCGCGTAACAGCGAGGGACACGTTATCATGTATGCGGATCAGATGACCGATTCCATGCGTGTGGCGATCGAGGAGACCGAGCGAAGAAGAAAGATCCAGCAGGAATACAACGAAGAACATGGTATAACCCCGACGACGATCCAGAAGTCGGTAAGAGATCTGATCAGCGTATCCAAGAAGGTCGCCAAAGAAGAGATGAACTTCAAGAAAGATCCGGAGTCCATGAGCAAGGCAGAACTGGAAAAACTGATCGCCGATATCCAGAAGAAGATGCAGAAGGCAGCAGCCGATCTGAATTTCGAAGCGGCAGCAGAATACAGGGACAAAATGATCGAGCTGAAAAATATGCTGCAGGGCTTGTAAGAAACAGGAGAAATACGAAAGCGTACAGGAGTGTTATGAAAGAGAAAACAATTTTAAATCTGATATGTAAATGGCGTGCAGAGTTGATGGGAGCAGCGATCTTATGGGTAGTGCTGTTCCATGCAGGATTTCAGTTCCGCGGAGTCTTTTTTGATACCGTGCAGGCGATCGGATATGGCGGAGTCGATATTTTTTTCCTGCTATCGGGGATCGGTCTTTACTATTCCCTGAAAAAATCCGATGAACTTCTGCCATTTTACAAAAGAAGAGCAAGAAGGATCTTCCCTTCCTATTTGCCGTTTATTATCATCTGGTGCATTTATATGCTGCACGGTTCTTCCTATCCGGGAGATACGATCGCAAGGATCGTTGCAGGAAATCTGTTTATGACAGGCTGGGTCGCAGATATCGGACTGCAGTTCAACTGGTATGTGCAGGTGATCTTCTGGGTCTATCTGCTGGCACCGCTTTTCTATAAGATGATCGTGGCGACGACGAAAAAATGGCAGCAGGGGATGCTCCTTCTCTGGGCAGTTTTGCTGGGGGTCGCATTCTGGTGTGATGACAATCATCTGCTTGGCGTGTCACGTCTGCCGGTCTTTTTACTTGGCATGATGTGGGCACACGCAGGAAATGTTTCGGATAAAGAAAGCACAGATGGGAAACCTAATGCGGGAGTGAAAAATGCGATCCTCCTGGTCTTGCTGGCTGTGGCAGGAACGATCCTCCTGCTTGCCTGTTATTTTAACTTTCCACGCGAGACGATGTGGGCATATGGACTCTGGTGGTATCCGTTTCTTCTGATCACCCCGGGATTATGTCTTGTGATCTGTCTGCTGTTGGAAGCAATGGACAAAGTAAAAGGACTCCGTCAACTGAGAAAACCACTTGCGTTGCTCGGAACGGCATCCTTTGAAATATATCTGATCCACATAGCGGCATTTGAGATCGTACCGGATTATATCTGGGTTACCTTAAATAAGAGATGGCTTGTTCTGGTACTGGCTTCTATTCTGGTCGGAATAGGGTATCATTTGCTGGTAGAGTGCATCATGCGGAAATGGAGATTCAAATGAGAGATAGCAAAGAAAGAAAATATATCAAAATCAGAGGCGCGAATGAACATAATTTAAAAAATATCGATGTCGATATTCCAAGGGATGAATTTGTCGTACTGACCGGACTTTCCGGTTCCGGAAAATCATCACTGGCATTTGACACGATCTATGCAGAGGGACAGAGACGTTACATGGAGTCGTTGTCCTCTTATGCAAGACAGTTCTTGGGACAGATGGAAAAACCAAACGTAGAGAAGATCGAAGGACTTTCTCCGGCGATCTCGATCGACCAGAAATCGACCAACCGAAATCCACGTTCTACGGTCGGAACGGTAACCGAGATCTATGATTATTTCCGTCTGCTCTATGCGAGAGTCGGAACACCGCACTGTCCGAAATGTGGCAGGGAGATCAAAAAACAGAGTGTTGACCAGATGGTCGATCAGATCATGGCATTGCCGGAGCGCACCAAGATCCAGCTTTTGGCACCGGTGGTACGCGGAAGAAAGGGAGAGCATCAGAAGCTTTTCGAACAGGCGAAACGAAGCGGCTATGTGCGTGTGATCGTGGATGGCAGCATGTACGAACTGAACGAAGAGATCAAACTGGAGAAAAATAAAAAACATAACATCGAGATCGTCGTAGACCGTCTGATGGTAAAAGAGGGGATTGAAAAACGACTGACCGATTCCATTGAAAATGTACTGGAACTGGCAGATGGCAAGATGACTTTGGACATCATAGACGGAGAACAGATCCAGTTTTCGGACAGCTTTTCCTGCCCGGATTGCGGGATCAGCATTGATGAGATCGAGCCGCGGAGCTTTTCATTCAACAATCCGTTCGGCGCATGCCCGACCTGTTTTGGTCTGGGATACAAGATGGAATTTGATATCGACCTGATGATCCCGGATAAAAAATTATCGATCGCAGAGGGCGCGATTCAGGTAATGGGATGGCAGTCCTGCACAGATCCGTCCAGCTTTACCTATGCGGTGCTAAAGGCACTTTCGGAAGCCTATCATTTTTCCCTTGAGACACCATTTGAAGAATACCCGGATGAGATCAAACATGTGCTGATCTATGGGACAGACGGCAGGGAAGTAAAAGTCCACTATAAAGGACAGCGTGGAGAGGGCGTTTATGATGTGGCATTTGACGGACTGATCCGGAATGTCCAGCGGAAATACCGTGAGACTTCCTCCGATACGATGAAACAGGAGTATGAGCAGTTCATGCGGATCACACCATGTGAGGACTGTCATGGACAGCGATTGAAACCGTCTTCACTGGCGGTCACGGTCGCAGATAAAAATATTTATGAGATCACATCCATGTCCGTTAAAAATCTGGTGGAATTTTTGAAGACGATGGAATTAAGCCATCAGCAGCATCTGATCGGCGATCAGATCTTAAAGGAGATCCGTGCGAGAGTCGGGTTTTTAAATGAGGTAGGACTGGACTATCTTTCCCTGTCGCGTGCAACGGCAACCCTTTCGGGAGGCGAGGCGCAGCGTATCCGTCTTGCAACCCAGATCGGATCGGGACTGGTCGGCGTTGCCTATATTTTAGACGAGCCGTCCATCGGACTGCATCAGAGGGATAATGACAAACTGCTTGGCGCGTTGAAGAATTTAAAAGATCTTGGCAATACACTGATCGTGGTAGAACATGATGAAGATACCATGCGGGCAGCGGATTATATTGTGGATATCGGACCGGGAGCCGGCTCTCATGGTGGAGAAGTGGTCGCCTGTGGAACAGCGGAAGAGATCATGAAAAATCCAAACTCGATCACCGGAGCTTATTTAAGCGGCAGGATCAGGATCCCGATTCCAGAGGAAAGAAGGAAACCGACTGGTTACCTGACGATCAAGGGAGCAAGGGAGAACAACCTGAAAAACATTGATGTCAAGGTTCCGCTTGGTGTTATGACCTGTATTACCGGTGTCTCCGGTTCGGGAAAGAGCTCGCTGACCAATGAGATCCTTTACAAACGGCTGGCAAGAGATTTAAACCGCGCCAGATGTATTCCGGGCGCACATGATGCGATCCTTGGAATGGAGCAGTTAGATAAGGTCATTGATATCGACCAGTCCCCGATCGGAAGGACACCGCGTTCCAATCCTGCAACTTATACCGGAGTATTTGATATGATCCGTGATCTGTTTGCAGCGACACCGGATGCCAAGGCGAGAGGATATAAAAAGGGCAGATTCAGTTTTAACGTTAAGGGCGGCAGATGTGAGGCATGTTCCGGCGACGGTATCTTAAAGATCGAGATGCACTTTTTGCCGGATGTGTATGTGCCATGTGAAGTCTGCGAGGGCAAACGCTATAACAGAGAGACGCTCGAAGTCAAATACAAGGGAAAGAGCATATATGATGTGCTGGATATGACAGTAGAGGAGGCATTGGAATTTTTCAAAAACGTGCCATCGATCGAGCGCAAGATCCAGACACTGTATGATGTAGGACTTTCCTATGTAAAATTAGGACAGCCTTCGACCGAACTTTCCGGAGGCGAGGCACAGCGTATCAAGCTGGCAACCGAGCTTTCCAAGAGAAGCACCGGAAAAACCATCTACATTCTCGATGAGCCGACGACAGGACTTCATTTTGCGGATGTGCACAAACTGATCGAGATCCTGCGCAGGCTTTCAGATGGTGGAAACACGGTGGTTGTGATCGAACACAACTTAGATGTCATCAAAACCGCGGACTATATCATCGATATGGGACCGGAAGGTGGAGACGGCGGTGGAACGGTCATTGCATATGGTACCCCGGAAGAAGTCGCAAAGATCCCGGACTCCTACACCGGTTATTACATTAAGAAATATCTGGAAAAAGAATAAAAGATACAAAAAGAGCACGGTTTTTCGACCGTGCTTCTTGTATTTTTGGGGAGTGCCTTCCTGATCTCCGAAGAAATCAGGAAAGCATGAGTTATGAAAAATTATACTTTGCCACCAGGCAGATGCCTGATGCAACACATCGGGTTAAGATGTATTGGCTAGTACTGTTTTAATATAAAACAAAAATGTGATGGTTTTGTGAAGACAAAATGAAAAAAAGAGAAAATAAATAAAAAAAATGAAGAATTTCTTATTTTTTATGAAAAACACGTTTTAGGGAAAAAAAACCTTTGAAAAATCCCAGTTTTTGTATATAATAGGACTGTATATGTAAAAATATGATTAAATGTATTTCTATGTCCAGTTGGAGGTGGAAATAATTACCAGGATTTACAGGTGTGCAGATTGGCATGACGGGAAATCCTATAGATGTGAGTTGCAGAAAAGGAAAGGGGCAGGATAAAAAGATGATGAGTACAGATATCGGTATCGATCTGGGTACCGCAAGCATATTAGTTTATATCAAAGGAAAAGGTGTCGTTTTAAAGGAGCCTTCTGTTGTAGCCTTTGATCGTGATACAAATAAAATCAAAGCAATTGGTGAAGAAGCAAGACTGATGTTAGGAAGAACACCGGGGAATATCGTAGCTGTCCGCCCATTAAGACAGGGTGTTATTTCCGATTATCAGGTAACCGAGAAAATGATCAAGTACTTTATCCAGAAAGCACTTGGCAAAAAGACATTCCGCAAACCGCGTATCAGTGTCTGTGTACCGAGTGGTGTTACTGAGGTAGAGAAAAAAGCAGTAGAGGATGCAACCTATCAGGCAGGAGCCAGAGAGGTTGCTATTATAGAGGAGCCGATCGCAGCAGCCATTGGAGCCGGGATCGATATTGCAAGACCATGTGGAAATATGATCGTAGATATCGGGGGTGGTACTGCAGATATCGCAGTGATCTCACTGGGAGGATCTGTTGTAAGTACTTCCATAAAGATCGCAGGAGATGATTTTGATGAGGCAATCGTCCGTTACATGAGAAAGAAACACAACCTTCTGATCGGTGAGCGTACCGCAGAGGATATCAAGATCCGCATTGGAAGCTGTTTCCCACTTGCACAGAATGAGACAATGGATGTAAGAGGACGTAACTTAGTAACCGGTCTTCCAAAGACTGTGACCGTTTCTTCCGAGGAGACAGAGGAGGCACTTCGTGAGCCAACCCTCCAGATCGTGGAAGCAGTACACTCCGTATTGGAGAAAACACCGCCAGAGCTGGCAGCAGACGTTGCAGACCGCGGTATTGTATTAACCGGTGGAGGTGCATTACTCCGTGGTCTGGAAGAACTCATTGAAGACAGAACCGGTATCAATACGATGACAGCAGATGAGCCAATGACCTGTGTTGCGATCGGAACCGGAAAATATGTTGAGTTTTTATCCGGAAAAAGAGATGATGACTAAGGAATTGGTACTTTATGCCGATATATAACTGAGAGACATTTTTGGCAAAAGAAAAGGAGCGTCTTATGGTAAAAGGATTGTATACTGCGTATACAGGAATGATAAATGAACAGAACAGACTGGATGTCCTTTCCAACAATCTGGCAAATGCAGACACCAACGGTTATAAAAAAGAAGGGGCAACAAGCCAGACTTTTGCAGATGAACTGGCGATCAAGATCAAGGATACTTCCTACTACAGCATGCCACAGAAACTTGGCGGAATGAGTATGGGAGTCCATATCGGAGAGACTTATACCGATTACAGCCAGGGCAACTATAAAGTGACAGATGGTTCTACGGATTTTGCATTGGATGGCAATGGTTTCTTTGCGATCGAATATACAGACAAGGCAGGAAATACATCCGTAAAATATACCAGGGACGGTGCTTTTGTAGTAAATACAGCAGGTTATCTTGTGACCAAGGATGGAGATTACGTGTTAAATCAGAATGGAGCCTTGAACGGAACTGCAGGTTCCAGGATCCAGCTGAACCCGAATGAGAAGATCACAGTCGATGAGATGGGAAATATCTTCCAGAATGATGCACAGGTTGCAACGATCGGTGTTGTGGATTTTGAAAATTATGACTATCTGGCAAAATTTGGAGAGAACATGTATGATATGGTAAATGGAGGAACAAGGATTGCATCCACTGCAAAAGTAAATCAGGGATGTATCGAGACTTCCAATGTCAATGTCGTTTCCGAGATGGTCAATATGATCACAATCACAAGAGCTTATCAGGCAGGACAGAAAGTGATCAATGCAGTCGATGAGACACTGGACAAGGCAGTCAATCAGGTAGGAAAGGTATAATGGAGGTATAAAACTATGATGAGAGCATTATACACTGCTGCAACCGGAATGATCGCGCAGCAGAGCAATGTAGATAACATATCAAACAACTTATCCAACGTAAACACAGTAGGATATAAAGAGCAGAAAACAGAGTTTAAATCCCTGTTATATCAAACCATTCAGACGAGAACCACTTCTGCAAACGGAGAGGAAAAGCCAATCTCCGCACAGGTGGGACTTGGAACCAGAGTAGCAGCAAATACATCCATTTATACACAGGGTTCTATGATCGCCAGTGAAAATTCTACTGATTTTGCGATCAGTGGAGACGGATTTTTTGCAGTGCGTGGAGCAGATGGAGAGACCTACTACACCAGAGCCGGTAATTTTACCTGGGCAGTCAATGGAAATGCAGTTCGTCTGACCACAACAGATGGTTATCCTGTATTAGATACCAATGGAAATGAGATCACACTTCCGGCAGGTGTCAGCTCCGGACAGGTTATTGTATCCAGCGATGGCTCTTTTGGATATACAACAGCAAATGGTACTTATGTGGACATGAACCGCAGCTTTGGTATTTATCAGTTCAACAACCCGGCAGGTCTGGAAAAAGAAGGTCAGAACCTTCTGGCAGAGACACCGGCTTCCGGTGCACCTTTGAACGAGGCAACCAACAACAACGTGACAAGAAGCAAGATCTACCAGAATTATCTGGAAGGTTCCAACGTACAGGTGGCAGATGAGATGGTAAATCTGATCGTTGCACAGCGTGCTTATCAGTTGAACTCCAAAGCGATCACAGCATCAGACGAGATGTTAGAGCAGGCAAATAACTTAAGAAGATAGTTTTAAGGACATAGTTCTGGCAACACGGTTTCAGAAACTATGTAGATAGAAACGGAGAGTGGCGAATGATTTCATTGGATGCAATGTCATCTTTGGTTGACACAAGTAAAAATGCAGCAGCTGCAAATAATGCATCTTCCCTGCAGAGTTCCTTAAGCAATATTTCATCAGAGTCTTCCGAGGAAGATTTACTCCAGGTATGCAAGGACTTTGAGTCATATTTTGTGGAAGAGCTTCTAAAGGAAGTAAAAGACAGCATGTTATCAGAGGATGAGGACGAGGACAGCTCCATTTCCACCCTGAAAGATTATCACATGGACAGTGTGATCGAGCTGGTGGCAGATGAAGTCGTGGATGAAGTTGGAACCAACTTTACACAGCAGTTGTTTGAGCAGATGAAGCGAAACTATAATATCGAGTAAGATGGACTGGCAGTTTTTTGACTGCCAGTTTTTTGCGTGAGTAGCGCGCAAACGTGCTTCTCATAGTGAATGAAATAACTACGGCTAGGATGGAAACATACATTGGAACAGTTAACGGGATATGTAGAACATATTATATATAGAAATGCAGACAATGGATATACCGTATTGAATCTCGTGAGCGGCGAGGAGGAGATCACCTGCGTTGGTACGTTTTCGGCGATCGCGGAAGGGGAAAACATCGAAGCGACCGGGGAATATACAGAGCATCCGACTTATGGAAGACAGTTTAAGGTGGACAGCTTTGAAGAAAAGGCACCTGAGGATGAAGAAGCGATCGAACGCTATCTTGGTTCCGGTGCGATCAAGGGGATCGGGCTTGCGCTTGCGGCAAGGATCGTGCGCAGGTTCAAAGATGACACCTTCCGCATTATTGAGGAAGAGCCGGAACGGCTTGCTGAGATCAAGGGGATCAGCCAGAGAAAAGCGATGGAGATCGCCAATCAGGTCAATGAAAAAAGAGATCTGCGCCAGGCAATGATCTTTTTACAGCAGTATGGCATTACAATGAATCTTGCTGTCAAGGTTTATCAGGCATATGGGCAGGAAATCTATGAGATCATCCGGCAGAACCCATACCGGCTGGCAGATGATATTGAGGGTGTGGGATTTCGGACAGCAGACGAGATCGCGGCACGGGTCGGCATCCGCATGGATTCGGATTTCCGTGTAAAGAGCGGTATCTTATATACTCTGCTTCAGGCATCAGGAGAGGGACATACCTACCTGCCGGAGGAAGAACTGACCAGACGGGCAGCGAGACTGCTGGAAGTGGATGCTGACCAGGTTGAGAAACAATACATGGATCTGGCAATCGAGCGTAAGATCGTATTGAAGCAGGGCAGCAGAGAGGATGGAGCGGAAACGCAGATCTATGCGTCGACCTTCTATTATATGGAGGCAAATACGGCGGCGATGCTAAAGGAACTCAATGTGACCTATGATGTGCCGGAGGTGGAAATCGAGCAGAGACTCCGTAAGATCGAGAAACAGACCGGGATGGAACTGGATGAACATCAGGTAACAGCAGTCAAAGAGGCAGTGAGAAACGGACTTTTGATCATTACCGGAGGACCGGGAACCGGAAAAACAACGACCATCAACACGATCATCAAATATTTTGAACTGGAAGGGTTTGATATTTTCCTTGCGGCACCGACCGGGCGTGCGGCAAAGCGGATGAGTGAGACGACCGGATTTGAAGCGAGGACCGTACACCGGATGCTGGAATTAAATGGCGGTACAGAGGGCAGTGGAGGATTTGAACGAAACGAACAGAACCCGCTGGAAACGGATGTCATCATCATTGATGAGATGTCAATGGTGGATATCAGTCTGATGTACTCTCTCTTAAAAGCGATCGCGGTTGGAACGCGCCTGATCTTAGTGGGAGATGTCAACCAGCTTCCAAGCGTAGGACCGGGAAGTGTATTGCGTGATATCATAAGATCCGGTGTCTGCAATGTTGTCATGCTGACTAAGATCTTCAGACAGGCATCGACCAGTGACATCATTGTGAATGCACATAAGATCAATCATGGAGAAGAAGTTGTGTTAGACAACAAGAGTATGGATTTCTTCTTCTTAAAACGATATGATGCAGATGTTATCATCAATGTCGTATTGCAGCTCATCAAACAGAAACTGCCGAAATTTGTGGATGCCACACCATATGATATCCAGGTGCTGACCCCGATGCGAAAGGGGCTGCTCGGAGTCGAACGGCTGAACACGATCCTGCAGCAATACATGAATCCACCACTAAGCAGCAAGGCGGAAAAAGAATATGGCACGACGATATTCCGCGAGGGTGACAAGGTCATGCAGACGAAAAACAATTATCAGCTTGAGTGGGAGATAAGGAGTCCATACGGACTGTCGATCGAAAAAGGACTTGGTGTCTTTAACGGAGATATGGGGATCATCCGGCAGATCAATGATTTTGCAGAACTGATGACGATCGAGTTCGACGAGGGCAGGATGGTCGAATATCCTTATAAATTACTGGATGAACTGGAACTTGCGTATGCGATCACGATACATAAGTCGCAGGGAAGTGAATATCCGGCGGTTGTGATCCCTCTTCTGAGCGGTCCTGCAATGCTGATGAACCGGAATCTGATCTATACGGCGGTCACAAGAGCGCGTAAGTGTGTGACACTGGTCGGAAATGAGCAGACCTTTTACCAGATGGTACAGAATACCTCACAGCAGAAAAGATACAGCGGTCTGTGTGAACGATTGAAAGAGTAACTGTAATATTATAAAAAAATTAAGAAAACCTTTATAGAATACCATCGGCAAAGATGGTATTCTTTTTTTGGAGAGATTTGGGAAGGTTTTTATGCAGTTAAAAATGGAGGATTTCTGGCAGCCTTTGTTTCCGGCGAGGTGTCCGGTCTGTGATGGGATATTGTTTCCGGGAGATATGATCTGTCAGGAATGTAAAACCAGGATCAAGGTGATAGAAGGGGCAGTATGCAGTAAGTGTGGAAAGCCGTTATCAGATGAACGGAAAGAGTACTGCAGTGACTGTGCAAAAAAACATCATCCCTACCAGCAGGGGAAAGCTGTCTTTGCGTACGAGGGAGCGATCAAGGGTTCTCTGTACCGGTTCAAGTACAGCAACAAAAGAGAATATGCCGCATTTTATGCCCGGGCGGCGGCAGAGCGATATGAAGACTGGATCAGGGCAAAAGGGATCGAGGCGATCGCTCCTATCCCGATGTATTTCTGGAAAAAGCGTCTGCGCGGATATAATCAGGCCGAGGTATTTGCAAGGGCACTTGGAGCAGAGACCGGGATCAGAGTGGACACAAAACTGGTAAAGCGGATACGCAATACCATCCCACAAAAGGAATTAAGTGGAGCGGAAAGAGCACAGAATCTAAAAAATGCTTTCCAATTCTCCTCGGATATAGTAAAATATAAAAAAATAATGTTAGTAGATGATATTTATACAACAGGAAGCACCATGGATGCGGTAACAGAAGTAATGCTTGCAGCAGGGGTGGAAGAGATATATTTTATTTGTATTAGTATCGGAGAAGGATGCTGACGAAGCGCAGGAGGAAGTAATTTTATGGAAGTAAAGAATTGTAAAAGCTGTGGACGTTTGTTCAATTATATGAGTGGCCCGGTTATGTGTCCGAACTGCCAGCGCAAGCTGGAGGAAAAGTTCCAGGAAGTAAAACAGTATTTGGATGAGAACCCGAATTCTTCTGTCAATCAGGTAGCTGAGGCAATGGATGTTTCTGTGAAACAGATCAAACAGTGGATTCGTGAAGAACGTCTGGCACTTTCCCAGCCGTCAGCAGATGGTATTTTATGCGAGCATTGCGGCACGCCAATCTGCAGTGGACGTTTCTGTGATAAATGTAAAGTCACGATGCAGAATACGCTTTCCAGTGCGCTTGATAAGCCGAAGGAGCCGGAAATCAAAAAAAGAGAACGTGACGGAAACAAAATGCGTTTCTTATAAAATCGGAATCAAAAGCAGGGCCTGTAGAAGTTGCTCTGCTTTTTTTCTTTGAAAATGATAACTCCTGTGCTATAATAAAAATAAGTATGTATAATTGCGTGAAAAGTGCAGTTTTAAGAAAGGATTACAGATTGCATGGTAAATGAAGAACGTTTGCACTATATGATAAAAATGGCAGAATTTGATACCAATGACCGTAAGGCAAGCCGTCCTATGATGCAGTATGCGAGGAGAGATTACGTTTCCTTACAGTTGCTGAAAAGTTTTATTGTGGGAACGATCGCGTTTGGTGTACTGTTTGCACTGTGGGCTTTGTATTCCATGGATAGTCTGTTAAGCAGAATGAACAGCATGGACTTTATGGATATCCTGCTTGTAGTTGGGATCTTATATGGCGTATTTATCGTGATCTATCTGCTTGCAACCTACCTTGTCTACAACCTGAAATATACGGAGGGGCGGAGAAAGGTCAAGAAATACTATAATGGTCTGAAAAAGGTCAATGCAATGTATGAGCGTGAGGAACGACTGAAAATAAACAATAACAGAGACTGGGAAGCATAGCGGGAGGAAAATATGACTACATTATTGGAATGGAAAGAAAAAATCATGCAATTCTACAGCAAAAACGAGATTTACATTGTTCCTGTTGTAAAATTTGTGATCGCATTTCTTGTATTTCTACTTATTAATCAGAATATAGGCTATATGGATAAGATCAGCAGCATGCCTGTGGCACTGATTTTGGCATTGGTCTGCTCGGTACTTCCGGTATCAGCCACGGCAGTGCTGGCAGCAGTTGTGATCTTACTGGATATGTATGCACTGTCTTTGGAAGTGTGTCTGGTCACATTTCTTCTGTTTGTGGTTGTATATTTTGTATATTTCAGATTTTCACCGAAACGTCAGTATAATGTCATTTTGACACCGATCTGTTTCCGGCTTCAGATCCCGTATGTGATGCCGGTTGCCATGGGATTGTTAAGAGAGGTCTATTCCATTTTTTCTTTGATCTGTGGTACGATCGTGTACTTTTTTATTGATGGCGTGAAACTGAATGCAACGGCACTCAGCGATACAGCAGAGGAAACCGAAAATGCTGTTTCTAAGATCGTGGTTGTATTGAACCAGCTGATCGGAAACCGCGAAATGTATCTGGTACTTGGAATTATGGTTGCAACGTTTGTGATCGTAAATATCATCCGTCGTCTTTCCATTGAAAATGCGTGGATGATCGCAAGCATTACCGGTATTTTATTTGAGGGCATTGGACTGATCGCAGGTTATATGCTGCTTGGTATTTCGGGAAAGACCGTAGGTGTACTGATCGGTTGTGTGATCACTGCGGTGGTTTCTTTTGTGATACAGTTTTTCTTCTTCTCGCTGGACTATTCGAGAACGGAACGGTTACAGTTCGAGGATGATGAGTATTATTACTATGTAAAAGCCATTCCAAAGGCAATGGTATCCGGAACGGATAAAAAAGTGACCAAATTCAGCGGAAAAGAAAAAGAAGAACGTCTGACGAAAAAAAGATTTGCAGAAGAGATGGACATTGATGAGGAATTATTAGATTAGATAGGGAAGTGAAAGCGTGCGGAGCATAATAGCGGTGTTGGATGCCTTTTGGGAAAAGGCATCCATGTATATGAATTTACCTAAAATGACATTAACAGATGTTGTGGAAATTTGTATCATAGCATTTCTGTTTTATTATATGCTGGTGTGGATCAAGAACACCAGAGCGTGGGTGCTGTTAAAGGGACTTTTGGTGATCCTGATCTTTGTCGGGATTGCAGCGGTCTTCCAGATGAACACGATCATATGGATCGCGAAAAATACCCTGAGCGTGGCAGTGATCGCGCTTGTGATCATTTTCCAGCCGGAGATGAGAAAGGCATTAGAAGGACTTGGAAGAAAGAATTTTATTGCATCGCTTTTTTCAATTGGATTTTCTAAAAACGAGACGGCAAAATTTTCGGATAAAACCATCAATGAGCTGGTAAAGGCATGCTATGAGATGGGAAAAGTGAAGACAGGTGCACTGATCGTAGTGGAGGACGAGATCGTTCTGACCGAGTACGAGAGAACCGGGATTGCAGTCGATGGTATTTTAACAAGCCAGCTGCTGATCAATATTTTTGAAAAAAATACACCATTACATGATGGTGCAGTGATCGTGAGGGGAGATCGCGTGGTATCGGCTACCTGTTATCTGCCACTGACGGATTCTTTGAGCATCAGCAAGGATCTTGGAACCAGGCATCGTGCTGCAGTTGGTATCAGTGAGGTGTCCGATTCACTTACGATTGTTGTATCTGAGGAGACCGGCAAGGTTTCCATTGCGATCGGTGGAGAACTTTACCGCAATGTAGATGCTGACTTTTTACGCAACAAACTCATGTATATCCAGAAGCGTGAAAAGAAAGTATCTAAAATAGAATCATGGAAGAGGAGGCTGAAAGATGTTAAAGAAACTCGGAAGCAGGATATTCAATAATTTTGGCCTCAAATTATTAGCTGCTGTATTTGCATTTATCTTATGGGTCGTGGTCATCAACGTTGATGAGCCGATCCGTACTGTACCTTATACAGCAAGCGTAAAAACAGAAAATGAGGATTATATTACTTCAAATGGCAAGTATTTTGAGCTGTTAGATGGCAATAACACCGTGACATTCAACGTTTCGGCAAAGAGAACATATCAGGAAAAACTGACGAATGCAGATTTTACTGCAGTAGCAGACATGGAAAAAATCGAATATGTGGATGACAATGGCATCTATCGTGTTCCGGTCACTGTTTCCTGCAGCAAGTTCAGCAGCAATCAGGTAACGATCTCTTCCAAACAGCTTTACATCGAAGTGGCAATGGAAGACAGGGGAACCGTACAGAAGCGGATCACTGCAACGGCAACCGGAAATGTAGCAGATGGTTGTGCACTCGGAGAAGTATCGATCGTGACAAGCAACCTGATCAAGATCTCGGGTCCGTCTTCCGTGACAAGCCAGATCGATACGGTAGAAGCATCCATCAACGTAGATGGCATGAGTTCTGACGTGACGGATACGGTTGCACCGGTATTATATGATGCTGACCACAACGTCATTGATCCGACGAAGCTTAAGATGAGTGTGACAACGGTAACGATCAGTGCACAGATCCTGAATACCAAGGATGTGCCGATCGAATTTGAAACAACGGGAACCGTGGCGAAAGACCATGTGGTAACCGGAATCGAGTATGCGCCACAGAGTGTCCGCATCAAGGGCGAGACCTCCGTTTTAAATACGGTAAACAAAGTTACGGTACCGGCAGAGGTGCTGGATGTGACAGATGCGACCAGTGATATTAAAAATACAGTTGACATCAGTTCCTACCTGCCGAGCGGTGTGTCTTTAGTACTGGCATCCGACGCCAAGATAGAGGTTACGGTAAAAGTTGAGAGCACGGAAAAGGTAAGTTATGAAGTCCCGGTCGAAAATATCACGATCGAGAATCTGGCAGAAAATCAGAACATTCAGATCCTGGTTGATACTGTGAGTGTGGAGATCGCTGGTTCGCAGAGCGCGATGAAAAAGCTTTCCGCAGAGGATATCAAGGGAACGATCGATGCTTCCGGCATTACAAACGGAGAGCACAACGCGATCGTAACGATCCAGGTGGACGACAGTCTGTATCAGGTTACTTCAACCATTACTGTGCCGGTCAGTGCGGGAGATGGAACTTCACAGGATGAGGGAGAGGCAGAAACATCAACCACAAAGAGCACGGAGAGCACCGGTGCACAGACAACGACTTCAACAGAAAAGAGCAGTGGAACGAAGAAAACAGATACAACAGACAAAAACAGCAGGAACAATTAAAAAGAGTTGATTTGGAGGAAATAAAACATGGCAAGAATGTTTGGTACAGATGGCGTACGCGGTGTGGCTGGTTCAGAACTTACCATAGAACTTGCGACAAAACTGGGACAGGCGGGAGCTTATGTCCTGACAAAAGAGCAGGAGCATCAGGCAACGATCATCGTTGGATGCGATACCAGAATTTCCGGAGGGATGCTCGCAAGCGCACTGATGGCAGGGATCTGTTCTGTCGGTGCAAATGCAATTTTTGTCGGTGTTATGCCGACACCGGCAATCGCATATCTGACAAGAAAACATAAAGTAGATGCAGGTGTTGTGATCTCTGCATCCCACAATCCGATGGAGTTTAATGGGATTAAATTTTTCAACGGAGAGGGCTATAAGCTTTCCGATGAACTGGAAGATGAGATCGAGGCACTGATCCGCAATAACATGAAGGATGTAACACTGCCGATCGGCTCCGGTGTCGGAAAGATCGACTATCGGTTTGACTTAAGAGATGAATATGTTTCCTTCATGGAAAAATGCGTTCCGGTCGATTTATCCGGAATGAAGATCGTGGTTGACTGTGCAGAAGGTGCCGCACATTATACCTCAGTAAAAGCACTGACTGATCTTGGTGCAGAACTTGTGGCGATCCATACGAATCCGGATGGAACCAACATCAATGCAAACTGCGGTTCCACACATATGGATGAACTGAAAGCACGTGTGGTATACGAGAAAGCTGCCGTAGGACTTGCGTTTGACGGAGATGCAGACCGTATGCTGGCAGTCGATGAGTTTGGTAATTTAGTCGATGGCGATCAGATCATGGCGATCTGCGGCAATTACATGAAGAAAAAAGGCACCTTAAAGAAAAACACGATCGTTGTTACCGTAATGACCAATCTCGGATTTACCTTGATGGGAGAACGTGAGGGCATCCACATCGAAAAAACCAAGGTGGGTGACCGCTATGTCCTTGAGAATATGAGAGAAAACGGCTATAATATCGGAGGGGAGCAGTCTGGTCATGTGATCTTTCTGGATGACAATACGACAGGAGATGGACTGCTCAGTGCACTCCATCTGCTGGAAGTTATGGTGGAAACCGGGAAACCATTGTCAGAACTTGCATCTGTCATGGAGGTACTTCCACAGGCGTTGATCAATGCAAAAGTTCCGAATCATAAAAAAGAGAACTTTATGGACTACCAGGAGATCGCCGATGCGATCGCAGAGGTGGAAAAGAAATTCCATGGCGAGGGACGTGTCCTGATCCGTCCATCCGGCACGGAACCACTGGTCCGTGTCATGATCGAGGGAAAAGACCAGAAAGTCATTGAGGAAGAGGCAAAGAAATTAGCAGACCTGATCACAAAGATTATGCTTTAAAGGGGAATGTATAGGGAGGCAGTAGTAATATGGTAAGCAGGAAAGTAACAATCAAGAACCCGACAGGGTTACATTTAAGACCGGCAGGTATCTTATGCAAGGAAGCGATGCAGTTTAAATCGCATATCACCTTTCGCTACAAAGAAAATACAGCAAATGCCAAAAGTGTGCTGAGTGTTTTAGGTGCATGTATCAAGTCAGGCGATGAGATTGAGCTTGTATGTGAGGGCGAGGACGAAAATGAAGCATTGGAATCTGTCTTGAAAGCGATCGAGAACGGACTTGGTGAATAACAGGATAATAAAATAAATTATGGAGAGAACAATGAAAAAGATATTGGTAACAGGCTGTAATGGACAGCTTGGAAGAGCAATCCGTAAGGAATACAAAGGAGAGGAAGTATCCTTTATTAATACAGATGTGGCTGAGGGAGATGGTGTAAGAGCACTCGATATCACAGATATTAAAGCGGTTCTGGATCTGGTAGAAGAAACCAGACCGGATGTGATCATCAACTGTGCGGCACATACGAACGTAGATGCCTGCGAGACACAGTGGGATCTGGCATATAAGATCAATGCGATCGGACCGAGAAATTTAAGCATTGCAGCTGCAAAAGTGGGAGCAAAGATGATCCATGTTTCCACGGACTATGTATTCGAAGGAAACGGGACAAGACCTTATACTGAGTTTGATGAGATCCATCCGGTCAGTGCCTATGGAAAGACCAAGGCAGAGGGGGAAAAATTCGTACGTGAATTTGCCGGAAAATATTTTATTTTCCGTACCGCATGGTTATATGGCGAGGGCAAGAATTTTGTAAAGACGATGCTCCGTCTGGCAGAAAACCATGATGAGCTGACCGTAGTAGCAGATCAGCAGGGATCTCCGACCAGTGCGGTGGAGCTTGCAAGAGCCATTCATCATTTTGAGCCGACCGAGAATTACGGCACATTCCATGCAACCTGCGAGGGCGATACGAACTGGGCAGTGTTTGCAGAGGAGATCTTTAAGAGAGCAGGAAAGACAACAAAAGTTACCCATGTGACAAGTGAGCAGTATGCACAGATGAATCCGGCTTCTGCAAAAAGACCTGCATACTCCATCTTAGAGAACTATATGATGAAACTTACAGATGGATATCGTATGGCAGACTGGCAGGATGCGCTGGACGAGTATATGAAGACATTGGAATTATAAGGAAGGAATTTAAAACAGATGAAACAGACCATGCAGGAAGGGAAGCGGTTTTTTAAACAGTATGCAAAACTTATTCTTTTGGCGGCGGTGGCTGTCTTCATCTGTTTTGGGTTTCAGGCATTTAACGGAAATATCAGGATCGACACAGAAGAATTTATCAATGCACCGGGAAGTACATTAGGCTGGCTCTATATCGGGCGGTATGGGCTTGTATTACTGAAACGGCTGCTTGGACTGATGGTACAGCAGACGGTAAAAAGCGGTGTGCTGATGCTTCTTTTTTTCTTTGCAGGAAGTGTTTTAGCGACGTTTGGCTGCTATCATTTTTCGGGTGAAGATAAAAGATATCCGTACTGGCTGTTTCTGCTCTTGTATACGACTTCAAATATCTGGAGTTTTCAGTTTTACTTCTCCATGCAGCAGGCAGAGATCGCACTTGCAATGCTCTTGCTTGTGATCGCTGCGATCTGGATGTGCCAGAGCTGTCTGGAACGTGGGGAATGGAAGATAAACTGGAAGAGAAATGTGCCGGCGGCAGTGGTTTCCATGGTATTTTTAGTGATAGGGCTGGCGTCGTATCAGGCGATCGCTGTGTTTTATATTACGCTCTGTGTGGTATTTTTCCTTCTGTATCTGTTGCGGACAGCACAGGAGCAGAAAAAATGCCTGGGCGGAGTCATCTTTCTGGCAGGACATTTTGTAGTATCGTATGTGATCTATACGGTGATCGCCAATACCTGGTTCATGGCGGCAGGCGATTATATGGAAAATCAGAGCAACTGGGGCGTGGAACCTGTTGCAGAATGTATCAAAAACGTACTGCGTGTCATAAGAAACCAGTTAAAAACCTTTGGACCGAGGAATTTCTCATTCTATACAGCGGGCATCGTGCTTGGGATCGCTGCAGTAGTGATCCTGATAAAAAAAGGTGTCTTTTGCGAGAAAAAGAAACAGATTCTCTTTGTTCTTGCAATGCTGCTTTTGTATGCGTCTCCGTTTCTGATGACTCTGTATGCAGGGGCAATGCTTGTGACAAGAACACAGTTTGCACTTCCTGTCGCAGCTGCCTTTCTTGCAATGTTTGGCGTGATGGTGCTCTGTGAGTACGGAAATGCAAAAAAATCGGCGGGAAATGCAATAAAAATACTTGGTATTGTTGCAATCTGTATGCAGATAGGATATAATCTGAGGTTGCATGAAGCGGACCGGTTACGTTACGAACACGATACGAAGCTTGCAGAGCAGGTCACAGATACCTTAAAAGAGACCTGCGGGGATGAGATGACAGAGCTTCCGGTATTGTTTGTAGGATATCAGAAACCGCAGCTTCCATGGTATGCCAGAAGGAGTGAGATGTATGGCTGGTCATTCTTTGAGTGGGATTACAGCAAGGAAAATGCGACCGGGGCAACACACCGAATCCAGGGCTTTCTTAGGGCATATGAGGGAGTGACACTAAAAGAAGATACGTCAGAACCGTTGACGAAGAAAGCAACAGAACTTGCCGAAAATATGGAGATCTTTCCGGCAGTGGGATCGGTTTTGAAAACAGATGACCTGATCGTGGTAAAACTGTCAGAGCCGGAAGAAAGAACAGATATAGATTGGTGGTAGAGTATGAACAAGATAACAGTGATCGTTCCGTGCTACAATGAGGAGCAGTCCCTTCACTTCTTTTATGAGGAGATGGAGCGTGTGGCAGCGGAGATGAAAGAAGTTACGTTTGAATACCTCTTTATCGATGATGGTTCCAAAGATAAGACATTGGAGTGTATTCACGAGTTAAAAGCAAAAGATGAAAAGGTACATTATGTTTCCTTTTCCAGAAACTTTGGAAAGGAAGCAGCGATTTATGCCGGTTTATCCCATGCCTCGGGAGATTATGTGGCGATCATGGATGCGGATCTACAGGACCCACCTTCTCTTTTGCCGGAGATGTATCATGCAGTGACCGAAGAAGGATATGATTCGGCTGCGACCAGACGTGTGACCAGAAAAGGTGAACCGCCGATCCGTTCTTTCTTTGCGAGACGGTTTTATCATATTATGAATAAGATTAGCGACGTGGAGCTGATGGACGGAGCCAGAGATTACCGCCTGATGAGCAGGGCGTATGTGGATGCACTCCTTGCAATGGGTGAGTATAACCGTTTTTCAAAGGGACTGTTCGGTTGGGTAGGCTTTAAGACTAAATGGCTGGAATTTGAAAATGTAGAGCGTGTCGCAGGAGAGACCAAATGGTCTTTCTGGAAACTGTTCCAGTATTCACTGGACGGTATCGTTGCATTTTCTTCGATGCCTTTATATATTGCTTCCGTGCTTGGAGCAGCAATGTGCGGTGTGTCCGTCATTGCGATCTTATTTATTATCATCAGACAGCTTACGTTTGGCGGCTCGGTAGCAGGATGGCCGTCGATGGCGTGCATTGTGATCCTGATCGGAGGATTACAGCTCCTTAGCATTGGAATTTTGGGCATTTATCTGTCCAAGACTTATCTGGAAGTAAAGCGTCGCCCGATCTATATCGCCAAAGAGGCAGATACAGAGAAACAGAAACTATCCGGAAATCAGGGCATGTTAGAAAAGAATTAGTTGGTAGTAAAAATGGAGTACGAGAAGAAAAAGATACAGTTAGAAAAGAAAGATTATGCGAAGATTGTTCAATGCATCATCGTATTTGCCGTGTTGTTTTTGTTTGTACAGAGAAAATTTTATCAAAAGAATGGAGCGATCCTGTGGGATCGTTTGTTTCAGATGACTGCGTGGACAGCGCTGTTTGTCTGGCTGCTTTTGGAACACCGTGTTGAAGCATTATGTAAGAAATACCAGAAAATAAGTGCATGTGTGATGTTTGCCGTAATGCCGGTCTTGCTGTTTTATAATCTGGAGATCATGTGTAATTCTGAACTGAAGGACTTTGGAAGAAGAAAGATCGTAATGAATTTGCTGATCATTTATCTGCTGGGAGCAGTTTTGCTTTTGCTGATAAACAGAACCCGTACAACCCTTAAGATATTGACAGTGCTGTTGACAGCACTCGGGGTGACGAATATCTATCTTATGAAATTCAGAGGAATGTCGTTGATGGCGGCAGACTTTTTCTCAATAAAAACTGCAGCAAATGTGGCAAATAATTATAATTACAGTTTGAAGTGGCGTATCCTGTATGGCGTGTATGTTGCATTTTTATTTTGGATGATGTTAAACAAGATACCGTCTCACAAAGCATTTGAGAAAAAAGCAAGAATAGGATATCTTGCAATTACGGTCTGTTCTGTGGGCATTTTTTATGGAGTATTCTTTCATACAAATTTTGTAAAAGATTATGTGCGCGTTAAAATGCGTTACTCTGCATCCAAAAAGCAGGGAAATATGCTGACACTTCTTTATAGCGTAAAGCAGATGCAGGTGGAGGAACCGGATGGCTATTCGGAGGAGGAACTGAAGAGTCTGATGGCATCCTATGAGAAAGAAGCGGAGGAATACAATGAGGGGTTAAGTTCCGGGGATGATGTCAACATTATCGCTATTATGAATGAAGCGTTTTCAGATCTTGCAGAAAATGTGGAACTGACTGAAGATAATATGCCATATATCCATGGACTGACGGAAAATACGATAAAAGGAAATATGTATACATCGGTATTTGCAGGAAATACAGCGAATACTGAGTTTGAATTTCTGACAGGAAACACGATGGCGTTTGTTCCACCGAACACAATTCCCTACCAGCTGTATGTCAGAGGAGAATATCCATCTCTGACCAGAACCCTGCAGGCACAGGGCTATCAGGGGAATATGGCGATCCATCCGTTTAAGAGAAATGGATTTAATCGTCCAAGCGCATACACAAGCCTTGGATTTGAAACATTTCTGGATCAGGAAGCGTTTACCGATCCGACCTATGTGAGAGAATATATTTCCGATTCATCCAGCTTCCAGAAGATCATCGAGTGTTATGAGCAGACGGGGCAGAAGCCGTTCTTTGCATTTAATGTTACCATGCAAAACCACAGTGGTTATGATTATGGCAATTTTGACACACCGATACAGTTAAAGGATGCACCGGGAAAATACAAAGAGACGGAGCAGTATCTGAATCTGATCAAAAAATCAGATGAAGCATTTGAAGAACTGACGGACTATTTTTCACAGGTAAATGAAAAAACGATCATTGTGATGTTTGGTGATCACAGACCGGGAGTGGAAAGCTCTTATTATGATATGATCGCTGGAAAATCAAAGTCACAGCTGAGTGAGGAAGAATATATGCAGCGATATAAAGTGCCATTTATTATCTGGGCAAACTATGATATCGACGAAGCATATCTGGACAGGATCAGTGCGAATTATCTGTCGAGCCTGGTGCTAGAGACGGCAGGCTGTGAGATGACAGGATATCAGAAATATCTGTCAGACCTGAGAGATGACATTCCGGCAATTACAGCCAGAGGATACTGGGGCGAAAATGGAACCTATTATGAACTGGATGATGAAACGTCACCCTACTGGGATGAGGTGCAGGAATATCACTGTATTCAGTATAACAATATGTTTGACAAGCGTGAAACGGGATTTTTCTTTTTGAACAAATAGGGAAAACTTGTGCTTATATAAAAAATATGGTAGAATGTCAAAAGATATTTTGCCCGGTCAAAAGACCACGATAAATATTTGGAGGATTAATATGAGAACATATCTAGTAACAGGGGGAGCCGGATTTATCGGTTCAAATTACATTCATTACATGTTTCGCAAATATGATAATGAGATCAGGATCATCAACGTAGATGTACTGACCTATGCCGGCAATCTGGAAAACTTAAAAGATATTGAAAACAGAGACAATTATACATTTGTGAAAGCAGATATCACAGATAAAGAAGCGATCGCAAAGATCTTCGCAGAAAACGACATCGACCGCGTGGTACATTTTGCCGCAGAGAGTCATGTTGACCGAAGCATTAAAAATCCGGAAGTCTTCGTAAAGACCAACGTGCTGGGAACCGCAGTGATGTTAAACTGTGCAAAAGCAGCATGGGAGTTACCGGACGGAAGCTTCAAAGAGGGAAAGAAATTCCTTCATGTATCAACCGATGAGGTATATGGTTCCTTAGAGGATGACGGAACTTACTTCTATGAGACAACACCATATGCACCGCACAGTCCGTATTCTGCCAGCAAGGCATCTTCGGACATGCTGGTAAAAGCATATATTGATACTTACAAATTCCCGGCGAACATCACAAACTGTTCCAACAACTACGGACCATACCAGTTCCCGGAGAAATTAATTCCGCTTATCATCAATAACGCATTGCAGGGCAAAAAACTTCCGGTATACGGAGATGGAAAAAATGTCCGTGACTGGCTGTATGTGGATGATCATGCGAAAGCGATCGATATGGTACAGGAAAAAGGACGTCTGGGTGAGACTTACAACGTAGGCGGACACAACGAAAAACAGAATATCGAGATTATCAATATTATTATCGAGACGCTGCTTGAGATGCTTCCGGAAAATGATGAGAGAAGAAAACTTGTCAGCAAGGATCTGATCACCTACGTGGAAGACAGAAAAGGACATGACAGACGTTATGCCATTGCACCGGATAAGATCAAAGCAGAGATTGGCTGGGAGCCGGAGACAATGTTCAAAGACGGTATCAAGAAAACGATCGCATGGTTCTTTGAGCATGAAGACTGGATGAAACATGTGACAAGCGGTGATTACCAGAAATATTACGAGGATATGTATCAGAACAGATAAACGATGCAGGCAGCAGTACCGTCTATAGGGCGATACTGCTTGTTTGCGTTTTATCAGAGAAGAAAAAATTTAAGAAAATTTTAACTTCTGTGTTTAGAAAAAATTAAGTGATATCATGTATCATTTACAAAACGGAGGATTTTAGATGAAGGGAATTATACTTGCCGGAGGTTCCGGTACCAGACTTTACCCACTGACCAAAGCAATTTCAAAACAGATCATGCCGGTATATGACAAGCCAATGATCTACTACCCATTGTCCACACTGATGTTAGCAGGCATCCGCGAGGTACTTATCATCTCTACCCCGAGAGATCTGCCGGTGTTCAAGGATTTATTCGGAGATGGAAGCCAGCTTGGCATGAGCTTTTCCTATGCGATCCAGACAGAGCCGAGAGGACTTGCCGATGCGTTTATCATCGGAGAGCAGTTCATTGGAAATGACGCGGTTGCACTGGTATTAGGAGACAACATCTTCTACGGTCAAAGCTTCTCCAAAGTACTACGCAGTGCCGCAGAGCGTACCGAAAACGAAAAGGGCGCAACGATCTTCGGATATTATGTCAGGGACCCAAGAGAGTATGGTGTTGTAGAATTTGATGAAAACGGAAAGGCACTTTCCATCGAGGAAAAACCGGAGCATCCGAAGTCAAATTATGCGGTACCTGGTCTGTACTTCTATGACAATGATGTGGTAGAGATTGCCAAAAATGTGAAACCATCCGCAAGAGGCGAAATCGAGATCACTTCTGTCAACAACGAGTACTTAAATCGTGGAAATTTAAGCGTAGAGACACTGGGAAGAGGATTTGCATGGTTAGATACCGGAAATCATGACATGCTTCTTGCAGCAGCAGATTTCGTTTCTGCCATCCAGAAGAGACAGGGATTATATGTTTCCTGCATCGAGGAGATTGCCTACAAGAGAGGCTTTATCGATAAAGAGCAGCTGATCAAGTTGGCACAGCCACTTCTTAAGACTGATTATGGTAAATATCTGATGGAAGTAGCAGAAGGATTATAAGAGAAAGTTGAGATAGAACAATGGGAAAAATAAAAGTAACAGATAACTGTAATGGGATTGAAGGATTAAAAGTAATTGAACCTGCTGTATTTGGAGATGCCAGAGGATATTTCATGGAGACCTACAATTACAACGATTTCGCAGAGGCAGGAATTGACTGCCAGTTCGTACAGGACAACCAGTCTGCATCTAAAAAGGGCGTGCTCCGCGGACTTCATTTCCAGATCAATCATCCACAGGACAAATTAGTCCGCGTGGTAAACGGAGAGGTATTCGACGTGGCAGTCGATTTAAGAGAGGGCTCCAAGACCTTTGGAAAATGGTACGGCGTTGTGCTTTCTGCAGAAAACAAAAAACAGTTCTTTGTACCGAAAAATTTTGCACACGGATTTATTGTACTTTCTGATTATGCAGAGTTCTGCTATAAAGTAACCGATTTCTATCATCCAAACGATGAGGGCGGTATCTTATGGAACGATAAGGATCTCGGTGTAGAGTGGCCGATGCCGGAAGGAATGACAGAGAAAGACCTGATCTTATCAGATAAGGATAAAGTACATGGCGGCATCGCTGCTTACTGTAAAGAGAGAGGAATTACATGGTAAAACACAATGGAGTGCGCAGCCGCAAGTTAATCCTCAATCTGGCAAGAAACGATTTCAAGAAGAAGTTCGCGGGCTCCTATTTTGGTGTGATCTGGGCATTTGTGCAGCCGGTCATCACCGTGCTGTTATACTGGTTCGTATTTGAAAAGGCATTGAACCAGAGAGCGAGTGATCTTCGGACCGGAGTCAGTGTACCGTTTGTACTCTGGCTGATGGGAGGTCTTGTGCCGTGGTTTTATTTTCAGGAAGCAATGAACGGCGGAACGGGAGTTCTGATCGAATACAGCTATCTGGTAAAGAAAGTCGTATTCCAGTTTGAGACACTCCCGGTGGTAAAACTGATCTCTGCATTGTTTACACACCTGTTCTTTGTGTGTTTCATGCTGTTGGTATTTACCCTGATGGGTTATCCGCCGGATCTGTATACACTGCAGATCATTTATTATTCGTTCTGCATGGTGATACTGACGGCAGGATTGATCTATGCGACAAGCGCGGTAACTGTATTTTTCAGAGATATGAAGGAGGTTGTTTCCATCCTGTTACAGATCGGGATGTGGGCGACTCCGATCATGTGGACATTTGAGTCAATGACAAATATTCCGGGATGGGCACTTACCATTCTGAAGCTAAATCCTATGTATTATGTGGTAGCAGGTTACCGGGATGCCCTGATCAACAAGATCGGATTTTGGGAGCATCCGGGACTGACTGTATGGTTCTGGGTCATCACATTACTGATTTTATGGCTTGGAACGACCGTATTTAAGCGGCTGCGCGTACATTTCGCAGATGTGCTGTAATAGGGATGAAATAGAAATGAAAGATCAGAAAGGCAGGATATGGAGAATTTAGCAATCAGGGTGGAGGATGTCTGTAAGGTTTACAAATTATACGACAAGCCTTCAGACCGGTTAAAAGACGCATTGGGTCTTGCCCGCAAAAATCGTTTTAAAGAACATCACGCGTTAAATCATGTCTCTTTTGAAGTAAAAAAGGGGGAGACGATCGGCATTATCGGAACCAATGGTTCCGGGAAATCGACTATTTTAAAGATCATTACCGGCGTGCTTGCACCGACAAGCGGTGACGTCGAGATCGAGGGAAGAGTTTCCGCGCTGCTTGAGCTCGGCGCAGGTTTCAATATGGAATATACTGGAATAGAAAATGTCTATTTAAACGGTATGATGATGGGATTTTCCAAAGAGGAAATGGATGAACGGCTCGATGAGATCTTAAAGTTTGCCGACATCGGCGACTTTGTCAATCAGCCGTGTAAGACGTATTCCAGTGGTATGTTTGTCCGCCTCGCATTTGCAGTGGCGATCAACATTGACCCGGAGATCCTGATCGTAGATGAGGCACTTTCCGTTGGAGATGTGTTCTTCCAGGCAAAATGTTATAAGAAGTTTGAGGACTTCAAGAAACAGGGCAAGACGATCTTATTCGTCAGCCATGACATCAGCAGTGTGGCAAAGTACTGTGACCGCGTTATTTTACTCAACAAGGGAGACAAGCTGGCGGAGGGAAATGCCAAGGATATGATCAACCTGTATAAAAAGGTACTGCTCAAAAATTCAGACAAGATCCAGAATGGAGCAGTGTTAAAAGAGCAGGAAGAAAAAGAGACGAACCTCTGGAAGTCCAACTATCAGTTGAATAAAGACGTCAACGAATATGGCAACGGAGAGGCAGAGATCATCGACTTTGCACTGATCGATGAGTATGGCAATTATACGAACTGTATCCAGAAGGGCACATCCTTTGAGATCAAATCAAAGGTGCGCTTCCATGCGGATATTTTAGATCCGATCTTTACCTATACGTTTAAGACCGTGCAGGGAACTGCGGTTACGGGAACGAATACGATGTTTGAAAAAGTGGGCATCGGACAGGCAAAAGAGGGCGAAACCTACGTTGCAACCTTCCGCCAGAATATGGATCTGCAGGGTGGAGAGTATCTGCTTTCCATCAGTTGTACCGGTTATGTGGGCGGAGAGTTCCGCGCTTACCACAGACTCTATGACGTGGTTGGCGTGACCGTCGTATCCGACAAAAATACCGTCGGTTTTTATGATATGAATTCAGAAGTGACCATCGAAAAGGTGGAAGAATAAAAGAAATGAACAGAAAGGAGGGGATGTTTTGGAGGAGATTTCTTATGAATATCTGTATCACTTTGCAGGGGCAAGGGAAAATCTGATCGCATCCCTTCCGATCTGGCAGGGAAAACGCATCTTAGAACTCCATGCAGAGCGCGGTGCGTTGACCGGAAAATTAGCAGAATTTGCAGAAGCTGTGACGGCTGTGACAGTGGATGAAGAGAGCAAAGAGGCGATCCAAAAACGCTATCCTGATCTGACAAATCTTACCGTCCTGACGGAGGCAGAGTTTGCCGGAAAGTTCGAAAGCCCTGCCGGACAGTATGACAGGATCCTGTTATTCCGAAAGACCTGTGCAGAAGAAAAACGGCTGAGGGAGCTTGGTGGCTTGCTGTGTGAAGATGGAATGTTGGTGCTTGCCGATGCAAACCGGATGGGACTTCGATATTTTGCCGGGTGCAAAGAGGCATATGGCGGTACCTATTTTTCAGGAGTAGAAGGATATCCCGAGGGTGCCATGGATCGCTGCTACAGCAAAAAGGAATATCAGACCCTGTTAGAGCAGAGCGGTTATCAGATACTGGACTGGTACTATCCGTACCCGGATGAGACATTTCCGACAGCAATCTATTCGGACGGACATCTGCCGATGAGAGGCGAGTTAAACGATAACCGGAGAAACTTTAAGTGGGACAGATACCAGCTCTTTGAGGAACGTCTGGCATATGACAGCCTGCTTACAGAAGGGGTTTATCCGCAGTTTGCAAATGCGTTCCTGATCCTTTCATACCGGGCAGATCACACCAGACCATCCGAGCCAAAACGGCTTTTCTACAGCAAATATTCGGATGAGCGGGAAAAGAAGTTTGCGATCCGGACGGATATTTTTGTGATCCAGATGGATGGTAATGAGAACAGGCAAAAACGGGTGGTCACGAAAGTGCCGCTGTATCAGGATGGCAGGGCGCATGTGGAGCAGATGGCAGAAAAGCAGCAGAAGCTGACGGCGTACTATAAAGCTGCCGGCATCCGGTTTTGTGACTGTAAGGTTTTAAAACAGACGGCAGAGTTTCCGTTTATAACGGGAAGAACCTTGCAGGATCTCATAGAGGAAGCTGCGGAGCGTGGCGATAAGGATAAGATCGCAGCAATTCTGGAAGAATATAAGAAACGTATTTTCCAGCAGACACCGGAACTTCCGTTTGAACAGACAAAAAGTTTTGAAAAGGTGTTTGGAAGCGTGGCATTAAAAGAGCAGATGCCGGCGACCGAGGTGACCGATATCGATCTGATCTTTTCGAATATCATTGTGGATGCAGACGGTACCTGGACGGTGATCGATTATGAGTGGACTTTTCTTTTCCCAATCCCCAAGCTGTTTGTGCTGTACCGTGGACTTTATTTCCTGTATCATCAGGTGCTTGCAAAGCGGAACTGGAATTTTACCGAACTGATGGAGCAGGCAGGGATCACCGAACCGATGCAGGAGAGTTTCCGCAAGATGGAACAGAAGTTCCAGAGTTATCTTGGAAGCGGCGAACTTCCGCTCCGCAATATGCAGCGAAAGTTTGGAACGAAGATCATTCCGCTCGGTCAGGAGCAGGCAGAAGCAGGATGGGGGGACATCCACATCCGGGAGGAAGCATGGATGAAAGTAAAAAACATCCAGTTCCACATTGACAGGACTGATTATCAGGATGGCAGTGTCATATGCAGTGGATGGGCATTTGCAAAAGTGAAAGACGGCAGGACACTGCCGGTTCATATACATGCTAAGGATGCGGCGGGAAATGATCTGAAGATCGAAGTCAGCCGCAGCAGACGTGCCGATGTGGCACAGGCATTGAAAATCCGTCACATAACAGATCCGGAGTTTGGATTTGATTGTGTATGGCTCGCACCGCCGGGCGAGAAATGGAGTCTTCATTTTTCACTCGGATCATGCGAAAAAGTCTATGGAGAAAGGATTTGACATGTACCAGGCAAGAGAAAAAATACAGAGTATAATATTACTGTTTGCAGACATGATCTGCTTTTTGTGCAGTTATTTCGGCGGTGGATATCTTTGGTTGGTAAATTTCCGTGATGTTTCCGTTGAAAATATGAAATCCGAGCTGTTTGAGAGCATTGGTATCGTGCTGCTCATCTATATGCTGATCATGCTGTTTTCGGATATCGAGACAGACTTTATCAAGCGGAGCACCTGGATGGATCTTTTGGCAGGCGTAAAGGCAAGCGTTATCCTGATCTTTGTGACAGCGCTGACGATCTTTTTGCAGCATAACAATGCGGATGCATCGCGAGGCGTATATTTTTGTATCGCCGGCATCAATCTGGTTTTGTTTTATGCCGCACATGTGGTTATTAAGTATTATCTGCTTAAGATATACCGCAACAAGCGGGCAACTAATCAGGTTTTTTTAGTCACAACGTCCGACCGTGTGGAGGAGATCTTAAGTGATCTGGAAAATGCAAAAGACTGGGCACACCGCCTGGCAAGCATTGCGATCATCGATGATAATCAGGTGGGCAAATGGTATGAGGGCATTCCGGTTGTTGCAACTTACAGTAATATGTTCCAATATGCAAAGGAGCAGATCGTCGATGAGGTGTTCATCAATGTTCCATACGACAGCGGCGAAGCACTGGCAGAAGTAGTCGAGAAATTCGAAGATATGGGAGCAACCGTTCATGTCAGCATCGAGATCTTAAATAAATTCGACTATTACAAGAGCTTTGACATGATGGGCAATATCCCGGTTGTGACTTTTACCAACCAGCACTATGACTGGAAGATGCTTTTTGTAAAGCGTCTGATGGATATTATCGGTGCGATCGTGGGACTTGCCATCACGGCAGTGGTTACCATATTTTTAGCACCACCGCTTCTGATCGAGTCACCGGGACCATTGTTCTTTGCACAGAAGCGTGTCGGAAAGAACGGCAGGTTCTTTAAGATCTATAAATTCCGGTCGATGTATCAGGATGCGGAAGAGCGGAAAAAAGAGTTAGAGAGCCAGAATGAGATGAATGGCTTTATGTTTAAGATGAAAGATGACCCGAGGATCACCAAAGTCGGAAAATTCATAAGGAAGACCAGTATCGATGAGCTTCCGCAGTTTTTTAATGTGTTAAAGGGCGATATGAGTCTGGTAGGTACCAGACCACCGACAGTGGATGAATTCAGACAGTATGAGTCGCATCAGAAACGTCGTTTAAGTGCCAAACCGGGTATTACCGGACTCTGGCAGGTAAGTGGCAGAAACAATATCAAGGATTTCGAAGATGTCGTAAAGCTGGATGTGCAGTATATTGACAACTGGAGTATCGGGCTTGACATTAAGATCATATTAAAAACGATCAAAGTGGTATTCGAAAAAGGCGGAGAATAGGAAGGAGAGCGAATATGAGCAGAGAGTATAAAGTAGAAAGAGAGTACAGTGTAGCGCAGATCATACGTTACAATTTAAGAATGTGGTGGCTGGCAGCCATCCTTGCAGTGCTTTGTGCACTTGCCTTAGGTGGATATAAGTACAAGTCACTGCACCAGTATGTGGAAAACGAAGTATATGAGAACAGACAGCAGGTGGCAGCGTCTTTATTTGTAGGTTTATACAGTGATGCAGATCCAAGTGAGAGAGTCAACAATATCCGTAAGATCGCATCCAGCAACCGTGCTTATCAGAACTTCAAAGAGATCACCGGATATGACCTGACTGTACAGGAATATCAGAACCTGTTCGATACCGAGCACGGTGAGAACTCTGATGTAGCATCTTTTTATGTAACATTCCCGGCAAGCTACGGTGATTACTCTATCATGGATGAGGAAGCCGCAACTGCATTTATGAACGGTCTGATCGCAACCACAGAGAAAACCTGTGAAGAGATGATCGGGCAGTCCTGTGTGACCATTTTAGATGCACCTTATACGACCAGCGAGATCGCAAAACTGAAAACCTATACGATCACAGAGAGCGACTTCAGAAAAGCAGTCTTAAAAGCAGTAACCGCAGGTATCCTGCTTGGTATCATCGTAGAGATCGTATGCTACAGCTTCTGGATGTTAATTTACAAAAAACCAAAGGATGCAGAAGAGATCCGCGAGTGCTTAGACACCGATATCATCGACTGCTTCAAAGAGGGAGAGGACAACGAGGAGTCCTTTAAAAAGGTTGCCATGTTCTTAAAAGATGACAACAATACATGCAACCGCATCAGCTGTATGACATTACAGTGCCCGAAGAAAGACAGTGCATTAAAACTGGCAATGAGCTATGCAAATGAGCAGAAAAAGACTCTCTACATCGACCTTTCCGTAAGCGAGGGAAGCGGCGAGGATGCACATTCCATCAGTAAATATGTGCTTGGACAGGCAGATCATGTAGAGCCGCTTGCAATGAACGCATATTTAGATTCCGTTACCCGCAACAAAGAAGCAGAAAACGGACTTGATATTGCAGGAAACAAACGTTTCGCAGAGTATGTGGAAGAGATGGGCAAATGGTATGAATATATCGTGATCAACAGTGCAGATGCGTCAAAAGCAGCAGAGGCATATTCTGTTTCCAAACTCTGCAACAAGACTTTTGTGGTATGCGGCAGAAGAACGGTCCGCAATGAAGTATTATATCGTGCAAAGAATACAGCGGATGTCAACGGCATCCATATTGATGGAGCATTAGTATATGAACTGTAAAAACATCATGTATATGAGTGTTTTATTTCTGTTTCTGCCCGCATGGATCGGTTACCTGTGGGTAGAACTGTTAAAGATCCGCGGCTCCTTTTTACGTTTTCTAAACGCGTGGGTACTCGGATTTGTGACAATGTTATCGGTGGGACAGCTTGTGCTGATCCCGATGGTGGCACTGCATGCCTCTTTGAGCTCTGCGCTCAGAGTCTGGCTGATCGTACTTACCCTGCTGTCACTGGGTTCTTTTTATCTGGTGCTTGGGAAAGAGGATATGGGGATTTCCCTGCAGGTAAAGACAGAAACAGTGAAAGATTCAGCGAAACTGCCATCTGTCCGTGAGAATGGATGGGTTCTGGTTTTAGGAGTACTTGTGGCTGTTTTGGTCTTTTTGCAGGCATATATCCCGGCGAGATATGAGCACAGGGATGATGATGATGCGCGTTTTGTCTCCGAGGAAGTATCTGCGATCGAACATGATACCATGTACTGGGATGATCCGATCACCATTGACCAGCTGTACTGGAATGAGGGAGAGGTGCGCAAGGACTTTACTTCCCCATGGGCGATGTATGTGGCAATGTGCAGTAAGATCAGCGGGATCGCGCCGGCGGCACTTTCCCACAGCTATCTTCCTTTTTATCTGATCCTGTTATGCTATGCGCTGTATCTTCTGATCGGATGGGAGTTTTTCCATGACAGGGAAAAGACGCTTTTGTTTTTGCTCTTTTTGTCCGTGATCCATCTGTTTGGATATACTTCGACCCATACGCTGGCATCAATGCTGCTGCTGCGTATCTGGCAGGGAAAAGCAGTCTGTGCTGCATTTATGCTGCCGGCACTGTTTTATGTCATGTATCAGCTGATGCAGAAAGAGTATCAAAAAGGATGGCTGTTCTTTTTGTATGTGGCATCCAATGCGGCATGCCTCTTGTCCGGTATCGGTATTGTGACCGCTCCGGTCATCGTATTTTTATATGGCATTGTGGATTTCTTCTATCACAGGAAATGTAAAAAATTATTGATAATCTGGATGGCAGCGGCACCAAGCGCGCTGTACCTTTTATACTATATGATGGGATAATGGAGAGAAAATGATCACATATTGTTATGGTGTCTGGAATGAATTTCTTAACTTCATAGGAAGAAAAGCCGGTCTGGCACACTGGATTCTTTTTTTTGTGGCTTTGGTGCTTTGCTTTTTCATGGGAAAAGAAGTCAGAAAAAAATTCTTCTATCCCGCACTGCTTGCCATCCTGTTTTTCTTTAATCCGCTGTTTTATGCAGTGGTTGGAACCCGCTTTTTATCCGGGATCTACTGGAGACTGATGTGGATGGTGCCGATCTCCTTTGTGCTGGCATATGTGCTGGCAGAACTGACCGGACGCCTGAAAAAAAATATTGTGCGTGCGGTGGCAGTCGTGCTTGCCTGTGCCTGCATTGCAGTAACCGGAAAGCAGATGTTTACAGCGGAGACTTACACGGAGAAACAAAATGAGTATGAGCTTCCGAACGCAGTCATTGAGATCTGTGATTACATCCAGATCAATCTGATGAGCTGGAAGGAAACCGCGGTCGTACCAAATGATCTGCTGTGCTATATCAGACAGTATTCCAGTTCCGTAGGTCTTTTTTACGGAAGGAATGCAGGGGGATTCATTTCTAACATGGGAGAGGATGAGACCGCTGTCTATGAGGAAATGAGCAAGGAAAAACCGGATATCAAGGTGATCACGGATATAGGCAAAAAGAGATACTGCAAATATCTGATCTTTGATAATACCTTCCACCAGATCCCGGAAGATCTGACGGAATATGGATATGAGAAAGTCCATGTAGTGGAAGACCGCTATGTGATTTACCGGATTTTTGAAGAAGAACGGGTCTGGGGCAGTGATGGCCCGGGCACAGAGTAGTCCAATGGAGGCTTTTAGATGGAAAAAATTAAGACAATCTATCAGGAAACGAACTGGGAAAGAATAGGAGTGGCAGCGTTCTACGGATATTTTGCGATCAATATCCTGATGAAAGCATTTGCATACGACCACGGAGATGATATCTACCGTTATTTCTTCGTATTTGGTCTGATCTTTCTTGGCATCAAACTGGTCACGACAAAATATACTCTGCGGGAGATCACATGGGCAGCAATTCTGATTGCACTTGGTGTAACACTTTCCATTATCACAAAACAGAATACCTGGCTGCTTTTGTTTGTGACGATCATTGCGATGAAAAACTGTAGTTTTCAGCTTATGATCAAGATCGCACTGTATATCCGTATCTTCAGCGCTTTCGTACTGGTGCTTGGATCTACATTTGGGGTATATGATATTGGAGATAAGACAACACCGGATACCAACTATGTTGAGATCCCGGTCTACAGTTTTGCCATGAATGAGCCAAACTACGCATACTTAACGATCTTCGTTATGATGCTGTTACTGTTATATTATAATTATGAAAAATTAAACTGGAAATGGTTTCTTGGAACTTCGGCAGTCGCATTCTTATTCTATGAGCTGACCTTCTGCCGCACCGGTATTGCCGTATTTTTCTTCTGCTGGATGCTGATCGTTTTTGAAAAAATGGTAAAGAATGACAAGTGGAAATTTATCCTGGCACTGTCTGTTCCGGTGGGAGCCCTGTTCAGCTTTGTTACGATGCGTATCTACAATGGCGATAATAAGGTGATGGGTCTGTTAAACCACTTTGTATCCGGACGTATCTACATTATGAACAGCTATTACAGGATGCAGGGACTTGCCTGGTATCCGAGAACGCAGGAATATTTCTATGCGAACTATTTCGGACTGATCGACAATACCTATATGTTTGTCCTGCTCTACTGTGGCTGGGCGGTTGCACTGTTTTTCTTTGCGATCGTATGCAGAACGCTTTATGTGCTCTATAAGAAAAAACACTACAAAGAGCTGGTCATGATCGGAACACTGGCACTTTATGCAGTGTTGGAGCAGTTTGTCATGAATGGATTTATGAATCCGTTTATCCTGCTCACAGGTATCTTGCTGTACCCGAATATCTTAGAGGAAGGAAAGCAGACCATATGAAACAGTATCGGATTTTACAGGTGCATAACTTTTATCAGATCCCGGGTGGCGAAGATGTTGTGGTGCGCAACGAAAAACGGCTTCTTGAGGAACACGGGCATAAGGTATATACTTATTACAGAAGCAACGCAGAGTTAAAAGAAGGCGGAAAGTCTGGTAAACTCTGTGTGCCGTTTACAGCGATCTATTCGTTTAAGACCGTACGGGAAGTAAAAAAACTGATCAAAGAATATCAGATCGACATCGTGCATGTGCATAATACCTTAACGATGGTCAGCCCGTCCGTGTTTTATGCAGCATTCCGCTGTCATGTTCCGATCGTGCAGACCCTTCATAATTTCAGGATGCTCTGCCCGGCAGGATCTTTTTTCAGAGACAATGTCATCTGTGAGGAATGTGTGCAGGGCGGATTAAAATGTGCCGTAAAACATAAGTGTTACCGCAACAGCAAGCTGCAGAGTTTTGTGAGTGCGGCAGTATTAAAAGTCCACAGAGTCCTTGGCACATACCGCAAGGTAAATTTCATCTGCCTGACCGAGTTTAACCGCAATAAACTGCTGGCACTTGGAGATATTGTGGATGCAAAAAAGATTTTTATCAAACCGAATTTTACGTTTGCAGAGGGGATTGAACCGAGTAATGTACCGGAGCAGGAGGAATATTACCTGTTTGCCGGAAGAGTAGAGGCATTAAAGGGTGTGGATATCGCGATCAAGGCATTTGAACAGATCCCGGACCGCAAGCTCTACATTGCAGGAACCGGACCGATGATGGACGAGATGCAGGCATATGTGAAAGAACACAATATCCAGAATGTAAAATTCTTAGGATATCTGCAAAAAGAAGATATGACAGAAAAATTCTACCATGCAAAGGCAGTCATTATGACATCCCAGTGCTATGAGGCATTTGCCATGACGATCGCGGAGGCATATTCCTACGGGGTTCCGGTAATTGCCGGAAGAGTGGGCAATATGGAAGGTATGGTGCAGGAGGGCGTTACCGGAGTGAAATTTACCTATAATTCTTCGAGTGACCTCGCCGAAAAAGTCAAAGAATTTGAACAGTTAGATCGTGTAACCTTAAAAGAGAACGCAAGAGAATTTTATCAGGAAAGGCTGCGGCCGGAAGACAACTATCAGAAACTGATGGAGATTTACGAGAGCATTTCAGCGGATTGAGAGGGACTATGAAACGAGCGGTATTGATCACAAATATTCCATCCCCATACCGGGTGGATTTTTTCCGTTTTTTACAGGAACAGTATCAGGAATATGAATTTCATATTATATTTTCCGGGGCAGGAATGGAAAACCGGAAGTGGACAGTGGAGTTAGAGGGACTGGCTCATGTACATTTCTTAAAGTCCCGCACGATCATCATCCGCAAACGATTTGATGACCGCTATGTTTTTTTGCCGGTCGGGGTGGAAAAGACGCTGCAGGAGATCGCACCGGAACTGGTATTTGCGATGGAATATAACCCGACCATTTTACGCGCAGTGCACTGGTGCAGGAAAAAGAAGATCCCGTTTATCAGCTGGACAGATGGCACCCTAAACTCCGAAAAGAACATCGGAAAAGTACAGAGAATGTCCAGAAATTATATCATAAAGCGTGCGGATGCGTTTATTGCAAGCAGTACGGCATCGAAAGAGGCGCAGATCGCATATGGTGCCGCACCGGAGCGTTGCTTTATCTCGTATCTGACCGTGGATATTGAGAAATATCTGGCAAAAAAAGAAAGTTATGAGGCAAGACAGTTACTTTACGTCGGAAGCCTGATCCAGAGAAAGGGACTGGATCTTTTACTCCCGGCACTGGCAGAGGCAGCAGATGATATCCGGCTTGTCATTGTCGGAGAGGGACAGGAACGTCCACTCTTAGAACAGCAGGTAAAAAAATTAAACCTGACGGAGAGGGTCGAATTTAAAGGCTATGTGGAGGGAGAACCACTGCGGCAGCTCTACGCGTCCTCGGATGCGTTTATCCTTCCGACCAGAGAGGACTGCTTTGGACTGGTCTTATTAGAGGCGATGTGTGCTTCGTTACCGATCATTTCTTCCAAATATGCAGATGGAGCAAGAGATCTGGTGGAAGAAGGGAAAAACGGTTATATCGTAGACCCGGAGGATACGAAAGCGTTTGCTAAAACGATCGACCGGCTGTTTTCCGAGGGAAAAATTGCCCAGATGGGAAGTTACAGCTATGATAAAGCACAGGAATTTGCATTTTCAAACGTGGCAGAGGGCTGCATGGCGGCACTGCACGATGTGGAAAAGAGAAGAGGCATATAAGTGAAAAAGATTTTATTTAACGGACTTGGGAACAGAGGCTGGATCGGCGGCATCTATTATATCAAAAATATCATATTCAGCTGTCTGCAGAATGAGACGATCCGGCAGAATTATGAGCTGGTACTGTTCATTGATGAAAAGCATGCCGATATCTTTGCACCGTTCCAGGATCAGATAAAGATACACATCTTTACCAATGAAGGAAAATTAAAGACCGCACTGATCCAGGCGGCACAGGTGTGGTTTGGCGGCGTAAAATACTGCTACGCACTGGAATTAAATAAGACAGGAAAATTATTTAAAAACAAAGGGATCTTCTGGATCCCGGATTTTCAGCATAAAAATCTGCCGGAGTTTTTCTCAGCAGAAGAACTGGCACGCAAGGATGCCAATTTCCTTGAGATGGTAATGAGCGACCGTCCGATGGTGCTTAGCAGTTTTGATGCAAAACATGACCTGGAGCAGTTTTATCCGGATCATACCTGTCCGGTCGAGGTCGTACATTTTGTTTCCTATATTGAGCCGGAGATCAAAAAGATCACGCCGGAACTGGAGGCGCAGGTAAAACAGAAATTCGGACTGGACCGCAATTATATTTACATTCCAAACCAGTTCTGGCAGCATAAAAACCACATTGTCATGGTGGAGGCGATCAAGCTTCTGCTCGAGAGTGGAAGAATGAGAGACTATGATTTCGTATTTACCGGAAATCTGGAAGATTACCGCAATCCGGAGTATATCAACCGGTTAAAAGCCATTATGGAATCCGATACCGTAAAGGACAACATCAAATTATTAGGCTTTGTGGGAAGAGAAGAACAGCTTTGTATCATGAAACATGCCAGATTTATCGTGCAGCCATCCTTATGTGAGGGCTGGGGAACGGTATTAGAGGATGCCAAAGTACTGGATAAGAGTGTACTGCTTTCGGATATTCCGGTACACAGGGAGCAGAAAAATGAAAAATGCAGATTGTTCGATCCGCATGATCCAAAGGCACTGGCAGACCTGATCGCAGAGCACAGCGAAAAGACATGGGAAGAGAATATCGAATCCGGCATAGCAAATATGTACCGGGAAGCAGAGGAGTATTCGAAGGCATTAGAGCGGGTATTCCGATAGAAGTGAGGTAAAGTTTGATGAAAAAGAAAATGGTCATTACCGGTGTAAACGGTTTCCTTGGAAGAAGTGCAAAGGAATATTTTGAAACAGAATATGACATAACAGGGATCGATCTGGCGGCAAGATACAGCGGTGAGGATGCAGAGCTTTCCTATTATCAGTGCAATATGTCACAGGAAGCGGCAGAGCTGGCATCCATTTTTACCAATGTGCAGCCGGATGTGATCTTACACTGCGCAGGAAGTGCCAATGTAGGTGCATCTGTGGTTAATCCGATGGCTGATTTAGACGGCAACCTGCACAGCCTCTATCAGCTCCTTCTGGCGCTCAAAGCGTTTGAAAAACGGCCAAAGATCATTTTCTTTTCCAGTGCCGGTATTTACGGAAATCCAAAGGAACTTCCAATCAGAGAGGATGCAGGGGCAGCTCCGGTATCTCCATATGGACTGCACAAATATATGGCAGAGCAGCTCTGTCATTATTATAACAGTGTACATGGTTATCAGATCCGCTCCGTCCGTATTTTTTCCGCCTATGGAGCAGGACTGCGGAAGCAGCTTTTATGGGATATCTATCAGAAATATCAGGCAACCGGCAAGATCGAATTATTTGGAACCGGAACCGAGACCAGAGATTTTATCCATGTGTCGGATATCTTACAGGCGATCCGCCTGATCTTAGATTACACCGGGGAGGAGGAGATCTTCAATGTGGCAAACGGAGAGGAAACCTCAATCCGGGAACTGGCTGAGATTTATGCCAGAGTGTTAGGCGAGAGCACCGATATCGTCCGGTTTAACGGAGCAGCCAAGCAGGGGGATCCGAAAAACTGGCGTGCCGATGTGACATTGTTAAAGAAACTGGGCTATCAGAAAAAGATGGATCTGACTGCCGGAATACAGGATTATGTAAACTGGGTAAAACAGCAGGCATAGGAAGAAGGGAACACTGCGCAGATGTTAGAAGCAAAAAAACTGGCTCCGGTTGTTCTGTTTACCTATAACAGACCGGATCATACCAAAAGAACGATAGAAGCACTGGCTGCAAATGAACTGGCAGATCAGACAGAACTTTTTGTCTTTTCGGATGCACCGAAGGCAAAAAAAGATGAGAGCGAGGCAGCAGAAAAAGCCTGGAATGAAAATAAAAAAAAGGTCGAAGAGATCCGCACCTACGTCAGAGAGGCGAAGGGATTTGCACAGATCCATCTGGTGGAGCGTACCGAAAACTACGGACTGGCAAAAAATGTTATCGAGGGTGTGACAGAAATCGTCAATCAGTACGGCAAAGTGATCGTGTTAGAAGATGATCTGGTAACGAACCGCTATTTCCTCCGTTTTATGAATGACGGTCTGGTGCGTTACGAAAACGAAAAGAAAGTGACCGGAGTGACTGGTTTTTCCTTTTTGGATGATGGAACCGATTATGAAAAACAGAGTTATCTGTGCGGGCTGACCGGAACAAGCTGGTCATGGGCAACCTGGGCAGACCGCTGGTCTTCCTTTGATGCGAAGGCAAAAGGATGGGAGCGGTTAAAAGAGGATGCTGCCTGCCGCAAACGGTTTAATTATGACAATACCTATAATTTTTATCAGTTGTTAAAGATGCAGCAGCAGGATGCAGGCACCAATTCGTGGGCAATCCGCTGGTATTACAGCACATTTTTACAGGATGGGCTGATCCTGGTGCCGACCAGATCTTTAGTTGGAAATGACGGATGGGATGGCACCGGCGTACATTGTGGCGGGGAGGCACCTGCCGCAGTCCATCGTCTTGCAACATCACAAGCGATCACAGAGTTCCCGGATGAGATCTGCGAGACCAAAGAAGTGCGCAAAAGACTGAAAAAAGAATTGAGAAAGATATCCGAGCCAAGTCTGTTAAAACGCATCTACCACACCATATTCCGCAGAAATTATGTGGGACAGGCATAAGAGCAGGACAGGGAGGAAAAGAATGGAGATACTGGCAATTTTTACCTGCCACAACCGCAGGGAGCTGACAAAACGTGGAATTGAGACGTTATCCAGGAATGAAAATGTAACCTTTCATTATGTCGTAGTGGATGATGGAAGTACCGATGGAACCAAAGAGATGTTACAGGAACTGCCGGAGCAGATCGATATCGTAGAGGGCGATGGCAACCTGTTCTGGAACCGTGGCATGTACGAGGGTATCGAATATGTCAAAAAGAAATATCCGGATTACGCATATTATATGCTGATGAATGACGATACGAAGTTTTTTCCGGGCATCTTTGATAAAATGCTGCCATCCTTGGATGGGAAAAGCGTTCTGGTCGGTGCGATCTGCGGGGAGCAGGGCGAATTAAGCTATGGCGGCATCAAATATGTAAAGGGCATCCGTTACAAAAAGTATGGACCGGAACAGTCCGACATGCTGTTTGATACCTTTAATGCAAACTGTGCCCTGATCCCGCATGATATCTTTATGCAGGTCGGGATCGATCCGTTTTATCAGCACAGCATCGGGGATTTTGATTACGGGCTTGCGATCAGTAAGAAGGGCTATCCGATCCGCATCTTTACCGAATATGTGGGCGAATGTAATGACAACTCACTGGCAAAGACCTGGCAGGATGAGTCATTGCCGCGTTTGGAGCGTATCCGGTTAAAGGAGAGCAGAAAGGGACTTCCGTTCCGCGACTGGTTCCATTTTCTGCGCAAGAACTTTGGACTTGGAACGGCGATCGTTCGTTCCATCACACCGTATATCCGTATTCTGTTGGGAACCAAGACACGTTACTCCGGAGCATAGAAGAGGGATTTTGAGTTGAAAAATATGGGAACAATCTGTTATGTGATCTTAAATTACAATACCTATAACGAGGCAATCTGCTGTGCGGACTCGATCTTAACTACGCAAAAGGATGACGGGATCAGGATCATTCTTGTGGACAATGGCTCAAAGAATGACAGCGCAGCGCAGTTAAATGCTTACGCAGAGGGCAAAGAGCAGGTATCCTTAGTCGTATCAGAGGAAAACCTTGGATTTGCAAGAGGCAATAACCTTGGGATCTCCTATGCGAGAGAGCATTTTGATCCGGATTTTATCGTTGCAGCAAACAGTGATATCATTTTTGAGCAGGCAGATTACGGAGAAAAGATAAGAGAGATCTATGAAAGACACCGGTTTGACCTGCTTGGTGGAGACATTCTGGACGCGAACCGGGAAAAACACTTAAATCCGGTTGCCACAAAGCGGCAGTACACGTTAAACTATATGCGAAAACAGGTAGCAGTTTCGTTTCTGAAGGCATGTTCCTTCCGACTGATCAAGGCACTGCATTTAAAAGGTGCAGTTGCAGGTCATTATGGCATTGTGACAGAGGCGGACGGTTCTGACCGGAAGGATGGGAGCAAAAACCTTACCACAAGAGAGGTGGAGGGAAAGGCGGTAGCTGCGGATGACTGCATCACAGAGGAGATGGAGGATGTGCTGCTGCATGGCTGCTGTCTCATTTTTTCCAGGGATTTCTTTCAGACTTTTTCCGGTTTTTACGAGGAAACATTTCTCTATGCGGAGGAAGAGATCCTCTATTATCTGGCGTTAAAGCAGCATATGACAGTTTTGTATTCGCCAGAGATCTGCTGCATCCACAAGGAGGCAGTGACCACATCTTCGATGTACCGCGATTTTTGTGATGGGAAGATTTTTTATTTTTCCAATATCACAAGATCATATCGCTTGTTTTTACGATTAATGAAAGAACAGGAAAGAAAACATGAGTAAGGAAAGCGGGGAGAGCAGGGTAATCAAAGCCGGTATCGGCTATACAGTGGGAAATTATTTGCTAAAGGGGCTGAGTTTTTTGACAGTCCCTGTTTTTTCACGTCTTCTTTCTCCGGCAGAGAATGGTATCTTTAATACTTATCTGGCATATCAGACCATTCTGTTTTTGCTGGTGGGAATGGCGTTACATACGAGCCTGAAAAATGCGAAGTATAAATACGAAGAGAATTTTGCAGCATATAACTCCTGCTGTATCCTGCTTGTGATCGCAAATCTGGTTCTCTGGTTTGTCCTGGCAAATCTGTGCTATCCGCTTTATGGCACATGGCTTGGATTTTCGAGGACGATCGTCAATCTGCTTTTGATCGACAGTTTCGGTACGGCACTGATCTTATTTTTTAATTCCTATGTGGGACTGTATTACGGGTATACCTCGTTTTTAAAGATTTCCGCATTTAACGCGCTGTCCAATTTTGGATTGTCGGTTTTTTTCATCCTGACGATCTTTAAAAAAGATGCAGCAACCGGGCGTATCTTTGGAAACGCACTTCCACTTGCCGTGATCTCGGTGGTGCTGATCTGGTATTTCTGGAAACAGAGCCGCCCGAAGTGGAATAGGAACTATGCCGGGTTTGCCCTGCGTTACAGCCTGCCGATGATCCCGCATGGCATCTCACAGGTCGTGCTCTCCCAGTTCGACCGGATCATGATAAAGAGCATGATCGGGGAATGGGAAGCCGGGATCTACAGTTTCGGCTATACGATCTTTTCAATCATCAATGTGACGATGACTTCCCTTGACAATGTCTGGGGACCGTGGTTTTATGAGAGAATGAAGGACGAGGATTACGAGGGCATTAAGAAAAATGCGAGCAAGTACGCATTTGGCATGCTGCTGTTTTCGGTGCTGGTCATGTTTGGTGCACCGGAACTGGTTAAGATCCTTGGAACGAAAGCCTATTATGATGCGATGTATTCGGTCATTCCGATCGTTGCAGGCGGCTATTACATGTTTCTTTATCTGTTCCCGTCCTATGTGGAGTATTATCACGAAAAGACGAAATACATCGCCGTGGGAACCGGGCTTGCAGCTATTGTTAATGTCATTTTAAATGTCATCTGCATCCGGAAATTCGGATATCTTGCGGCGGCATATACCACAATGGTCACGTATCTGCTCTATTTTCTGTTCCACTATGCGATCGCGTGGAGGATCCGGAAAGAAAGCCTGTTTGATACAAAACGGTTATTCATTTATATCGTTCTTGCCTTTTTCGCCGCACTTGTGGCACTGGCACTGATCGGACACTGGCTGATCCGCTGGGGCATCATAGTGGTACTCGGCATTTATTTTATCGTGTGGCTCGAACGTGAATTTGAAGTTGTTGCGAAACTGAAGAAAAAATTTGGAAAGTGATAGGAAGGAGTACTTATGATAGTATCTGCGATGTTTGTATGCCTGTTTCTGCTATGCCTTCTTGGTGTACTGCTGTTTCCGAAAACAGAGGGGAAGATCAACGGAACCAAAGTGTTGATCATGGGAACAATGCTGATCTTTTGTTATCTGTCCCTTACGGCATTTCTGTTTGACAAGACAGGGATCGGAGTCCATTTAAAAACAACGGTACTTGCCCTTGCAGTGGCATGCGTATTTTTATGGGGAGTGATCTTAAAAAAGAAAAAGATACAGCGCGTATTTTTCCGTGTGTGGGATATCGTGACGGTGGTTCTCCTTCTGGCATTTGTTTTTGCCATTTCCATGCACCTGTTTACCCCGAATTTACGTCTTTCCTATGTCAATTCAGATCCGGCAAACCATTTTAATATGGCAATGCAGATCGTAAAGAACGGGACATTGGACGGCATTTATTTTTCTGCCTATATCGATGCAACGTTTATCGAACTTCTGGCTCCGGTGCTCACGGTTGGAAAATACTATAAAGCATTCATTGCGGCAGATATCTTTTTGCATCTGCTCGAGATCTGCATGTTTTATGTACTGACACTGACCATCAGTGAGAAAGGGATCGTGCGGATCTTTGCTCCGGTGTTTGCGATCGGTTATTTCTTTGGTTTCCCATCCTACAGTTATATGACCGGAGGTTATGTATACTGGAGTACCGGTGTGATGATCCTGATCTTTATCATCTACGCCCTGCTTCTGGTGGAAAAATATCCCGCCCTGCGGCGCTATACTTATGTACTGCTCTTTTTTGGAGCGTATGCGAACAGCTGCTGTAACAGATTGTTTGTTCCGGTCAACTATCTGGCACTGTTGGCAGCTCTTATTGTGATTCTGGCAAAAGGAAAGAAAAAGTGGCTGACAAAAAAGACCATTTGCGTGGCGGGTGTGCTGCTAATCATAACAGTCATTGCCGCGGTGGTATTTTTGCGATTCTGGGGCTCATTTGATAAGATCTTTGCCTATGTCAGTGTGGTGGGATGGACGTACAATTCCATGTATGCGGATCTGATCTTCTTTGTGCCGCTGTTCCTGTTTGTTCTGTTTTATACAGTCATCAAACGGGAGTATTCGAATGTGATCAGTGTGATGGCACTGTGTATGCTTGCCTGCACCATCGCAATGTATGTGCTGACCTATCAGAAGCTGATGACCTATTATTACTATTATAAGATCTATTATAATCTCTGGCTGTTCGGCTGGCTGTTTGCAGTGCTGGCACTTCATATCATGGCAGAAAAAAAACAGTTAGTGAGCTATTTCTCCTATGGCATTATGATCGCGGGGATCGCAGCACTTGTGCTGTTTGACTATGACGGGATGATGTGGAAGCATGATGCAAATTTCAACGGCGATTATGCAACCAGAAATCTGTTCTCACTGTACCGGTACAATATGGACAGCATGGAAACGAATTATCTGGATTATACGAAACCCAAATCTGTGATGGACGTCTACATGTATGCGGCAGAGCAGATGGAGGGGGAGCAGATCCAGCCGCTCATTACAGATCAGGGCGCATATTGCTGGTTTGATGCGATGAAGGCACAGAGCCGGTCAAAATCCAAGAAGTTCTGGCCATCCAGATATGAACTGATGGAGATCGTAAAGCGTTTAAATAAGGCAGATATCGAGTATATTGCGGTACTGAAAAGTGATGAATTTTACCAGACCAATCAGGAATACTTTTCGTTATGCGAAGAAGTCTATGGAAATGAAGCGGCAGCCATTTTAAAAAGACCTGGAGACAGCTGGACCGGTATTCTGAAGGTAATGGATGATTATAGTGAAGAAAAATTAGAACTTTACAATTACGTAAAGAAAAACTTAAAGGGCGAGCGTGTGCCATTGATGGCAGACCGCAGCGCGAGCGTGGATTATATCATTTACCGGAAACGGAACAAACAGAAGATGGCGGACTGTTATCCATGGAACTTTGATCCAAAGGATAATCTGGAGAACTTAAACAGCCTTGGCATTAAGTATATGCTGGTCTTCTATGATGATCCATATTATCAGAGCATCAGCAGTTATCTGGACAGACAGGAGACTGTATTTGAGAATGGAACTGGAAAGATCGTGCGCTGTAACGGTGATTTCTGGAGCACTTCGTACCAGTAAAAAAGATTTACGGTGTTCAAAAGGAATTTTATGTGATAAACTATGAGGGATAAGAAAAAGGGAAATCAATAAGGGAGAATAAATAATGAAGAAAAGGATTTTAACAGGATTGTTAGCATTGTGTGTCACATTGACCGCAATCCCGGCAGAGACAGCATTTTATGCAGCCGGACTGCCGAACGAGGAAACTGCCCTGACAGTAGAGGCAGAAACAACAGAGGCGTCCGAAGAAACAGGCGTATCGGAAGAAGCAGATGCTGCCGGGGCAACAGAAAGTACAGAAGCATCCAAAACAACGGAAACAACAGAGGCTGCTGAAGAAGCGGGTGCAACTGAGACTATCGAAGCAACCGAAACAACGGAAACAACCGAAGCAACGGAAGCAACCGAAGCAACCGAAACAACGGAAACAACCAAAGCAACAGAGATTGAAGATACCGAGCAGCCGGAAGAGACCACGGAATTAAAATCAGCCCAGGTATCAGCCGGAAAGACTTATGCGACAGCAACCGAGCTTGAGTTTGATAAAGATTATGTATCTGCAACGAACGTAAACGTAGCCGGCTGGTATCAGTTTACATTGGAGAAGGAGGGAATGGTTTCCTTTACCTTTACCCATGACAGATTAGCAGATACTTCAGGAAATACAACGGCATGGTCGATCACTTTTGCAGCAGAAAATTCGATCAGTACAGACAATGGACTTAATATTGACACTGGTATGTATACGATGACAAGTGGAAGCTATGATACTGTAAAGGCTTCTCCACAGGTGGGACTTCCGGCAGGAACCTACCGCATCAAGATCACACCAAAGACACAGCTGGCTGGCGGACAGGCATATGGACTGAGACTTTCCTACCGTGATGTGTTCAGTGAGACAGAGGAAAACAACAGTGCATCCAGCGCGGATGAACTTCCACTGAATACCGAGATCACAGGAAGCCTCTACAGTGCATCCGATACCGACTACTATAAAGTAACCGTGACAGAGGATGGTTACGTCAACATGTATTTAAACCATGATAAGGTTTCCGGTAAGGAAAATATCAACCTGTTCCATGTATCTTTCTGCGACAGTACACAGAAAGTACTCTATGATATGTACAGCACCGGAGCAGAGACCACAACTTCTTCCATTAAGATCGGTGCGACCAAGGGAGATTACCTGGTCAAGGTAGAGGGTGGTGTTTTGTCCATCGCAGATCCTTATACCGGAAATTATGGCCTGAGCGTAACCGCAACTGCAAGCGGCAACTGGGAAAAAGAGAGCAACGATACAACAAGCCTTGCCAATACGATCGTACCGGGAGAAACTTATGGCGGAGATATCCGCAGTACATCGGATGTGGATTATTTTACTCTGACAACGACAGAAAAAGGATACCTGGGACTTGATTTTGAACATACTGCTATTTCAGGATGGGAAACACTCAGCGTTTACAAGATCACGGTCAGCAGAAACGGACAGTCAGGTGCCGTTTACACCGGTTATGTCAAGGGTGGCGATACGACTTTTACCATGCCAAACTTAGGATTACCGGCAGACACCTACTATATTAAGATAGAACCGGCAGCAACGATCAGCACTTCCCTTTTGGGTGGTTCTGTCAGCAGTTGTTATCCGGCAGATTACAGCATCAAAGTAAACTGGCAGAATGCATCCAACTGGGAAGAGGAGATCAATGATACGATCTCAACTGCTAATGCCATAAAGAGTGGTACGACATATAACGGAAGCATTGCTACAACAGACGATAAAGACTACTACAAGGTAGAAATGAACAAGAAGGGATATCTTCAGTTCAAGTTTACCCATGCAAATACCGGAAATACTGCAACACACTATCGTATTTCTGTTTTAAACAGTGCCGGAAGCAATATCTATGAGATAACAAATGCCGGTGTGGATACCCTTTATGTATCAGATAAGATTGGCCTGGCAAAGGGAACTTATTATGTACTGGTATCTGTATCATCGACTTTGTATACGGGAGATTATGGTCTGACTGTTACGACAAAAGCGGCTTCCAACTGGGAGAGCGAAGTAAATGGCGACACTGCAACAGCAAACAGCTTAAAAGTCGGAAAAGAGATGCATGGCGTCATCTCAAGCTACTCCGGTGACCTCGATTACTACAAATTTACACTGGATAAAACTTCATATGTTAATGTCAGCTTAAGTCATAAAAAGATGAATGCAGCAGGAACCAGCTGGTATGTCTATCTGCTCAAATCAAACGGAAGCAGATTAAACTATCTGACCGATCACCTGTACTCCTATGCAGGCGATGCTTATACGGAATCTACTGCGATCAAGATGGAAAAAGGAACTTACTACGTTGTAGTGCGTGCTGCAGCAGGCAATAAAAATGCAGTCGGAGAGGAATATGCAGTATGTGTCAATAAAATTTCTGCGAAGAAACCGAAGATCTCAAGTGTGAAATCAGGTGGTTATAATAAATTAAAAGTAACCTGGAAAGCAGTACCGGGGGCGGTTTCCTATACGATTGCAAGAAGTACCTCGAAAGATGGCAGTTACACAGAGGTCAAAACGATTGACAACGTAAGTACCATTAGCTGGACGGATAAGAACGTCACGACAGGAAAGACCTATTACTATAAAGTCAAAGCAAAGGTTGCGCTTGAGAATACCACGAAAGAAAGCGGTTATTCCAAAGCAGTATCTGGTAAAGCGGTACCGGCAAAGACAACGGTCAAGACAGCGTTAAAGAATAACAAAGTAAAAGTAAGCTGGAAAAAGGTATCCGGTGCAAATGGATATGAGATCGTAAGAAGCACCCAGAAAGACAAGGGTTACAAGAAGATCAAAACAATCAAGAAGGGTTCTGTAAAGACCTATACAGACAGCAAGACAAAGAGTGGAAAGACCTATTATTACAAAATCAGAGCTTACCGCAATGTAAACGGAAAGAAAGTATACGGAGCTTATTCCAAGGTAGTTTCCAGAAAAGTAAAGTAGAGGTAAGACATGAGACGAAGAGATCGATATAAGCATTTGTTGAATCTGTGTGCCAACTTTGTGATGCTGGTCATGGAAGCAGCGATGTTTGCTCTGGTATGGTACCAGTTATATGTGCCAAACCTTTCAAAGGAAGATCAGTTCTGGCGGAGGGGTAACTGGGCTGTGATCGGCATTTATGCGATGATATTGTTTTTCTTTATCCGTACGTTTGGCGGATACCGGATCGGATATCTGAGAATTTCAGATATTTGCCTGTCACAGATCTTAGGTATTTTATTTGCGAATATAATTGAATATTTTCAGATCTGTATGATCGCCAACGATTATGTAAATGTAGGACCGATCCTTCTTCTGACGGTGGCGGAGATCGCACTGATACTGCCGGGTGTCTTTGTGGTACGTTACTTTTATGTACGGCTGTATCCACCGAGAAAGATGATCGTCATATACGGTGAACATTCACCGGATGAACTGATCAAAAAGATCAATTCCAGAAGGGATAAATATGACGTCTGTGCGACAGCAAGTGCATATATGGGATATGAGGCACTTTATACGAAGATTTTAGAGTACGAAGCAGTCGTACTCTGCGATCTGCCAACGGAGATCCGAAATAAGATCTTAAAATTCTGCTATGATCAGAATAAACGTACCTATATCACGCCAAAGATTTCAGACATTATCATAACCGGAACAGAGCGGCTTCATCTGTTTGATACACCGCTTATGCTGTCAAGAAACCAGGGACTGACGATCGAGCAGCGCTTTATCAAGCGTACCATGGATATTGTATTTTCTCTGGCTGCGATCGTGATCACCTCACCGATCCTGCTTTTGATCGCAATCGCCATCAAATGTTATGACAGAGGACCGGTATTCTATACACAGGAACGTCTGACCAGAGACGGAGAGCCGTTCCAGATCATCAAATTTAGAAGCATGAAAGTTGACTCGGAGGCATCCGGTGCGCAGCTTGCAAAAAAAGATGACGACAGGATCACCCCGGTTGGAAAGTTTATCCGAAGGACACATCTGGATGAACTGCCGCAGATCTTTAATATTTTAAAAGGTGATATGTCCTTTGTGGGACCAAGACCGGAGCGTCAGGTGATCGCAGAGAAATACGAAGAGGTTGTACCGGAATTCCGTTTCCGTCTGAAGGTAAAGGCGGGACTGACCGGATATGCACAGGTGTATGGAAAGTACAATACGACCCCATATGATAAATTAAAATTGGATTTAACCTACATTGAGAACTACTCTGCATGGCTTGATTTAAAACTGATGCTAATGACAGTCAAAGTAATCTTCCAGAAGGAAAATACGGAAGGTGTTGAGAAAGGGCAGGTAACAGCGATCAAGTAGGTGATGGAGGGAAAACGTGGCGAATGAAATTCTGGTATCGGTAGTGATGCCGGTCTATAATGGAGCAAACTACATCAAAAATGCCATCGAATCGGTAAAGGAGCAGCAGGTGTCATGGGAATTATATGTCATCGATGACTGCTCGACCGATCAGACCCCTTTGGTATTGGAAGAATATCAAAAAGACGAACGGATCCATATCATTCGAAATCAAAAGAACATCGGAGTGGCGGAGTCAAGGAATGTCGGCATACGAAACGCGAGGGGAAAGTACGTTGCGTTTCTGGATGCCGATGACTGGTGGACTGCGGACAAACTGAAGATCCAATGCGAGCTGTTAGAACAAAAACAGCTCGTTTTGTGCTGTACGGGGCGTGAACTGATGCAGCCGGATGGAAGCAGTACCGGCAAGATCATCCATGTGCCGCAGCAGATCACCTACTCCATGCTGCTCTATACGAATCATATTCCATGTTCGTCGGTTGTCATGCAGACAGCAGTAGCAAGGGAGTTTTATATGGAACACGCGGAGCTGCATGAAGATTACATTTTGTGGCTTAAGGTGTTAAAAAAATACGGGACTGTCTGTGGAATTGATGAGCCGATGTTAAAATCGCGCTTAAGCGAGGGCGGCAAATCGAGAAACAAGATCAGATCCGCAAAAATGCACTGGAACGTATACCGTTTTATGGGGATTGGCAGGATAAAAGCTGCCTGGTATATGATCCATTATGTGATCAATGGGCTGAAAAAGTATGCGTAGAAACAGGGAATAAGAGCAATGGCAATGAAAGAGATCATCAGGGAAAGTGGGAAGCTTGGCATTACAGCAGCAATCCGTGTACTGCAGCTGCCGCTTCGTTTTTGTAAGATAAAGGAAAACCGGATTTTGTTTACCAGCCTTACAGGTGGAAACTACTATGAGTATACCTGTAATCCCAAATATATTTATGAGGCAGTAAAAGCGCAGACCGGGGAACAGTATGAGATCATCTGGGCGCTTGAGCATCCAGAGAAGTATCGGTTCCTGGAACAGCAGGGGGTAACGCTGGTAAAACATTTTACATGGAAAACACTTTATTATCTGGCAACCTCAAAATGTATTATTACAAGTGGTTCGTATCTGCCGTGGGTTTCCTTTCGCAGGCAGCAGATCGTAATAGACACCTGGCATGGAGGTGGCGCGTATAAGAGACTCGATAATGGAGAGGGCAGCTTAAAGCATCTGATCGAGAAACGCAACCGGATTGCAGGTTCCCATGTGACCGCATTTGTGACAAGCAGTGAAGCCTTTACCGAGCATGTGATCCGTGGTGCCTTTGGCTATCACGGAGAGGTATTGGAAATCGGGATGCCGCGCAATGATATGCTGGTCAATGGAGCTATATCAGAGGCATCGCAAAAGGTAAGAAAGATCTTTTCGATACCGGATGATAAGAAGATCATGCTGTATGCACCTACTTATCGGGAGCAGGGAACCTGTGAAAAGCTGAAGATAGGAAAGGTATTAGATGCTTTGGAAGAAATCGACGGCAGTTCCTGGATCTGCTTAGAGCGGATGCATCGTTATGAAAGAAAGTCAGGGGAAGAGACAGATCGACGTATCTATGCGGCAGAAGAATATGAGGAAATGCAGGAACTTCTGGCGGCAGCGGATATGCTGGTTACCGATTATTCTTCTTCCATCTGGGATTATTCGTTCCGAAACTGCCCGATCTATCTGTTTACACCGGATCTGGATGAATACCGGAAGAACAGAGGATTTTATCTGGATATTGATGAGTGGCAGATACCCTATGCAGAAACGGAACAGGAATTTTTACAGAAAATTGGGCAGATGAAAAAAATTGACTGGAAACAGCGCATGGATCTGCATCATGCAAAATTAAAATGTCAGGAAACAGGACATGCTGCAGATAGTGTGGTAAAATATATACAGGAAAATATGTAGAGAAGGAGAGTAAGATGAATATAGCAATTATTTTTGCAGGCGGAAGCGGTGTCCGTATGGGAGCCAGCGTACCAAAACAGTTTCTGGAGATCAATGGAAAACCAATTTTATTCCATACATTAAGCTTATTTGAAGAGCATCATGAGATTGATAAGATCTACCTTGCCGTGCTGGAAGATTACATTCCATATGTCTGGGCACTGGCAACGGAGTTTCATATTAATAAATTAGCCGGTGTTGTTGCAGGAGGTGCGACGGCACAGGATTCCATTTATCTGGCACTGAAAAAGGCACAGGAAGAAAATCCGGGCGATTCGGTTGTATTGATCCATGATGGTGTACGTCCGTTTGTCGGATACGATGTAATTTCCAAAAACATCGCATCTGTCAAAAAATACGGCAGTGCGATCACATCCAATCTGTGTTATGAGACAGTATTGATCAGCAAGGATGAGGGACAGACTGTGGATCATCTTCCATATCGGAAAGAATGTTATACGGCACAGGCACCTCAGAGTTTCTTCTTAAATGAGATTGTCGAGGCACATGAGAGTGTGCGGAAAGAGAACCCCAATTACACAGATGTGGTAGATTCGTGTACACTGATGAAATCCGTTGGCAAGTCAACTCATCTGATCGAGGGAAATCGTGGAAATATCAAGGTGACAACACCGGTGGATGTGTATATGTTCCGTGCACTGCTCAGCTACAAGGAGAATGAGCAGGCATTTGGTTTTGGTCTGACGGATAAAATGCGTTCCAAGATCAACTACTATAAGAGAAAGGAGTAGGCAATGTCAGCAATTTTAGATAATCCGATCGTAAAAGAGGACATTAAAAAAATAGCAGAGACAGACTATATTGACTGGGAAAACTTCCGTGGGAAAAAAATAGCAGTGACAGGAGCAACGGGATTATTGGGAAGGATAGCGGTGTCCGCATTGCTTGCTGCAGATCAGAAATATGACTTAAACCTTAAGGTTCTGGCATTTATCAGGAACGAGGCAAAGGCACAAGAAGTCTATGGAACGAAGCGGGATGGGGCATTAGAGTTTGTCATCGCAGACATTCTTAATCCAATTCCTGAAAAAATACAGGCAGATTATCTGATCCATGGTGCAAGTGTTACCGCATCCAGGATGATGGTAGAACAGCCGGTGGAGACGATCCTGACCGCTGTAGAGGGCACGAAAAACCTGATGGAGTTTGCAGCGCGCTGCAAAATGGAGGGTGTTGTCTATCTGTCTTCCATGGAGGCGTATGGTATCGTAGATGCTGATACGAAGCAGGTGCATGAGGAAGATCTGGGATATATTGATATCTTAAATGTGCGGAGCAGCTATTCGGAAGGAAAACGAATGACGGAGTGCTTATGTGCATCCTATGCCAAAGAGTATCAGGTCAATGTTAAGATCGCACGTCTGGCACAGACTTTTGGTGCGGGTATTGACAAAAATGAGAACCGTGTATTTGCACAGTTTGCAAAGAGTGTGCTGGGAAAAGAGGATATCGTGCTTCACACGAAAGGAGAAAAAGCAAACTGCTACTGCTACACAGTAGATGCTGTAACAGGACTTTTGGTATTGCTTACAAGAGGAAATGCCGGAGAGGCTTATAATGTTGCAAATATGGACACCTTCTGCAGTATCCGGGAGATGGCAGAGACATTTGTTGCTGTCGGAGACAGCGGAAGTTCAGAGCTGGTGTTTGATATTCCGGAAGATATCTCCAAATTTGGGTATCCACCAAGCAGTATCATGCACTTAAATTCTGAAAAATTAATGGCATTGGGCTGGAAACCGCAGTATAACATGCGAGACATGGCAGCACGTTTGATGCAGAGTATGGAGTAAATGGTGTGAAACATAAAATTTTTCACACGCAAGAATGGAGATCAGTATGGGAAAAACGAATCTGGCAGTACGCTGCATCCGGTATGCCGGAAAAGTAGGGGGGATCGCATGGCGTTATGTGTATTGTCTGACACAGATGCGACACCCTTTAAAGAAAAACAAGATTGTCTTTTTCAGCCATAAGGGAAAACAGTACTCCTGCAATCCAATGTATATCTGTGAATATCTTCTGGCAAATGAGCCGGGAGCATTTGACCTTGTCTGGGCATTTGTGCATCCGGAGGAACATGAGGATTTAAAGGAAAAAGGAATCAAAGTCGTGAAATATCAGTCGCTTGAACATATTCGGGAGATGATGCAGGCGAAGGTTATTATCACAAATGTGGATACGTTTGTTTATCTGCCAAAACGAAAGGGACAGATCGTCTTGGATACCTGGCATGGTGGAGGTGCTTATAAGACCTGTGGTTTCTGCAATCCGCAGAACTTAAACCGCATCCGCAAAAAGATACATTTTAAGAGATTATATTCCAGAATCACCTTATATCTTTCCAGCAGCAGGATGTTTTCTAAACAGACGATCCGGGAGAGCAGAGGGTTTACCGGCGAGATCATGGAATATGGAATGCCGCGAAATGACATTCTGGTAAATCAGAACAGACCGGATATTGAAGAGAAAGTGAGAAACTATTTCCATCTGGATAAAGAAACAAAAATTGCGTTATATGCACCTACGTTCCGCAGTGAAAAGGAAAATGACAATTATCCGAAACCGGATTTCAGGGAACTGGAACAGGCATTGTCGAAACGGTTTGGAGGAAAATGGTGTACCTTATATCGTCAGCACCATTTTTATGATGAAAAGACAGATGGACTGTCAGCAACTGATTATCAGGATATGCAGGAACTGCTTTATACAGCAGATGTGCTGATCACGGATTACTCTTCTTCCATCTGGGATTTCTCACTGATGTTTAAACCAGTGTTTTTATATTGCCCGGATCTGGCACATTACAAGAGCGAGCGTAACTTTTATATGCCGATCGAACAGTGGCCGTTTGTTTTATGTGAGAACCAGCAGGAGATGGTAGAGAAGATACTGTCATTTGATGAAGATGCTTATAAGGAACGGGTCAGAGAACATCACAGGATCTTAGGAAACTGTGAGAGTGGTATGGCAACAGAGAAAATCTGTAACAGGATCATATCAGAGTGTAAAAAATAATTTTAGGGGAGGTAACGGATATGGGGAGAAAAAAAGTAATAGCATTTTTGCTAAGTATCTGTATGGTTATGGGAAATGCTTCTACGTTGATGGCAGGTCAGACGACACCGATTTCTGAAGCAGACCAAGAAACTGCAATAGAGAATGCAGAAACTGACGGAGAAAACGAAAGCAGTGAGGGCACAGAGGAAACAGAGGGAAGCGTAGTGCCTGCAGCAGAGCAGCCGGATACGGAGACCGTAGAAGAAACGGAAACAGAGGGAACGGAGCAGCCAGAGGAAACAGAGGGAACGGAGCAGCCAGAGGAAACAGAGGAAACGGAGCAGCCAGAGGCAACAGAGGAGCCAGAGGATACAGAGACCACGGACACCATGGAAGAGGTGGAACCTCTGGATACAGAAGTTATAGTTGAAGAGGAACTTCAAATGGCAGCGTCAAGTAATGAAAATACAGTAGAGATTGCTGTTACGGACGCATCCGGGGCTGCAGTGTATACGCAGACTGTTTCAACGGCAAGTGCATCAAAAGGGCTGCAGAGGCTGTTTGATTACTGTAGAGATTATGCAACTGCGCAAAATCCGATGAAGATCATGGTCCCGGCAGGAACCTATCAGATTTCATCGACCTTATGTGTTTACAGTAATACGACACTGGAACTGGCAAAGGGCGCTACATTAAAAAGAGCAAAGAAAACAGTATTGCTCCGTTTTGGGCGAAGCGGAGAAGAAACTTATGGTTATGACGGATATCAGAATATATCGATCATAGGACCAGATGGAAGTTATGGCGTCTTTGATGGAAATGGTACCGGAACTTCAATGGTCAGATTTGCACATGCAGAGAATATTACATTTAAAAACATCAGGTTTACTAATGTAGATAAAACACATCATATGGAATTTGCCGGTTGTGAAAATGTGACAATTGACAGTTGCAAGTTTGATGGTTTTGTGTCATCTGACTATATCGGAAGAAGCAATTACGAGGCGTTGCAGTTAGATATTTTGTGGCCGGGACATTTTGGAAATTATGGGGCTTATGATGAGACAATAAACAGAAATATCACAATTTCCAATAATATTTTTGAAAAGGTAAGCCGTGGAATTGGAACACACAGTGCCCAAACCGGGAAATATATGACCGGGATCGTAATAAAAAACAACCAGTTTAAAAATATCATGGGATATGCAATTGCAGGTGTTAATTTTGCAGAGACACAGATATTGGACAATCAGATAGAAAACTGCGGAAGTGGTATTCTGTTCCGTCATATGATCTGGGATCCGGGGATCAACTATTATACCGGTGATGTTAGTGCCATCCGGACAGATCTGCAGAGTGTGATAGCAGGCAATCAGATTAACATCAGTTATACGGGAACACAGCTCGATACCTATGGAATTTATGCATATGGAGAGATTGTAAGCAGTGAGAAAAGCTGGGAATCCGGCGCAGAAGCAGGAATGGTTCCAAAGGGAGACTATCAGGTAAAGGGGCTTACAATAAGTGGAAATATACTGAACTTATATCACAGTGTTCCAGGTATCCGCTTAAGCGGTACGACACAGAGTATCGTGGAGAAGAATGAAATTCATGTCTTGCAAGATGACACACGTGGACTTTCTGCCGGCATTTTTATGGAAAAATCTTCCGGAAATACGATTTCCGAAAATTCCATTGTAAACGAAGCAGGTGCAAGCAGCTTTTTATTAAATGCGGTTGAAATATGTGCTGACAGCAATCAGAATGAGATAAAAAAGAATACCATAAAAGGAACCAGAAATTATGGAATCGATATTCAGAATTCTACAGGAAATGTGATCACCGGGAATAAGGTAGAAGATACTGCAGTGGCAGGAATAACCGTGCAAAATGGTTCCTATCCAGACAACAGTACACAGATCACAAAAAATATTCTGAATAATACCGGGAAAAATGGTATTTATGGTCTGGATGATACGAATATGACGGTAACCGGAAATACGATAAAGAAATGTTCACAGTTTGGCATTTATTTTGGACAGAGAGCAAAGGGAACAGCAAAAGATAATGTGTTCAAAAGCTGTAAGTCAAAGATATGTATCTTTAAGGATCAACATACACTGGTAAGTCCGGCAAAGGGCAAGATCGCTAAAATATCTTCCAAGAATAAAAAAGTCACACTTTCCTGGAAGAAGATAAAATATGTCAGGAAATATACGATATACCGCAGTACGAAGAAAAATGGAAAATATCAGAAGGTTGCGAGTGTATCCAAGACAAAATATGTTGACAAAAAAGTGAAAAAGGGTAAAAAATATTATTATAAGGTTTTACCTGAAACCAAGATTGGCAATGTAACTGTTCCTGGAACAAAGTCATCTGCAAAGTCAGTCAAGGTAAAAAAATAGAAGGGAGATTTGTATGAAAGGAAGAAGTAAAAAATTAGCTGCCATGGCGCTTTGTGCAACGCTGATGGTTGGAAATGTGTCAACAGCATTTGCAGCAGAGGCAGCAGAAACAGGGTTAGAGCAGAGTACCGAGAGCAGTGAGGCAGCTGGAAGTACGGCGACAACAAAAGACACCGAGGCAACGGAAAGTACGGAAAGCAGTGAGGCAGCTGGAAGTACAGAGAAGACAGAGGGCACAGAAGAAACCGAAAGTACCGAAGGCAGTGAGGCAGCTGAAAGTACGGAGAAGACAGAGGAAAGTGAGGTAACCGAAAGTACAGAGAAAGTCAGGGACACTGAGACAACCGAGGCAACCGAGAGCACGGAAAACACCGAGGCAACCGAAAGCATCGAAAACACAGAGGTAACGGAAAGTACCGGGGAAGTAGAAAAGACACAGGCTGCTTCCGAAGAAGAAGTAACCGAAGAAACCGAGGTAAAAGAAGCAGGAAGTGTAGAGGTAACTGTTACCGATGCTTCCGGCAAGACCGTATCCACACAGTCTGTTTCCACCAGTGCAGCAGGAAGTGGATTACAGAAGATTTTTGACTATATCCGCGATAATGCTTCTGCAGATAATATCATGACAGTAAAACTGCCGGCAGGAACTTATAGCGTAGAGAAAACGGTTGATATTTACAGTAATACGACACTGGATCTGTCCGCAGGTGTTACCTTAAAGAGAGCCGGAACCTCTTCCCTGATCCGTTTCGGACGTTCGGATGAGATGACAAGCGGTTATGACGGATTTAAAAATATTTCCATCGTAGGTTCTGCTTCCTCATATGCAACTCTGGATGGAAATGCAGTGTCAACTTCTATCGTCAGATTTGCGCACGCAGACAATGTAAAGATGCAGTACATTAAATTTACCAATGTTACAGCAGCACATCATATGGAGTTCGCAGGCAGTAAGGATGTTGTCATCGATCATTGTAAATTTGACGGATTTAAAGCAAAGAGCTCAGATGATACCACAAACTATGAAGCAATCCAGCTTGATATCTTAAATGAGACTCACTTTGGAAACTATGGAAATTATGATAATACCGTATGCAAAGATATCACGATCAGTAATAATACATTTGAAAATGTAAACCGTGGAGTGGGAAGCCACAGTGGAGAGATCGGAAGATATTTTAGCGGTGTTACCATTAGCGGAAATACATTTAAAAATGTAACCGGTTATGCGATCGTAACCACCAACTACATAGGAGCCAAGATCACAGATAACACCATTGAAAACTGTGGTGCAGGTATCTTTTTCCGTCATATCACACCGACGAAACATTACTTCCCGGGAGATGCATCCAATGTCACGACCGATTGTGCATCTGAGATTACCGGCAATATGATTTCCATCAAAAAGACCGGATTTGATAATGCACCATATGGGATCAAGGTATTTGGTAAGGTATTAGAGAGTGATGTAACCAATTCATTCAAAGACGAATCAACGGGTAAAAGCTTAAAGGTTACGATCCCAAAGGGAGATTACCGTGTAAAGAACGTAACAGTAAGCGGAAATAAAGTAACCGTAAATTCTGTATTAGGATATGGATTATGGTTCCAGGGTACTTACGAGAGTACACTGAGCGGAAACAGCGTAACCTATGCAGGTTCTGCAGTAAATGGTGATGAGAGTGATGGAATCAAACTGGAAGCAAGTGCCTCCAATACGGTTTCCCAGAATACGGTAACGGATGAGAGCAAGGGCATCATGCGAAATGGTATCTATGTAAAGGGTGCCTGTGATGCAACAACATTGTCTCAGAATACGATCAGCAATACGAAGAATAATGGTATCTATGTATTTGATTCTGTAGGAT
>JBNMKU010000001.1:0-94183 GCA_050874505.1 Roseburia sp. | reverse complement strand
TTTTCGTCATTATGAATTTATTGGCGGTTCAGTAAACACTTACCATATGAGCGATTCAATCAAGAGACTGGTTGTAAACAATATAGGCAGCAGACCTGTAACTATAGACAATGTAGTTTATAGGCATGGAGTAACTGTTACCAGTGTAACTGAAGAAAATCATCCAGAAGGACTGATTAGTCCTGATGCATTCAATGGAAAGAGTTTACTTAGTGATTTTATGGAAGGAGTTGATTTGCTTGATTAAAGTTATTCTTTACCACCCGGGACAATATGGTGTATTTAGTGATGATACATACCATGTATGTGAAGATGTGTATGCTAGATTTGAAATGCTTGTGGGAAATGAAGAATTTCCTTTTCGTGATGAGGCATCTATAGCTTTTCTTAAGAAGAGAAATTGCAGTTTTATAGAAGGGGATAGATATGCGATTCGTGATGGAAATGATATTAATAGAGTTTTTCCTATCACATATATCAATAGGTGTGAGCAGGAAGGTCTTATTTTAATTAGCAATTCTCAAAGGGGTATCTATACGCATACAAAGCATCTTGACCGCTTAGTTATTAATGCATTAAAGAAATTAGATATTGATATCCTACTTGCAGTATGTGTGGATGAGGATAATGTTGATGGTATTTTATCTGCAGTAAAAGATTTTGAAGCAGTTAATTTTGATTATGGTGACAACTTATTTACTTTCTGTCGTAAGTTTGAGTATGACTGGAAAAGAGACTTGCCAGATATAGCTCGATTAATAGACATGAAATATCCAGAGGGTTGTGAAATTATCTTGACTTACAGAGAGTGGTTTGAGGCTGGTGTAATTTGTGATAAAAAGATATTTGCAAAAACATTTTTAAAGAAAAATCTCAATAGTAGAAGACTGGCTATTATGCTGATTGATTTTATGAAGGATGAGTCAGTTAGATTGTCAAAAGTTAATTCAACTAAAAATCCAGATACTAGACTTCTTTTTGATGACTTACCATCTATTGCGGATGATGTAAAGCAAACATTTTATTTAATTATTGATGTGGATGAAACCATTCGCAGTGAAAGAGATATAGTTGATTATTGCATCTACGGTGGTTGGATAAATAAAGAGTTTATCGAGGTATTAGGTGAGGAAGAAGTCTTACCTCTATTTGAGGATTTGATTCCAGATATTCTGCGAAGGGAGATGATTTTATGTGGCTGAGTTACCATATTCCTTGTTTCTATATTAATCGGGGCAGTATATGTGCCTGTTTCAACAAAGATTTCAAAGCAGAGCTTTTAAAAGGTTTAGAAAAAGAGGGAGTTACCTATATTAAGCTGGAAACAGTCAAAGTAAAAATGGGTGATGATTTTGTTGATGAGGAGATTTTAAGTTTTTATACAGATGATAAAAATACACATGAAAAACTACAGGCTTTCCTCGATATTTTTGATGATGCAGTTAATAAGTATGAGTCAGATTTAAAACAGAACTGTTATTTCTTTGAATTTGATGGTTGTATGTTATATGTGTATTGCTCAGGGGGAACTACAAGAAAACGTGGTCGTATTTCACCAGTAATTAGAAAACTTGAAGAAGTATGGAGAGAGCATCCAGATCTGCGTTTGGGACAGCTTTTGATTGATTGTGCAGGTGACAAGGATTTATTTAACTTGGAGGATGACGAGCTGATGGAGGCACTGGAAAGGTTTGGTGATAAGCTGTGAAAATTACATATCATATTCCTTGTTGTAATTTTACAGATGGGAATATAAATGAACTTCTTACAAATGAATTTCGTGATGAGCTGATAGATAGACTGCAAAAAGAAGATGTTGAGCATATACAGGTACAAGAAGCACAAAAAATCTTTGATAAGCATAATACTGGTGCAGAATTATTATTGATTTTTTGGGTGGAGAATTACGCAAAGTTTCTACGATTATTCATAGAGATTGTATCAAAGTACCATGAAAGTCTTTGCCAAGATTGTTATTATGTGGAACTGGATAATGACATAGTAATAATAAAGGGGATAGGTGCTGGTGAGACAAATATTTCATATGAATTAGATTAACAGGGGTAGTTTTCTGAAAAATAAAATAGAGTTCTAGTATTGTATATAAGAGACCAGTGAGCAAATCACTGGTCTTTTTTCGGATATTTTGAGTGAGTTGTCGCATTATGCACTTTAAAAAGAATGATGGCTCTGGGAGTTCGAGTTTTTCTCGATAAAAAATGGACTTGATTAGTTGCAGGAGTAGAGCTATAACACATAACACGATTTATTTAGAAACATTATCAGCCATAAGTGGGGTGGAGTTTTATTCGATATGGAGTTTGGCGGTGAGTCCTTCTATTTTCAACATCTTGAAAACAGGAGGATACTGCGATGGCATGTATAGAAGAGATGTTATCTAATGAAAAAGGTACTTTGAGAGAGTATCTTTTGAAGTTGCTTCTTAAGGAGGAACTTATCACTGAGCCAGTTTATTACAAGGCTTTAGAATTATCAAACAAGGAGGACAGAAATAATGAGTTTACGAAGTAAGTATACGGAGCATCAGATATGCAAATTAGAGAAAAAGGAATTTATGAAAGAGGCTAGTTTCGATGATATATTCATCGATTATGGTCACGATTTAAATACGCTTATCCTTTGCAGGGAGTCAACAGCCCATGAAGACCAACAGAAGGCTTTAAATGACCAAGTGGAGCGTATGAAAGCTATAGTAGATAAGCATAGACAGCTTCATCTTGTTGATGATGGTATTATAATAGAGGATGCCAAATCAGGCTTGGCAATGGATGTTCGTCCTAAGTTTCAAGCAACAATTAAGAGAGCTGTAGCGGAAGATATTGATGTCATTTTAGTGCAAGAAGCATCACGATTTTCACGTAATACAGGTGATTTCTTTTATAATATGAATATTCTTCAAAATTCTGGTGTAGGTATTCTTATTATGGAAGGTGAATTTTGGACATATTTTATGGCACCAGCTGACTACCCTAGACTTGCAAATGAAGTTGCAAAAGGTCAGGCTGAGTCTCTAACGACAGCCAGAAGAGTAAATCGTGGCATAGAAACATATAGAAGTAGGGGACAGCTTGTAAGTGGAAATATGTTTGGTTATGACCTTGTAAAGGCTGTCGAGCGTAAGGATAATACATATAAAATTAATCCTGTTGATGGTGCAACTGTTCAGCTTATATTTTATATGTATGTAAATAAAGGGATAGGTACTGAGCTTATTGCAACACATTTAAATGCCAATAATTATCCTACAGCAAAGCGTAAAGGCGAGTGGTCAGCCTCAAAAGTTCGTAGAGTAATTAAAAATGAGAAATATGCAAATCTTATTATGTATGGCAAGTATAAGGTTGTTGATACTAGTACAAAGAAGAAGATTGCAACTCATATTAAACCTGTACGTACAACTACATATGATAAGGATGGAAATATCATTCAGGAGCGTAATGTACAGTATGGTACATGGGAACCGCTTGTTGATGAGGAGACTTGGTGGAAAGCACAGGAGATTATGGCTTCTAGGTCAAATTCATATAATTTGAAAGATGATACTGGAAAGTCAAAGAGATGTGCTAATGGTCTGCGTACATCTAATGATGCCTACGCCAATAAAGCATATTGTTGTTGTGGACATACTTTGAGTCCACAGTATACTCATGCAGCTACTGATACAAAGTATGCTCAATTCAGATATAATTGCAGATGGCAGATTAACTCACACACAGATGAATATAGGAAGAAGCATGGGCTATCGCCATCTGACTGTACATGTAAGTTACCTGCTGTGACGGATGTGGCTATGAGACTTATGTCAATCAAAGTGTTTGAATATTTGTTCACAGATATAAGAGACACTATTGACGATACAGTTAGGATTATTGAGATGGCGAACAAGCAGGCAGTTGATTCTCTAAATAACTCAGGAGTATCTGTTGAAGATTTAGAAGCAACTTATGCTAAACTTAATAATAGATTGAGTCGTTTCGCAGATATGTATGCTGATGGCGATTTGACCAGAGAACAGTATAGAGATAAGAAATCCTCTGTCGAAGAAGAATTGAAGCATACAAAGGAACTTATAGACTCAAAGAAGCTTGCTATTAGTGAGCAGAAGAAGAAATCTCTTGATATAGAGACAATTAAAGCTCGTTTGAATACTTATGTAGACTTAAAGGGGTATGGTGTTTCAAATGAGATGATTGAATTCTTCGTGGAGCGTATTATTCGTAGACCTGATAATGAGTATGTATGGGAGCTTAATCTTACTGGTCAGCCTAGCAAGCCTAATAAGTATAAGATTAAGAAGTATAATAAGGAATATAGCGATTCTTTGCAGGATGATAGCAATTTCAATATTATAAAGACATTTGTTATCTCTTTGGATGAGTGTAAGAAGTTTTGCGAGACATTAGCACATCGTCAGTTTAGGGCATCATATTGGAACCAGATTACTGTGAAAATTGCAGTTAAATAGAAAAAATGAAGTATTGTAGCAGATTGTTGCAATACTTCATTTTTTATGCTATCTTTGAGAAAGAGGTGTTTGTGTATAGCCTTAATCGGAAAGTCGGAGGATATTGGTATATGTGTACACCCTACAAAATAGAGGCATTTGCTGATAACAGCCGACCAGGCTGCAAAACTGGCGAAGATGAATGAGAACTAAGTCAGATGAGACGAGTTTAAATGAGTTAGAAGACAGGATGCCCCATATCAGCCGGAAATGGCTGATATGGGGCATTTTTTGATCCATAATATATAGAATGTTCGCGGAGCGTGCAAAACAAACTTGCCAACTACAACCAAAGATGGATATGATTTTGCCGGATGGTATACAGATGCAGATTTTGTAACGGCCGCACAACCGGGACAGGCTATCACTGTCGACACGACCCTTTATGCAAAGTGGGTAGAACACAACCACATGTTCAAGGATACGTGGAGCAGCAATGATACTTCCCATTGGCATGAGGCTGCGTGTGAACATACCACAGAAAAAAAGGATGAAGCGGCTCATGTTTATGGAGAAACAGGTGCAGAAAGATATACCTGTACCGTCTGCGGCTATGTAAGTGAAACAAGAAAAAATGAAGCTGAGGCAGCAGACAAAAATAATACGGAAAATAATATAGAAAATAACACAGAAAATAATACGGGAAGTGAAACGGTAAGCGTAAAACGGACCGAGGCAAACGATGTGGCATTAAATGCGAAATTTAATGTAAAGACAGGAAAAACAATCCGGGTAACCTGGGGAAAAGTTGCAGACGCAGACGGTTATGATGTGTATATGACATACTGCGGGAAAGACAAGGAAAAACTCGTAAAGTCCGTAAAGGCAGCAAATAGTTTATCTGCTGAGATCAGTAAATTGAAAAAGAAAACGATCGATCAGAAAAATAATATAAAATGTCATGTTCTTGCATATAAGATGGTTGATGGCAAAAAAGTAACCATTGCGAAATCGATCACGATACATGCAGCAGGAAAGAAGAATGGATCCGTAACGGATGCAAAAAGTATTAAACTGAAAAAGGCTTCTTATGTATTGGCAAAAGGGAAAAAAGCTACGATAAAAGCTTCAATCGTTAAGAAGGATAAGAAACTTCCGGTCATTAAGCATACACAGGAATTCCGATATGCTACATCAGACAGTAAAGTAGCAGTGGTATCGAAAAATAGAACAGTAGAATGTTCGATTCTACGCATATCTCCAGATGGTAGATTGCTTTTCACTGGTCCCGGTGTTATACATGAAAGTGGTGGCTGCCCAAAAAGGGAAGATACATATGGAGGAGGACTGACGCAGAAAAATCTGGCAGAAAAACTATTTATGACAGATAAAGCAGTGTCAAAATGGGAATGTGGTTACAAGTAATCCTTCTGGTGCTGTGGGAGAGAATAAAAAGGTAGTTTGAAAAAGAAAAAGGCGTACTTTGACAGGTGCGTCTTTTTAAGGAGAAGGAGTAATAAATAGATTGAAAAAGGACATAATTATGGTATAATTAGACCATGAATAGGAGGTGTAGATTATGCCACAAATAATCCCAATTAAAGACTTGAAGAATACATCAGAAATTTCTGATATGTGTCATAAAACAGAGGAACCAATTTATGTTACTAAAAATGGCTATGGTGATATGGTCATTATGAGCATGGACATTTATGAGGCAATGATGAGGCAGATTGCCACGTATAGGGATATTGAAATATCTGAAAAACAGATAGAAGCAGGGCAGATAAAGGATGCCAGAGCAGCACTTAAGGAGACGAGGGCAAAGTATGGCTTATAAATTAAATGTTACAGAGCATGCCGATGAATTGCTTGATAATGTTGTGCATCATTTAATTTATCGTTTGAAAAATAAACAGGCAGCAAAGCATCTGTTGGATGGTATAGATAGTATCTATGATAGATTGGAGGTAAATCCATATCAGTTTTTGGAGTGCAGAGATGCCTGTCTTGCCAAGAAAGGATATCGTGAGGCAGTTGTGCCACAGATGAACTATATTATCATTTTTGATGTGGAAACAGATACTGTAAATATAATTGGTATTTTTCATCAGTTGGAAAATTATCAAGGGAAATTGTAAGATGATTGGAAAAGGGCATTTCTGACTTGGATTTGTTGTGTATGCTGTTGTAGATCAGAGACAGGGCTACTTGAATATTATCAGAGGCTTATAGAAAAGCAAAAAATAACTAAAATTATAGTGATATGGAAAAGGACTTACAAAAACAAATTTATATAGTTTTTATAAGGTCTATAAATGTTTACCAGAGATTTTCCGCTCGTTGAGTGGAAAATCTTCTATACATTTAACATGGACACATTACAGAACTTTATTACAGGTACATGATGAAACTGTATGAAAATGGTATGAAAAAAGTGTATCACCTGTTCAGAATGAAGTTTGATTGTGTTAGAAAGTCAGATATGTGAATTGAAGAAATCAAGATGCTCTATATTAAGCTATAAATGGCTGATATGTGCCGACAAAGGAACTATATTCTATAAAAGCGTTTCCAGAGATTGTCGACACAGTGTGTCGACAATCTAATATCAGACTTTTATGGTCGGATTATAGAATTTTATTACAAGTACATGATAAAATTGTGCGAAAATGTTGAATTTACTGAAGCGTAGTTTGTAAAATATAAACTTGATAATATAGACAAATGGGGATATAATATGACTATCAAAAGGAGGCATTTCTATGTACACATTACAGGAAACAATAAGACCATCAGCAGATTTACGAAATCATTATAATGAAATATCAAAGCAATGCCGGGAAGAAAAAGAAGCAGTCATCATAACGGTAAATGGACGCGGTGATACAGTATCTCTTTCATATGAGGAATATAAACGGATGAAGTCCAGAATAGAGTTATTGGAAATTTTGACCGAGGCAGAGGACGATGTAAAGAATGGAAGAGTTGCACCAATCAGCGAAACATTTGACGATTTAAGACAAATGCTACAGGAGGGATAGTTTTTTGGATTATAAGGTTATTCGTACAGAAATAGCAGATACCCAGATTAGAAAGATTATTTTGTATGTAGCCGAAAATTTTGGTAATGTGGTTGCACTGGAAAAGCTGGAAGAATTGGAGCGGAGTATTTCTGACTTGGGCATGAATCCGTATAAAGGGATAGAACCTCACTATCTGGTGCTGAAAAGACAGGGGTATAGAGTATTGATACTTGAGAAAAATTTAGTGTTTTATAAAGTCAATGAAGAAAAGAAAGAAGTTGTTGTGTATGCTGTTGTAGATCAGAGACAGGACTACTTGAATATTATCAGAGGCTTATAGAGAAGTAAAAATCCCCAAAAACATAGTAAATTAGTATCAATTGATAAAATTTTGACAATAAACAAATTTCTTGCTATAATTACAATATACGACAAAAACATACGAGGCTGGTTAAGATTGATAAAAAATTTTCGATAATTATTAGGAAATTAAAAAATAATTACAGTGGGGGACTTATACCATGGAAAAGCTGATTTTTACCAATGAAAACTGTATTGGATGTAACAAGTGTATCCGTACCTGCCCGGTGTTACTGGCAAACAACGCATCGGAAAGAGGAAGCGTATCCGTAGATACAGAGAAATGTATTGCCTGTGGGGCGTGCTTCGATTCCTGCACACATGATGCGAGAGATTATGTGGATGATACCGACCGTTTTTTTGCAGACCTTGCATCAGGGAAAAAGATATCTGTCATATTAGCGCCGGCGTTTCTGGCAAACTATCCGAACGAGTACAAACAGATCCTTGGCTATTTAAAACAAAAGGGAGTCAACCATATCTGCAGTGTATCGTTTGGAGCAGATATCACGACATGGGCATATCTGAAATATATCACAGAGCATAATTTCATCGGTGGCATTTCACAGCCGTGTCCGGCAATTGTAAATTATATTGAAAAATATATACCGGAGCTGCTTGGAAAACTGATGCCGGTTCACAGCCCAATGATGTGTACTGCAATCTATCTGAAAAAATATAAGAAAATATCCGATAACATCGCATTTATCAGTCCATGTATCGCAAAGAAGATCGAGATCGAAGACTCCAACGTTTCCGGAGTAAATTATAACGTAACGTTCAAGAAACTGCTCGAGAAGATCGGAACCGAGTATCGTTCCTGCGCACCGTATGAGGACGAGCTGGAATACGGACTTGGAAGCATCTATCCGATGCCGGGCGGATTAAAGGAAAACGTAGAGCATTTCCTTGGAAAAGAGAAGATGATACGCCAGGTAGAGGGCGAGCATGAGGCATACGAATATTTAAAAGAATATTTAAAACGGATCAATGCAAACAAGACCCTGCCATTTATGGTGGATATCTTAAACTGTGCGAGAGGATGTCTGTACGGAACAGCAACACAGGAAGAGCGGCAGACTGATGAAGTGCTGTTTACGATCAATAAGATCAAGACATCCAGCACGGTGGAGGGAAGTGGAAAAGGCTTCCATAAAAATAAATCCGTCAGCCCATGGGATGTTTCCTTAAAGCCGGAGGAACGGTTGCATAATCTGATGCAGGCGTTTTCAGAGTTAGACAGCAATGATTTCATCCGTAAATATTCAGACCGCAGGATGCAGACACTGGAACCAACCGAAAAACAGTATGATGAGATCTTTAGGTCCATGGATAAGAATACAGAGGAAAAACGTCATCTGGATTGCGAATCCTGTGGATATAAGACCTGCCGGGATATGGCAAAGGCAATCCATAACGGAGTCAATATCAAAGAAAACTGTGTACATTACTTAAAGGATGTTGCAGAAAATGATATGCAAAAACTTAGCGAGATCCGTGAAAAAGAGCAGCAGGAAGAAGAAGTCCACAAACAGGCACTTGCAGAGCTGACGGAGCAGTTCATTACTTTAAGTGATAATATCAAAGAATTAAATGTGGCAAATGAGGCTTCTGCAAACGAGTCGACCAATCTGGCACAGGGCATTGAGACAATCTCGGATCTGTGCAACCAGTTGACAGACTCCATCGGTATTTTAGGCGAGTTTATGCAGATGTATCAGCAGAGCAACAAGGATATCGCCGGGATCGCGGGACAGACAAACCTGCTTTCCTTAAACGCCAGCATCGAGGCAGCGCGGGCAGGAGATAAGGGAAGAGGATTTGCAGTCGTAGCTTCTGAGATCAGAAAGTTATCGGATGATACCAAGACACTGATTACAGAAAATACCGAAAAGGCAGATGAGATTGTTCCAAGGATACAAGAGAGTATAGCGTATATTCAAAGCGTAGTAGAACATATCAATGAGATGACCGAAAAGGTAGCGACGATCGCAGCCAATACGGAGGAGATCTCATCCCAGACAACACAGCTCTATGAGATGGCGGAAACAATTAAAGAGGATGTAGAACAATTATAAAGAGGGGGCAGCGTAAGCTGTCCCTTTAAATATATGCAAGTTTGCTGGACAAGCAGAGTGTATCTTGCTATACTTGCATGTGTAAATATGCAGGATTGGAGAATAGAAAAACAGCATGAAAATGAAAATGAGAAAACCGCTGCAGCGATTTCTTATGATAGCACTGCTTGGAATCGGTCTGGCAGGCTTGATGGGATGCGGCGGTACAAAGGAAGAAGCAGAACAGAAGGAGATTGCAGGGGCAGCAGATTTAGAGGGCGCACGGATCGGTGTCCAGCTTGGAACAACAGGCGATATCTATGTTTCTGACTATGAAGGGGACGAAGCCGGAACGACGGTCGAGCGTTACAACAAGGGAGCAGATGCGATTCAGGCATTGAAACTTGGAAAGATCGACTGCGTTGTCATTGACGAACAGCCGGGAATTGAATTTGTAAAGCAAAACAGCAATATCCGTATTATCGACGAAGAGTTTTCGCTGGAAGATTATGCGTTCTGTGTGGGAAAAGAAAACACGGAACTGTTGGAGCAGATCAATATGGCGATCGAGAAATTAAAGGCAGACGGAACGATCGATAACATTATAAAAAATTATATCGGAACCGAAGAGGAGATCGGGGCATATCCTTATGTCAGCAAGGATGTGGAGCGCACGAACGGAACCCTGATCATCGGAACAAATGCAGAGTTCCCACCTTATGAATATTATGAGAATAACCAGATTACCGGTATTGATATGGATATCATGCGTGCGGTCAGTGATGAACTGGGGATGGATATGCAGATCGAGGATATGGCATTTGATTCGATCATTGCAGCGATTACATCTGGAAAAGTCAATGTAGGTGCATCCGGCTTTACCGTAACGGAGGACCGGAAAAAGAATATCAATTTTACCGATACCTATATCACGACAAAACAGGTCATTATCGTGCGTGATGGTGGCAGTACCGGCGGTTACAGCTTAAAGGAGAAACTGTACGATAATTTTGTGAAGGACAACCGTTATCTTTACATTGTAAAAGGTTTTGGAAATACACTGATCATTACATTATTTGCGGTAATGCTCGGTATTGTACTGGGATTTTTAATTGCGATCGTAAGGACAAATCATGACAGAAACGGGGAACTTCCGATCTTAAATGCAGTCTGCAAGGTATATCTGACGGTAATCCGCGGTACGCCTGTTATGATCCAGCTTTTGATCATTTATTATGTCATCCTTGCATCGGTAACCAATAAGATCGTGGTAGCAGCGATCGCCTTTGGACTGAACTCAGCCGCTTATGTCGCAGAGATCGTGCGTTCCGGCATCATGTCCGTTGATATGGGACAGTTCGAGGCAGGAAGAAGCCTGGGATTAAATTACAGCCAGACCATGCAGTCGATCATTCTGCCACAGGCGATCAAAAATATTTTGCCGGCACTATTAAACGAGGTGATCAGTTTGCTGAAAGAGACTTCCATCAGTGGTTACATCGGATTAATGGATCTGACCAAAGGCGGAGATATCATCCGAAGCAATACTTATGAAGCATTTCTGCCGTTGATCGCCGTTGCGATCATATATCTGGCATTTGTCATGCTCTTAAGCACTTTTGTCAGCAAATTAGAGAGGAGATTACGCAGCAGTGAACGATAATACAACAATCTTAGAGGTGCGGGATTTACACAAATCTTACGAGAAACAGGAAGTGTTAAAAGGCATCAGCACGACTGTAAAAAAAGGGGATGTCATTGCAATCATCGGACCATCTGGATGCGGAAAATCAACGTTTCTGCGTTCCTTAAATCTTTTAGAAGTACCGACCAGAGGACAGATCCTTTTTGAGGGAACGGATATTACCGATAAAAAAACAGACATCAACCAGATGCGCCAGAAGATCGGAATGGTATTCCAGCAGTTCAACCTGTTCCCGAATATGACCATCCGCCAGAATATCATGCTTGCACCGGTAAAATTAAAACTGATGACGAGCGAAGAGGCATCTGCAAAAGCAGAGGAACTGTTGGCACGTATCGGACTGCTTGATAAAGCAGAAGCATATCCGGCACAGCTTTCCGGCGGACAGAAACAGCGTATCGCCATTGTACGTTCCCTTGCAATGAATCCGGATGTCATACTTTTTGATGAGCCGACCTCGGCACTGGACCCTGAAATGGTAGGGGAAGTACTTCAGGTAATGCGCGAGCTTGCGGCAAGTGGAATGACAATGGTTGTAGTAACTCATGAGATGGGATTTGCCAGAGAGGCTGCAAATCGGGTCATGTTTATCAATGAAGGTGTGATCGCAGAAGAGGGTACACCGGACGAGATCTTCCGTGCACCGAAGAGTAAGAGACTGCAGGAATTTTTATCAAGAGTACTGTAAAAGCAGTGGAAAGAAGTAGGAAATGACGAAAAAGAAACGTGTTGCCGTATTGATCGCGGCAACAGCACTTTTATGTGCAGGCTGTCTGCAGCAGGCACGTATCTATCAGGAGGCATACGTGGGTGGATTCTGCCAGGCGTTTGATCCGCATGGAACGCCATCTGTGGGTCAAGTCACAATTCCGGTATTTATGGTAGAATTTAAAGATATCACATACTGGACGGACCGGATGAGTGCAGAGGAGATCCAAAGGGTGGTATTTGACGCGGACCGGCAAAACAGTATGACCTCTTTTGAAAAAAATGCTTCCTATGGAAGGCTGATACTGGAGGGGGATGTATTTGATTATCAGACCAGATATCCGATGGCGTATTACAAGAATGAGGAACATTCTTTTGAGAAACTGGCGGAAGAGGTACTGACGGCATTTGATCCGGTGATCGATTATACAAAGTATGATGCCAATGGGGATGGCTATCTGGATGCGTTTGTGTTAAGTATCGCAGGAGAGGATGACTACTGGTATGGCTGTCAGGCGACCTGGTGGATCGACACTGATTTTACGGTAGACGGGATGCGGCTGGAGAAATACATTATCAATGATGCACAGCCGTATCAGGGAGAAGAGGATTATTTTGTTGCGGAGCTATGCCATGAGTTCGGACATTGTATGGGACTCCCGGATTATTATAAATATGATGTGCAGATCGATTATGATGCGATGAATGGCGTTGCCGGGGCTGAAATGATGGATGACATGACAGGGGACTACAGCATGTTTTCCAAACTGGCATTGGGGTGGCTGCAGCGGAAAAATGTAAACATCTATACAGGCGGGAAGCAGACGTATCAGCTGCATTCCGCACAGAGAGAAGGAGACTGCATTATCCTGCCGCTTGATACAGGAGAAACGGATGAAAATGGTATTTTTACCGGGGAATATTTTCTGATCGAATATAATACAGCGGAAGCTAATATGGCATCGGCACTGGGTGGAAACGTAGAAGGGGTTCGGATCTTGCATGTCGATGCAGAGGTATATGAAAATGAGAACAGGTCAGAGGAGTTTCGGTACAATGGATATAGTCCCTATTATGATACGACACATCAGGGCAGGCGTATTTTGCGTCTGGTCAATGACAATGGCGGATATTTTACGGATGGGGCTGTCATAGATTCCGGAACACCGGGCTTTTTCTGGTATGATGAGCAGGGAAAAGAAAGTGTGCCGACCGGACTTACGATCAAAATAGAAGCCGGGGCGGATCACACGATGAACTGCACGATCATACCACAGTAAATATAAGGGATGGAGAACAGAATGAAAACGAAAGAAGCATCAGTAGAGAATATTTACACACTGGACGGAAAAAGTGCCTGTGGGAAGGGCAATCCCGTTTGGATTGCAGCACATTCTTGCAATGTTTGTGGCAAATATCGCACCGATCGTAATGGGGATCATCTGGTAGCAGTCATTTTAAATCTTGTATTGCCAAAAGAGGTTGAGGGAACAGAATAAATCTGTTATGATGAAGGGCGAAAAAGGAACAGATCAGGAGGAAAAACATATGTTAGAAGCAGGGATCAAAGGTCAGCAGACCATGACCGTAGCAAATGAAAATACAGCAGAAACCATGAAAAGCGGTACCTTAAAGGTGTTTGCAACACCGGCAATGATCGCATTAATGGAAGAGACTGCATGGAAGAGCGTAGCAGGAGAGCTGGAAGATGGAATGGTAACTGTCGGGATCAGCTTAAATATCAAGCATCTGTCCGCATCACCGGTTGGAATGAAAATCACCTGTAATACGACACTGGTTGAGGTAGACGGAAGACGTCTTGTATTCGCAGTGGATGTAGAGGATGAAGCAGGAAAGATCGGAGAGGGCATCCACGAGCGTTTTATCGTGCCTTCTGAGAAATTCCAGCAGAAAGCAGATGCAAAGTTAAGTTAAGGCAGACATAAGGGGGGACGTTTTTGGATATTACAATAGGATTATTGATTCCCTTTCTGGGGACAACACTTGGTGCAGCTTGTGTATTTTTCTTAAAAAATGACTTGAATCCACTGGTGCAGAAGGCGTTGCTCGGATTTGCATCCGGGGTTATGGTGGCGGCATCCGTCTGGTCGCTTCTGATCCCGGCAATCGATATGTCGGATTCAATGGGCAGGCTTGCCTTTCTGCCGGCAGCAGTCGGGTTTTCCGTTGGTATGCTGTTTTTACTGGCAATGGATCGTCTGGTACCGCATCTTCATTTAAACGAAGAAAAACCGGAGGGGCTTCCAAGTTCGCTAAAAAAAACAACGATGCTGGTACTGGCTGTGACACTGCACAATATACCGGAGGGAATGGCAGTGGGAGTTGTATTTGCAGGACTCTTATCCGGCAATGAAAAGATCACACTGGCAGGAGCAGTCGCACTTTCTGTTGGAATTGCCATTCAGAATTTCCCGGAGGGAGCGATCATCTCACTTCCACTAAAAGGCGAAGGGTGCAGCAGCAGAAAAGCGTTTGTCTACGGGATGGCATCCGGTGTGGTAGAACCGATCGCAGCATTTATCACAATCCTTTTAACCGGGATCGTGACACCGCTGTTGCCGTATCTGCTGGCGTTTGCTGCAGGAGCAATGTTGTATGTTGTTGTGGAGGAATTACTGCCAGAGGCATCGAGCGGAAGTCATTCAAATATCGGAACGATCGGATTTGCCGTGGGATTTCTGATTATGATGATTTTAGATGTGGCATTGGGGTAAAAGATATGCTATACTGAGAGTCAGTAAGAATTACAAGGGATAAAGAAGTGTAAGGAGCGAAACTATGCGGGACGATTTAAGAGCGGAATTAATAAAACAATTTCCATCGGATGTAGTTGAGACAACAGATACGGATGGCAGAGTGATCTACGCATGTCCGACCTGTAAGAGACCGACAACGGTCAACACAGAGAAATGCGGAGGATGTGGTCAGGTATTATCCTGGAATCACATTCGAAAAGAAGAAGCTGCAAAAGGAATCAAAATAGCAACAATGAGTTTTGAAGTGCCGGGAGATTTTACGACAGGAGATTGCCGTAAGTGCCCGCTTTCCTATATTGCAAAAGAGAACAATGACAACGTATATGAATGTCCGTTAAAGATGCGTGCGAATTGCAAATTGGAATTGTCATAGAACCGGGATGCGGAAACGCATCCCGATTTTTTTGATAATTCAAAGATCACAGTAATAAGGGAGACTTGCATGGAAAAAATATGTTATCTGTTTATGGGAGGCGGGATCATCCTTCTTCTTTTGTTTCTGGCACCACTGTTTCAGAATGGGATCGTAAATATCGGAACAGTGACCGGTGTCATCCTTGCAGCACTGCTGTTTTTCTATGGCTTATTCTGGAGAAAAGTACATCTGTTTTTGCGTGAAGTATCACAGCATACGGGAGGGAAAATTTTTCTCATCGTAATTGGTGTGATGATAGCAGCAGTAGTCTGCGTGGCACTGATCGAGACGGTATGGATGGTGCGTGCGGCAGAAAACAGACCAACAGAGCATGGGGTGCCTGCGATCGTACTTGGCTGTAAGGTAAAAGGAAGTAAGCCGAGCCGTGTGCTGACGGAGCGTTTGGAGGCTGCCTATGATTATCTGGTGAGTGAACCGGCTGCCGTTGCCATTTTATCGGGTGGAAAAGGAGAAGACGAAGAGATTTCAGAGGCGGGCTGCATGTATGAATATCTGACCGCGCGTGGGATTGAAGAAAACAGGCTGATCTTAGAAGATGCTTCGACCAATACGAGGGAGAACCTTGCATTTTCAAAAGAAATCCTAAGCAAAAGAAACCTTGGAATGGAGGTAACGATCATCACAAGCGGCTTCCATGAATACCGTGCCAATGATATGGCAGAAAAGCTGGGGTTAAAGAGTTACAGTACGCCGGCACACACGAGTATTTTGTATTTTCCAACTTATTATGTGCGGGAATTATATGGCATTTTGTATTATAAACTGGTCAATGGAATGGAGAACTAGATGGCAAAAAAATATTATGCGGTAAAAGCAGGAAAAAAGCCGGGCATCTATGAGTCCTGGGCAGCATGCAAAAGCATGGTGGACGGCTATAAAGGTGCGATCTACAAGGGATTTATGACTTATGAGGAGGCAAGGGCATTCCTTGATGGTGGCACGATAAAAGAAGTGGGCGAAAGAAAAACAGGGTCAGAAAAAAAGGGCACAGAAAAAACAGCTGCCAAAGAGCAGCTACCGGAAATTTATGCGTTCGTGGATGGATCTTTTAATGTGGCAGAAAAGCGTTATGGATATGGCGGATTTTTAGTCCATCAGGGACAAAAGGAAGTACTGCAGGGCGCAGGAGATGATGCAGAGATGGCATCCATGCGGAATGTGGCAGGAGAGATCCTTGGAAGTATGGCGGCGATGAAACGTGCAGTGGAACTTGGACTTTCCGAACTCACGATCTATTATGACTATATGGGCATTGAAATGTGGGCAACCGGGATGTGGAAACGAAATAAAGAGGGAACGATCGCATATTATGAGTATGTGCAGTCGATCAAAGATGTGATACGGTTACATTTTGTGAAAGTCAAGGGACATTCCGGCGTAGAAGGAAATGAAGAGGCCGACCAGCTTGCAAAGCAGGCAGTTGGTCTGACCTCTCTTTCATAAGGTTAAGCGATGGCATCAAATCCGTTTGATGTCTTCTCAAGATCCGTTTTGGACATGGATTCAAGCATTGCTGCAAAGGAGCAGGTTTCCTGTCTGGAACGGTTGTTTGAGTCACGCTTCTGTGGGGTGATCCGTTTGGTCCGGGTTACCGGGGTAATAGGTGTTACGATTGAAATAGATTCTAAGTAGATTGCGACAATCATCCTCCTTGACAAAAGTGCTTTCCTATAGTTCTTTGTTTCTTTGTAACATATATCGACATAATGTCAGAAAAATTAACAGGAAATGACAAACTTTTTGAAAATTATGGGGTAAAACTGCTTTATGGATAAAAAATTGAAATATTATGATATTATGGAAGATTTGCGAAAACAGATCATTTCCGGAAACATCAAACCGGGAGAAAAACTTCCCTCGGAAAATGAACTGTCGGCTGAGTTTCAGGTGAGCAGACAGACTGTACGCAAAGCATTGCAGATCCTGCAAAATGAGGGTTATATTTATGCAGAACACGGAAGAGGAACCTTTTGTTCGGAAATGATGCGCCATACCGGAAAATCCAAAAACATTGCAGTTGTCACAACCTACCTGTCGGACTATATTTTTCCGAGAGTCATACAGGGGATCGATCAGGTGCTGACAGAAAACGGTTACAGTATTTTACTGAAAAATACCAGAAATTCCAGAAAACTGGAAGCAAAATGTCTGGAAGAACTTTTACAGAAAGACATTGACGGACTGATCATCGAACCGAGCAAAAGCCAGATATTCTGCCGGCACATCGAATTGTACCAGATGCTGGATGAATATCAGATCCCGTATGTGTTTATCCAGGGCAGTTATGACCAGCTGAAGGAAAAACCGTATATCCTGATGGATGACTGCCGTGGCGGTTATCTGGTGACAAAGCATCTGATCGAACTCGGGCATCAGAACATTGTCGGGGTATTCAAGGCGGATGATACGCAGGGGCAGCAGAGGCACAAGGGTTACGTGCAGGCGTTGCAGGAGTCCGGGATTCCCTATGACCCGGATAAGGTGGTCTGGTTTTATACCGAGGACCGGAAGACACATCCTTATGAGAAGATGAAACAGATGGCAGAAGAGCGGGAAAGACTGATGTTTGATGCGGTCGTATCCTATAATGACCAGATCGCACTGGAAGTCATCCGGGCACTCGAGGATACCGGTCTTATCGTTCCAGAGGATGTCTCCGTGACAGGCTATGATAATTCCTATCTGGCGGAGAATGCCAAGATTCCACTCACGACTATAGCGCATCCACAGGAAAAGTTAGGACAGATGGCAGCAGAACTATTACTTAAGATTATAAAAGACGGTGGAGAAAAGGAAGAACTTCATCAGATCGTGGTGGAGCCGGAACTGATCGTGCGGGACTCCACAAAGAAAGCAGGCGGGCAGGTTCCTTGCAAAAAGTGACAAAATGTGATACAATAAATATATGTGAGTCGTGATACAGACAGAGGGAGAGTAGAACATGAAAGTTACATGGAAAGTGCTGATAGCGGCACTCTGCTATATACTGGGTGTGATAGGCTGGTGTTATGTTGGCGGCTATATGATCTTAACCAGGCCGGTTAAGGGACTGATCGTTGCATACCTGGCAGGAAATCTATCCCTTGGAAAGATCATCATTGCTTTCATACAGGGATTTGTCTATCTGTCACTTGCAGGTGGAGTCTGGTGTGTTGGATATATGTTGAGTAATCATTTCAAAGAATAAGGGCTGTCGGTGGACAGCCTGTTTTTATATATGGAGGAAATATGATTTTACGGTTACCATCTTATTATAAGGAATTTCATTGTATTGCAAGCGAGTGCTCCGACAGCTGTTGTATTGGCTGGGAGATCGATCTGGATGACGATTCGGCAGCCTATTATGAGTCGGTTGAGGGGCCGATGGGAGATTTCATGCGGAAACACATGAAAGACCAGAAATTTACATTGCGGGAAAATGGCTGGTGCCCGATGTTAAACGAACATAAATTGTGCAGGATCTACATTGAGCTGGGCGAGGAGGCACTCAGCGAGGTATGTACGGAATACCCGCGTTTTGTCATTGATTATCCGGGTGTGCGCGAGCGTGTGCTCTGTCTTTCCTGTGAGGAAGTGGGAAGGATCGTGTTCCGCAAAACAGAAAAGATGCACTGGGAAGAAAAGACCCTGCCGGATGAGTATGAAGATACGGAATGGACAGATGAAGAATGGGAGCTGGCAGGAAAACTGATCGCAGCGAGAGACCATGCAGTCGCACTGCTGCAGGACAGAGAGCGTGCCATCGAAGACCGTGCGGCAGATTATCTTGCCTATATTGCAAAAATGCAGCAGGAGATCTTTCATACCGTGCCCAAAGAAGAAACGGCGAGTGAAAAAACACCATACCAGTGTTTTAGGGAGCGTCTTTTGTGTTATGAGGAATTAGAAGGACTGGGACAGGAATGGGAACAGGCAAAGCAGCAGCTGGAGCAGGTCTATTCCGAGGAACAGTATGAGACAAGATTACAGGAGTTTTTAGAGACACTCGGAGAGAGAAAATATGAGTATGAGCACCTGTTAGTCTATTTTACCTACCGTTATTTTATGCGTGCATTTTATGATGAAAATCTGCTGGCAAAAGCGCAGTTTGCTGTGACCGGATTTTTGCTGGTGCGCGAGATGGATGCAGCACGTTTTTTTACCAATGGAACATTTACAGAGGCAGACCGTGTGGATACGGCGCGCATCTATGCCAAGGAAGTGGAGCACTCCGAGGAAAATGTAGAACTGTTGGAGGATGATTTCCTGTTTGAAGATGTATTTACGGTACCGGAGCTGATGAAACAGATCTTATGTACCAGACCGGCAGACCAGGAAATGAGGTAGAGCGGAAGATGCGTGGGAGCAAATGAGAGTATGGGAAGGGAAGAACAAAGACGTGCGGCGGCGCGTGAGCTGCGGCGGAAAAGAAAGAGAAGACAGCAGAGGCGTGCGCGTGTGATCCTTGTGCTGACGATCGCTGCGGTCGTATGTATGATCGTGACAGGAGTTTATCGTTTCCTGACAAAGGGAAAAGAGAAAACACAGACGGTGGCACCGGTTGAGACGACAAAATATATCGAGGAGCGTCCGGAGCTGATCGTAGAGTTATTGGATATCAATGAATATTCAAGGCCGGGAACGGCACTGGAAAAAGTAAATGGTATCGTGGTCCATTACACAGCAAATCCCGGTACAACGGCAGAACAGAACCGGGGCTATTTTGAGGGACTTGCGCAGAGCGGGGAGACGTATGCGAGCAGCCATTTTGTGATCGGACTTTCCGGTGAAATTGTTCAGTGTATTCCATGCAGCGAAATTGCATATGCTTCCAATGACAGGAATGCAGATACGATCTCAATCGAGTGTTGTATCCCGGATGACACAGGCAAATTTAATGATGAGACATATCAGTCGCTGATCCATCTGGTGGCATGGCTGATGGGGCGGTATGATCTTACGATAGAGGATGTGATCCGTCACTATGATGTTACGGGGAAAAACTGCCCGAAATATTATGTGGAAAACCAGTGGGCGTGGGATACGTTCCGGTCGGATGTCACAGCTTATATCGACACCTATGGTATTGCAAAAACAGAGGAAATACAGTAAAATAGTACTATTAACAAGGTCGAGGAAACGATATGTGGAAGACAGATTTGGAAAAATTGCAGACAAAAGAGTCGCTTCGTGAGACGATACAGTTTCTCAGAAAAGAAGCAAAGGACAAAGAAAAGGCAGCCAGCTTAAAAGCAGAGCTTGAGGGTGGTGCGCTTCTTGTGCCACTTTTATCCGAGGAGGATGCCAAGGTGCGAAAAGGTGCAGCCCTGCTCCTGGGAGAACTTGGCATACAGGATGCGGCAGATGTATTGTGGAATGCCTACGAGAGGGAGCAGACACTTTTTGTAAAGAGTGCCTATTTAACTGCGCTCGGAAAACTGGATTTTTCAGAATTTATTCCACGGATCAGGGAACGGAAACAACAGCTTTTAGAACTGGAACCTGCAGAAGAGGAACGAAAACATATCGAGGAAGAGTTACGGGAGCTTGGAAAACTGCTGGTGGCAGCAGACGGAGTCAAAAAGCACGAGTTTACCGGCTTTCAGAAACCACATGAGATCCTTCTTACCGCAAACCGGGATACAAGATCGGTTACACTGAAGGAGGTAAGGGAACTCTCAAAGACCATCAGGAGAACGGAAAAGGAGCATCCGCTTGGAGTGCTCATCCATACGGAGCAGATCAAGCCGTTTGTCCGCCTGCGGACTTACCGTGAATTACTGTTCCCACTGCATTGCGGCGGTGCGATCCCGCAGGATGCCGCCTGCGCAGCGGAAATGATCGCAGAGTCCGACTTGTGGGAGCTTTTGACAGAGTGCCATAAGGATGCGGATGTCTTTTATTTCAGACTGGAATTAAAAACACGGATGGATCTGGCGAAAAAGAGTGCGTTTGCAAAAAAATTTGCATCCGGGCTGGAACGCGATACCAAGAGAAAACTTCAAAATTCCACCGGGGATTATGAGATCGAGATACGGCTGATCGAAAATAAAGAGGGAAATCTGATCCCGTTTTTAAAACTCTATACGATACCGGACCGGCGGTTTTCTTACCGGAAACATGCAGTGGCAACATCCATCCATCCGGCTATGGCGGCAACGTTAGTGAAAGCAGCAGAGTCTTATTTAAAAGAGGATGCACAGATCTTAGATCCGTTCTGTGGTGTGGGAACCATGCTGATCGAGCGTGATATTGCGGTGCCGGCAAGAGAGAAATACGGGATTGACATTTTCGGGGATGCGATTGCAGGCGCACGCGAAAATGCAGCAGCAGCCGGAGAGCTGATCCATTATATCCACAGAGATTATTTTGATTTCAGACATGATTATCCATTTGATGAGATCATAACAAACATGCCGATGCGTGGCAGAAAGACAAAAGAAGAAATGGATGCGTTTTATGCACGTTTCTTTGAAAAATCAAAAGAGATCCTGCTTCCGGGAGGCAGAATGATCTTTTATTCAAACGAAGAAGGATTTGTAAAAAAACAGTTGAGACTGCACAAAGAGTACCGGCTGTTAGCGGAGTTTACAATTCGTAAGAATGAACTGTTTTCTTTGTATGTTGTGGAACTGAAGGGGTAAAGGAATGGCATTTTCAATCAGGAAAAGAGAAGAAAAACAAGGTGGAATGGAGCAGGGACTATTGGACGCGTCCCTGATGCAGATTTTGCAGGATCGTTTCTGTGAAGCGAATAATGTTTATCTCGTCTGCCTGAGCAAAAAGCAGGGCGTTGTGACCAAGGCATTTGGTTCCAGGGAGGAACTTGAGTTTATCCACAGCAGGATTGATATGGACAAACACATCGCACTGCTTGGCAGGCTGATGGACAGCAACATTGAGAGCGTCGTCGAGGAAGACTGCGGGGCAGATTATCTGAAAATGTGCGGAGTTGCCATCCGGGTCAGCGGAGAGACCGAGGCAATCTGGATCGTGGTGGGTGTTTTGGAACAGGAAGGTGTGGAGGTACCGGACTACGTCTTAAAGACCACACAGGAACGCTATTATAAGTCCATCGAATTTCTGGAAACCCTCTCAAAACAGATGTTTGCCGTTAAAATGGAAGAACTGATGGCGCAGGAGGCATTTGTCAAGAGCCGTGAGACTGCCGCTCAGATGGAGGCAGAGCTGCACCGCAATGAGACCATGACAGCGATCGTTAAGATGCTTGAGTCGGAGGACAGCTTTGAGCAGGTGGTCAGCCATATTTTAAAAGATACCTGTGAATATCTGGATATCTCACAGGGAATTTTGCTTCGTGAAAATAAAGACGGACAGACGGTGGATGTGATCTGTGAATACAGGGCGGCAGATGCAGGTCAGGACGTATTTGAGGCGCAGGGTGAGAATAAGAGTGAGCTGCCATTTTTTAACGGAAAGCCATATATGATCTCCTCGGATTCCATGATGCCGGATGAATTTTACCGGTTGTTTGAGCGGACGAGCTTAAAGGCGGGTATCTTTTTACCAGTCGTGGTAAATGGGCGTGCCGGGATGTATGTATGTTTCTGCGAGTGCAAGAACAAGCACATCTGGGATGTCAGTGAGATCAAGTTTGTCAATGATGTAAAGCGTATCATACAAAGCATTTTACAGAAGAGGATCGCCAAAAATTCACTTGCCAGTTCTTATACATCACTGGAAGCGATTCTGGAAAATATCGGGTGTGCGGTGTATGTGTTAGATCCGTCGGACGGAACCACACTCTATACCAATCAGCGTTTTAAAAATGCGTTCCAGAAGGGGCTTGAGCAGCTGCAGAAGAATCTGGAAACGGATATGCTGCCAAATCAGGAGACCTATTTTAAAGAGATCTATCAGCCGGAGGAGGAGCGGTGGTTTGATCTGCACAGTACCCGTATTGACTGGGTGGATGGCAGAAAAGTCCTCCTCTGCACGGTTTATGACGTCACTGATAAAAAGCTGTATCAGCAGAAGATTGAACGGCAGGCAAACAACGATTTCCTGACCGGTCTTTACAACCGGATGCGCTGTGAGCAGGATCTGCAGCGTTATATTGAGCAGACGAGAGAGTTTCACGGAGAGGGTGCGCTTCTTTATATCGATCTGGATGACTTTAAGCACATCAATGACGGACTGGGACATCAGTATGGAGACATTCTGTTAAAGGATATTTCCAACAGTTTGAAGAAAATCCCGGGTGTGGAAAACAACTGCTACCGTATGGGTGGCGATGAATTTATCATCATCTTGTCATATCTGCATATTTCCATGCTGCAGGATATTTTAGATGAGATCAAGACATTGTTTACCAAGCCATGGATGTTAAAAGGAGCCGATTATTACTGTACGATGAGTATGGGTGTCGTGCGTTTCCCGACCGACGGGGACACCGTGGAAGAACTGACCAAAAAGGCGGATATCGCCCTTTATGTGGCAAAATGTGCCGGTAAGAACCGGATTGAATTTTATGAGGACAGCGTGGACAGTGCGACAACATCACACAAACGTCTTGACCTCGAAAAAAATATGCGAAATGCGACCAAGAATGCGTGCCGGGAATTTGAGGTTTATTATCAGCCGATCGTGGACGTTACCAAACCGGGCAGCCCGTGTGTGGGAGCAGAGGCACTTATCCGGTGGAATTCCGGTGAACTTGGCTTTATCCCGCCAACCGATTTTATCCCGCTGGCAGAGTATTTAGGACTGATCAATCCGATTGGGGAATATGTGCTCCGTGAGGCGTGCAAACGCTGCAAATACTGGAATGATATGGGACATCCGGAGTATAAGGTCAATGTCAACTTATCCGTTGTCCAGCTCTTACAGAATGATATCGTAGAGCAGGTTTATCAGATCGTAAAAGAGACAGGGATCACACCGGAAAATCTGACACTTGAGGTGACCGAGAGCCTTGCAATCAACGATATGGTGCGTATGAAGCAGATCTTGGCAGACATCAGGAGACTTGGGATCCGTGTGGCACTGGATGATTTTGGAACGGGCTATTCTTCCTTAAATCATATCCGGGAGATGCCGATCGATGTGATCAAGATCGACCGCTGCTTTATTATTGATATCGGAAAAGATGAGTTCTCGAATGCGTTTGTGAAGATGGTTGGAGAACTGGCTTCCACGATCCATGTAAAAGTGTGCGTGGAGGGAGTAGAGACCGAAGAGCAGATTAAGGCATTAAAGAACAGTAAAATACAACTGATACAGGGGTATTTTTTCGGCAAACCGATGCGTGCGGAAATTTTTGAAAAACAGTTCTTATAAAAAAGAAAAAAATTGCAAAAAATATCAAAAAAGTTGTTGACAAGAAAGCGTAAGTTTGATATTATAAACAAGTCGTCACGAGAGATGAACGATTTGCGGAAGTGTCGGAACTGGCAGACGAGCAAGACTAAGGATCTTGTGAGCATTGCGCTCGTGTGGGTTCAAGTCCCATCTTCCGCATTTTTTATTCATGAAAATAGGATGTTGCAACGTGTACGTTCTATTGATCCGGATGACAGATATGCAGGAGTGGCGGAATTGGCAGACGCGCAGGCTTCAGGTGCCTGTGGTAGCAATATCGTGTGGGTTCAAGTCCCATCTCCTGCATTTGGCCTTGTAAGTAGAGATACTTACAAGGCTTTTTTGCTGTATAGGGATGCACACTTTATTTAAAACAATTCATCTGGTATTGCTTTGGCGAGATGTGCCGATGCTTTTGAAACTGTTTGATAAAATAACTGGTGGTACAGAAACCGACAGAAGCTGCGATTTCCGTCACATTTAATGTGGTGGAGACAAGCAGTTTTTCTGCTTCCCGGATACGGATGTCATTTAAGTAATCGTTAAACTTCATGTGCATCAGACGATGAAAACTCCTTGAGAAATAACTGTAACTTAAATGGCACAGCTTTGCCATTTCGGATGCCGTAATGGGCTGCTCGTAGTGTTTTAACATATAGGTTAGAGCAGGGGCTAACTGCTGTTTTAACTGCTGATCCGTAGAGACGGGAAACAGGGTATTGTTTTCGTTCATGTGCCAGTAGCGCAGCAGCCAGAGGTAGATTCCGCCGATCTGGTTTTTGATGGCAAGCTCATAGCCGTATTCCTGCCTGGTCGCTTCTTTTATAATATCCTTCATCCGTTTTGGAATGGAGGAGTTTTTCTCATTTAAGATGGAAGCTGTGATCACCTTTTCATTTATGCTGTTTTCTGTGATAAATGGAAGCAGATATTTTAATTCAAAATGGCTCTGGCTGATCCCGTCATAGATGAGTTCCGGCAGAAAACGCACAACAATATAAGAACCGCCGTTTTCGGAAATGGCATCGATCTGGTGCACTTCTCTGGAATTGATCAAAACAAAATCGCCGGAAGCAAATTCGTGATAATTTCCATTTAAGTAAATACGGAAATCCCCGGACAGCGCATATAACATTTCGATATAATAATGAAAATGCGCAGGAAATACATTGCCGGATTTTTCGGCTGTTTGAATGTGACACAGATATTGACAGGCAATCCCGTCGATATATTGTTTTTCTTCTTCCGGATAATTCATCGAAAACCTCCAAGGACAAAATCGTTTTATTTTTGAATAGAAAAATTATAGCACGGGAACGGGCATTTTACTAGAATAGAGATAGAAAAAGAAAACAAGAAAGAAATGGATGGAGGAAAAATGGCAAAGAATACGATTGGAGTTCCGTTAGAAGGATTTGGAGCATATTGCAGAGCAGCAGCCGCAGAGGGAGCTGTTTTATTAAAAAATGAAGGACACATGCTTCCATTAAAAAAAGAGGAAATGATCTCTGTGTTTGGAAGATGTCAGTTTGTAACTTACCGCAGTGGAACCGGTTCCGGTGGAGCGGTAAATGTACCGTATTCGATCAATATTTACGATGCGATGAAAGAGAGCGGCGAGTTTACGATAAATGAGGAACTGGTAGAAGTTTATCAGGAATGGTTAAAAGAAAATCCGTTTGACAATGGCGGTGGTGGCTGGGCTGCAGAGCCATGGCATCAGAAAGAAATGGTGATCACGGAAGAACTTGCAAGAGAGGCAGCGGAAAAATCCACAAAGGCAATTTTTGTGATCGGACGTACCGCAGGAGAGGATAAAGATTACGCCAACGAAGCCGGAAGTTATCTTTTAACACCGGAAGAACTGGGAAATTTACGTGTGCTGACAACTTATTTTAAGCAGGTAGCAGTTCTTTTGAATGTATCAAACATCATTGACATGAGCTGGGTAAGTGATCCTGCCTATCAGGGGCGTATCTGTTCGGTTCTTTACATCTGGCAGGGCGGTATGGAAGGTGGACATGCCGTAGCAGATCTTTTAAGTGGAAAAGTATCACCGAGCGGAAAACTGACCGATACCATTGCAGGATCACTTGCAGACTATCCGTCCGCAAATGATTTTGGCGATACGGTGCGCAATTTCTATACCGAGGATATCTATGTGGGGTACCGGTATTTTGAGACATTCTGTCCTGAGAAAGTACTGTATGAATTTGGCTTTGGACTTTCCTATACTGACTTTACGATAGAGATTTTAGAGGCGGGAACAAAAGAGTGCGGAAAGAAAGTTCAGATCACGGTTCAGGTCAAAAATACAGGAAACTTTAAAGGAAAAGAAGTCGTACAGATCTATGTAGAGGCACCGCAGGGTGCACTTGGAAAACCGGTAAGGGAATTAAAGGCATTTACAAAGACAAAAGAGTTAGAGCCGGGAGAAGTGCAGCAATTAACGCTGGACATTCCGGTAAGTTCTCTGGCTTCCTATGATGATTCCGGTGTGACAGGCCACAGATCCTGCTATGTGTTAGAGGCAGGAAATTATATTTTTCATGTGGGAAACAGTGTGCGCCATACACAGGTTGCAGATGTGGGTCAAAAAGGTGGCCTTCGGGTAGAAGAACTTCAGGTAACAGAGACCTTACAGGAAGCACTTGCACCGGAACAGCCATTTTGGCGGATCCATCCGGTAAAGAGTGGCGAAGGGAAAAACTATGAGATCAAAAAAGAGGATGTGCCGCAGAAAACGGTAGATTTAAAAGAGAGGATCAGGGAAAACCTGCCAAAACAGCTTGAGATCACAGGAAACTGTGGGATCTGTTTTTCGGATGTTTCGTGTGGAAAGGCAACGTTAGACGATTTCCTTGCGCAGCTAAGCAAAGAGGAGCTTGTAACGATCGTGCGCGGCGAGGGAATGAGCAGCCCTAAAGTAACACCGGGAACCGCCTCTGCATTTGGCGGTGTCAGCGACAGCCTGCATGAATATGGCATTCCGGTTGCCTGCTGTGCGGATGGACCATCCGGTATCCGCATGGAGAGCGGGTTAAAAGCAACACAGCTTCCGATCGGAACGCTGCTTGCATGTTCTTTTAATCTTCCGATGGTGGAAGAACTGTATGTGATGGAAGGAAAAGAGCTGGTTGCAAATGAAGTGGATACCCTGCTTGGACCGGGTATTAATATCCATCGTCATCCGTTAAATGGACGTAATTTTGAATATTTCAGCGAAGATCCATATATCACGGGATGTTTTGCGGCAGCGGTTACAAGAGGGATCAAAAAAGGTGGCTCTTTTGCAACGGTAAAACATTTTGCAGCAAATAATCAGGAAACGGCAAGACATACGGTCGATTCTGTCGTATCAGAGCGTGCACTGCGTGAAATCTATCTGAAAGGATTTGAAATTGCGGTAAAAGAAGGGGAAGCAGTATCTATTATGACGTCCTACAACCCGGTTAATGGTCACTGGACCGCATCCAATTATGATCTTAATACAACGATTCTCCGCAAAGAGTGGGGATATCAGGGCATTGTGATGACAGACTGGTGGGCAAGTGTCAACGATGTGGTGACAGGTGGCAAACAGGATCATCATTCCCTTTCTTCAATGGTACGTTCCCAGAATGATCTGTATATGGTGGTCAATAATAATGGTGCAGAAATTAATGCGATGGGCGATGATCTATTGGATGCACTGGACAATGGAAAACTTACCATCGGGGAACTGCAGCGTTCCGCAAGGAATATCTGCCGGTTTCTTTTACAGGCACCGGTAATGAAACGTCCGTTAAGACCATTGGATGAAGTGAAGGCATTTGAACCGCTTGCAGATGGTGAACAGGTTTACAGGGAAGCAGAACGGATATCAGGTATAGAGGAAACAGATGTAAAGATCGTACTGGAAGAGAAAAAGACACAGCCGATTTTTATAAATCAGGTTGGGCTTTACAATGTGATAGTAAACTATATTTCTCCACAGTCCAATCTTGCACAGGCGGCGGTGAATCTCTACCTCAATGATGAATTATTCTTTACATTGCAGACATGCGGAACAGAGGGAAAAACCAATACACAGAAAATCTGTCGATTGGAATTAAAGAGAGGTTATTACAAGATTAAAACAGAGGTTGTGAAACCGAAAATTGATTTGGAGTGGATTGAGTTTCGAATAATTGAAGAATAGAATATATTTTTTGCAATATGATAACAGATGTTTGGGAGGTAGTTATATATTCTATACTTTACCCTGTTTTTTACTATAGTTAGTCTGATTGTTTGTGTGGATCAAAAAGGTAAAATAATCTTATCAAAAGGGAGGTAATTACAAAATGAGAAGAAAAAAACTTGTAGGAATGTTGCTTGTATCAACAATGATTGCAACAATGCTCGCCGGATGTGGCGACAAAGGAACACAGCCAGCTGAAACTTCTGTTGGGAATACAGAAGAAAATGAAAATGGGGTAAAAGAATTTACTGCATTTTTTGGTGTAGCAGGTTCGGAAATTAATGACGATAATGAAATTCAGCAGATTATCGCAGAAAAGACAGGGGCTAAGGTAAAAGAAACATGGCTGACGGGACAGACTGCGGATGAGGCGATCGGTACGATGATCGCCGGAGGAGAATATCCAGATTTTATTGAGGGTCAGACCGGTACACAGCAGTTATACGAAGCAGGTGCATTGGTGCCATTGGATGATTATCTGGATGATTATCCCAATATTAAAAATCTGTTTACAGATTTACAGTGGGAGCAGTTACGTCAAGAAGATGGACACATTTACTGGATACCACAGTTCAGCTGTATCAAGAACGAAGAAAAAGTATGTACTCACAATGATGAAGCCTTCTGGATTCAGGCAAGGGTATTAAAATGGGCTGGTTATCCTGAAGTAAAGACCATGGATCAGTATTTTGATTTGATTGAAGCTTATAATGAGGCGAATCCAACTATGGAAGACGGAACAGAAAATATACCATACACAATCCTTTGCGAGGACTGGAGATATTTCTGTCTGGAAAATGCACCACAATTCTTAGATGGATATCCGAATGATGGAAGCTGCATGGTTGACCCTGAAACATTAACAGTTCTTGACTATAACACTTCCGATACAGCAGTAAAATATTTCAGAAAACTGAATGAGGAATATCAGAAAGGAATTGTTGATCCGGAATCCTTTACACAGACATATGATGAATATATTTCCAAACTTTCAACCGGACGTGTTTTAGGTATGATCGACCAGTGGTGGGATTTTGCCTACACAGCAGGAGATGCGTTAAAACAGGCAGGACTGGATAAACAGGGATGTGATTATATCCCATTGCCAATCACAATTGATGAGAGTGTATCCAATCAGTGGCACAACTCCGGCGGAGCTTTTAACGCAGGAAGTGGTCTTGCAATTACAGTAAGTTGTCAGGATGTACCGGGAGCATTACAGTTTGTAAATGATCTTCTGGATCAGGATATACATAATCTTCGCTTCTGGGGAGTAGAGGGCGTTGACTATCAAGTTGATGAAAATGGTGAGTTTTATAGAACAGAAGAGCAGAGAACACGTTCATCTGATACAGATTACAAGGCGTCTCATTCATGTTCGTACTCTTATTTTCCACAGTATAATGGAACAAGTGATGATGGAATCAATGCAAATAAACCGGACGGACAGGCAAAAGAATTTTTTGATGGCTTGAATGATGATGTGAAAGAAACATTCCAGGCATATGGGGTTGAGACTTATGTTGAGATGCTTGGAACCAATGAGGCACCAGGCGAGTGGTATCCGATGTGGTCATTTTCTAACAACTTTACAACAAGTACGCCGGGTGGTCTTGCATGGACCAAGATTGGGGAAGTAAAACATGAGCAGCTTCCACAGGTCGTAATGGCAGATGATTTTGACAGTGCATGGGCAAATTACATGGATGTTTATAATGAATGCAAGCCACAGGATTTCTTAGGTGAATTACAGGATGAATTAGATAGAAGAATGGAACAGGCAGCACAGTTTAAATAAAATCAAAAATGAAATTTAAAAACAGGCAGATGTAAAAAAATTTCATCTGCCTCTTTTTATAAGGAGTGAAGCTATGTCGTTAACGAGAAATAAATCCAAACAGAAAATAAAAGAACCAAGGACAAAAATTACATGGAAAGAGATAAAAAGGCAGAAAGTACTTATCTTCTGGTCTGCGATCATGCTCCTTTATGGAGTGATATTTTATTATCTTCCGTTGGCTGGATGGGCAATGGCATTTCAGGATTATAAACCACAGCTTGGTATTTTCCATTCAAAATTTGTGGGATTACAGAAATTCCAGATGTTATTCTCGGATGCGACGTTTATCCGTGTCATCCGTAATACACTGGCGATGGGCGTGATCAACCTTGCCGTAACATTTGTAACAGCAATTGCTTTTGCAATTCTGTTAAATGAAATAAAAAGTAAAGGGGGAAAAAAGGTAGTTCAGACAATTTCCTACCTTCCACATTTCCTTTCCTGGATTATTGTAACTGGTATTTTGCATGATATGCTTTCTGGTACAGGAATCGTGAATGAGGTTCTCGTGAACCTTCATCTGATCAGTCAGCCGATTAACTTTTTTGCACACCCCGGATATTTCTGGCCTATTGTTGCATTTGCGAATGTCTGGAAAGAAACAGGATGGAATGCAATTATTTACCTGGCAGCAATTACATCCATTGATCCATCTTTGTATGAAGCAGCAGCAATTGATGGTGCGGGAAGATGGAGTAAAATTAAATATGTGACACTTCCGGGAATCAAACCAACAATTATCATCTTACTTCTTATGAACGTAGGAAATGTGTTGAATGCAGGTTTTGAAATCCAGTATCTGTTAGGAAACGGACTTGTACAGAAAGTATCCCAGACAATTGATATTTATGTATTGAAATGGGGTATCAGTCAGGGTGATTATGCAATTGGTACTGCAGCAGGCATTTTCAAGAGCCTTGTAAGTATTGTATTGATTGTTATTGCAAATCAGATTGCAAAACATAATGGCGAAGAGCGATTGTTCTAAGGAGGGGTATCATGGCAGATACAGAAAAAAAGAAGAGAAAAAAAATTGAAGTGTTTCCGGTTGTAAATGGGATCATCATGCTTTTGTTTGTAATTATTACATTATATCCAGTATTAAATACGCTGGCTATTTCATTGAATGATGGAACAGATGCACTCCGTGGTGGTATTTATCTGTGGCCGAGAAAGTTTACCTGGAAGAATTATCTTACCGTTTTGCACAAAGATAATCTGATTACAGGAGCATATATTACAGTGGCAAGAACTGTTGTAGGAACATTACTCGCATTGATCGCAAATGCAATTCTGGCATTTATTGTGAGCAGAAAGAGATTTCTGTTTAAAAGAGAAGTATCGTTGTTCTGGGTTATTACTATGTATGTAAATGGAGGCTTGATTCCTACATTCCTTTTGTATAAAGGATTAGGACTTACAAATAGTTTTGGGGTCTATGTGATTCCCGGAATGGTAAGTGCATTCAATATGTTAGTAATACGAACTTATATGAATGGCATTCCGGACAGCTTAGAAGAATCTGCACAATTAGATGGTGCCGGATATACAACGATATTTTTAAAAATATATTCTCCACTTTGTAAACCTGTTTATGCAACCGTTGCATTATTTGTTGCAGTAGGACAGTGGAATTCCTGGTTTGATGCAATGTTATATAACCGTATGAGCAGCAATCTTACCACTTTACAATATGAGTTGATGAAATTGCTTTCTTCTGTAACAAATCAGGGAACAACAGCTGAGGCAATGAAAAATGCAGTAGGTACAGTTACACCAACGTCTGTACGAGCAGCGGCTACGATTGTAACAATGCTGCCGATTATTTGTATTTATCCTTTTTTACAGAAATATTTTGTGACTGGACTTACACTTGGCGGTGTCAAAGAATAAAGATCGTGGGAGAATAATGATGGCAGGAGCTATTTTGACAGGAGTATACCGCAATGTTTTTAAAGAGTGCGGATACCGTGAGAACGAAATAAAAAAGAGAGTGGAGCAGACCTTTGAGACCATTTTTTACGGGAAGGAAGGGGAACGGTTTTACCATGAGGCAGGAGATGATATGGCTTATATGGAGGATACCGGGAATCATGACGTCCGTACAGAGGGAATGTCCTATGGGATGATGGTTTGTGTGCAAATGAATAAAAAGAAAGAATTTGATTCTCTATGGAAATGGGCGCGCACCCATATGTATGTGGAAAATGGACCAAACAGAAATTATTTTGTCTGGTCGTGCGGACTTGACGGAAGTAAAAATGCAGATGGACCGGCTCCGGATGGTGAGGAATATTTTGCAATGGCATTATTTTTTGCATCTGCCCGCTGGGGAGATGGAAATGGGATATTCCATTACAGCAGAGAGGCAAGGGCGATATTAAGGGAGTGTGTGCACAAAGGCGAAATGGGTCATCCAGGGGAACCTATGTGGGAACCAACAAACAAATTGATCAAGTTTGTGCCGGGAGTTGATTTCACAGATCCCTCTTATCATCTGCCACATTTTTATGAATTGTTTGCCAAAAATGCAGATGTCTGTGATCAAATGTTTTGGAAGCAGGCAGCAGAGGCAAGCAGAGCCTATCTGCATACCGCCTGCCATCCAAGGACGGGATTATCGGCGGAATATGCAGAATATAATGGTATGCCGCATGAAGAACATCAGGAAATTTTTGGAAGACATGACTGGTATTACAGTGATGCTTACCGTACCATCGCGAATATCGGGCTGGATTATCTGTGGTTTGGAACAGACCACTGGCAGGTAGAAATTGCAAACAGGATACAGCATTTTTATTGTGTAGAGCAAAAGGATCATTGGGATGGCGTATTTTTAATTGATGGAACAAGACTGGAAGAAAAAGCACTGCATCCCGTTGCCATTATTGCGGTAAATGCACAGGCATCTTTAGCGGCAGATGGTCCTTATGTAAAGGAATGTGTGGAGCGTTTGTGGAATACACCGCTCCGTACCGGAGACAGAAGGTATTATGACAACTTCCTTTATATGTTTGCAATGCTGGCACTTTCCGGAAACTATCGGATTTATCAGAAATGAGGTCAAAATGAAAAAACAGGTATACAACCCATATTTACCATCATGGGAGTATATTCCAGATGGAGAACCATATGTTTTTGGAGACAGAGTTTACATCTTTGGCTCTCATGACAGATACAATGGACATGTGTTCTGCTTAAATGATTATGTATGTTGGTCTGCACCGATAGATAATCTTGGGGAATGGCATTGTGGGGGAGTTATTTATCGAAAAACAGATGATCCTCTTAATAAAGACGGAAAAATGTGTCTTTACGCGCCAGATGTGACACGAGGGGCAGATGGACGATATTATTTATATTATGTTTTGGATAAGGCATCTGTTGTATCCGTGGCAGTAGCGGATAAACCAGATGGACCTTATCAATTTTATGGATATGTACATGACAAAAATGGAAATCGAATTGGAGAACGCCAGCAGGATGAACCACAATTTGATCCCGGTGTTCTTACAGAGGGAGACAGAACGTATCTGTATACCGGATTTTGTGCAGCGGATGATGCTTCACGTCATGGAGCTATGGGAATGGCACTAGGGGCGGATATGCTTACCGTGATAGAAGAACCTCGCTATGTTTTGCCAAATCGTGTTTATGGAAAAGGAACCGGATTTGAACAGCATGAATTCTTTGAAGCGCCATCCATTCGGAAAAAAGGAGAATATTATTATCTGATATATTCTTCTGTTGTAATGCATGAATTGTGCTATTCTGTCAGTAAAAATCCGCTGGAGGGATTTACATATGGAGGTGTGATTATCAGCAACTGTGATATTGGTATTTCAAATGGAAAACCAAAGGAAAAACCGATGGCATATGGTGCCAATAATCATGGGGGCATAGTAAATATCAGAGATCAATGGTATATTTTTTACCACAGGCATACGAATCATTCCTGGTATTGCAGACAGGGGTGTGCAGAACCAATCACGTTTCAGGGAGAACATATCCGGCAGGTAGAAATGACATCCTGTGGACTGAATGGAAAACCATTGAAAGGAAAGGGGACTTATCCATCTTATATTGCATGTAACCTTTTTACAGAAAAAGAAGAAATGTATGTGGGTGGAGAAAACCAGCCATATATTATGCGGGATGGATGCGATGGAGATTATGATCCTGCATATATTACGAATTTAACAGATCATGCTACAGCAGGGTTTAAATATTTTTCATGTAAAGATGTAAAAAAAATTGGAATCAGCGTGCGGGGATATGCAAGAGGAGAATTTGAGGTGCGAACGGCATGGGATGGTTCCGTCTGTGGAAAGATTTCCGTGGACTTTACCAATGTCTGGGAGTATTATGAGGCACCTGTCAAAATAGATAATGGGATACAGGCAATCTATCTGACGTTTCGTGGAGAAGGGACGGCAGATTTACAGTCAGTTACTTTTACTACGTTATGAAGGGATATACAACATTTCATCCAGAGTAAAAATAAAAAGAAGGGTTAAATATGAGTGAGAATACAAGGAAATATGCAAAATATTTGACAGCACAGATGACATTGGAAGAAAAAATGAGCCAGATGCTATATGAGTCACCGGCTATCGGGAGACTTGGGATTCCGGCATACAACTGGTGGAATGAAGCATTGCATGGAGTAGCAAGAGCAGGTGTTGCAACCGTTTTCCCACAGGCGATCGGACTGGCAGCAACTTTTGATAAAAATCTGCTGAAAACAATTGGCGATGTTGTTTCTACTGAGGGAAGAGCCAAATTCAATGAATTTTCGAAAAGAGGAGATCATGGCATCTATAAAGGGCTGACGTTCTGGGCTCCTAATATTAATATTTTCCGGGATCCGAGATGGGGAAGAGGACATGAGACGTATGGAGAAGACCCTTATCTGACTGGAGAACTTGGCTGTGCTTATATTCGGGGACTTCAGGGGGAAGACAGGGAACACCTGAAATCAGCGGCATGTGCAAAACACTTTGCAGTACACAGTGGACCGGAGGCACTTCGTCATGAATTTGATGCAAAAGTATCAAAGCATGATTTGTATGATACTTATCTGTACGCGTTTAAAAGATGCGTTAAGGATGCCGGTGTGGAGGCGGTTATGGGTGCTTACAACCGTGTGAACGGGGAACCTGCCTGTGGAAGTAAGACTTTATTAAAAGATATTTTACGTGATGAATTTGGATTCGAAGGTCATGTCGTATCAGATTGTTGGGCGATCAACGATTTTCATCTTAATCATCATGTGACCGTGACAGCAGAGGAATCGGCGGCAATGGCAGTGAACCATGGCTGTGATTTAAACTGTGGAAATGCGTTTTTGCATTTGCCCAAAGCATATGAATTTGGTCTGGTAAATGAGGATGCCATTACCGCAGCAGTGGAACGGCTTTTAGAGGTAAGAATCCGTCTCGGAATGATGAAAGATTATCCTTCTCCGTATGAAGATCTGTCCTATGAAAAGGTAGAATGTAAGGAACATGTGGATCTTTCGGTAGAAGCAGCGAGAAGAAGTATTGTGTTATTAAAAAATGAAAATGATTTTCTTCCATTGAATAAATCTGCGATAAAAACGATTGCAGTGATCGGACCAAATGCAAATTCCAGAGAGGCTCTGGTTGGAAATTATGTGGGAACCTCTTCACAGTATATTACTCCATTAGAAGGCATACAGCAGTATTTGGGGGAAGAGGGAAAGGTAATTTATGCGCAGGGATGTGATCTCTATAAAGACAAAGTAGAATTTCTGGCTGAGAAAAAAGACCGGTTTGAGGAAGCCGTGATTGCAGCAGAACATGCCGATGTTGTAGTGATGTGTCTTGGACTGGATGCTACGATTGAGGGTGAAGAGGGGGATGCCGGCAATGAATATGCAAGTGGAGATAAAATTGGATTAAATCTGCCTGGCCTTCAGCAGGAATTATTAGAGACGGTAGCTGCGACTGGAAAACCAGTGATAGTGCTATTGCTGGCAGGAAGCGCAATTGACTTATCCTGGGCCAATACGCATGTGCAGGCAGTCGTTGATTGTTGGTATCCGGGTGCAAGAGGTGGAAAAGCGATTGCAGAGATGCTTTTTGGAGATTATTCTCCATCAGGTAAACTGCCGGTAACCTTTTATCAGGGAACAGAGAATCTTCCAGATTTTACAGATTACAGTATGGCAAATCGTACCTATCGGTATACCAATAAGAATGTGCTGTATCCATTTGGCTATGGTTTACATTATGGTAAAGTAAGCTATGATAAAATAGAAGTTTTACAGGATTCAAAAGATATCATGGCAGACGTAAATGTCTGCATGATGGTAAAAAATGACAGCGCTTATCCATTATGGGAAACCGTACAGGTTTATGTCAAACGACAGGATGCGTATGAGTATGAACCAGGCTTCCAATTAAAGGGAATTTCCTGTGTAAAACTGATGCCAGGAGAAGAGAAAAAGGTTGAAATTACGTTAACTGCAAGAGATTTTGCGTATATCACAGAGGAAGGAGATTGTCTGGTAAGACCTGGCAGTTATGCGATTGCAGTTGGTGGACAACAGCCGGATGAACAAAGCGAGAAACTTACCGGACAAAGTGTAACTACAATTATTGTTCAGAAAACAGGAGCGTGTATGCCGGTGGAATATTAAGTATCAGATTCGGCGATTGCAAATAACTTATCCTTTACATTATGATGTAGATTTCCTATAATTATCTGTTATATAGTTGTTAAATTTTTTTATAATTTTACGATGCAGAAATGAAGTAAGGGGAATTGATAAGTCATGAGAAAAAGGATAATAGCAACGATGGCGGTACTGATTTATGCTGCGGTAATGGTATGTTTTTCGGAAGAAGACAGTATTTCGTATGAAAACATGAAACACTTCACTGCATTTTTTGCGGTTGAAGGGGATACATTGGCTCCCAATAATGAAATCCGGGAGAAAATTGCGCAGTTGACAGGTGCAGAGTGTGAGGAAATATGGCTTGTTGGTCAAACAAAGGAAAATGCTCTGAATTCTTATATAGTGAATGGAGAATATCCGGATTTTATATCCGGAGATATTAGTTTATATGAAGCAAATGCGTTGATACCATTGGATGAATACTGGGATGATTATCCTCAGATCAGGGAATATCTGACTGAGGAACAGTGGGACAGATTCCGTCAGGCAGATGGTCACATTTATTGGATACCTCAGTTTGGAGTATCTCATGGGGAAAATGTGGAAGTGACACATACGGGAGAGGCTTTTTGGATTCAGACAAGGGTATTGAAGTGGGCAGGATATCCGGAAATCCGTACCGTGGATGAATATTTTGATCTGTTGGAGCGGTATGTTGCAGCAAATCCGGTTATGAAGGATGGCACACCCAATATTGCGTTTACCGTATTGAGTGACGGATGGAGATATTTTTGTTTAGAGAATGTGCCACAGTTTTTGGATGGATATCCGAACGATGGCAGTTGTATTGTAGAGCCAGAAACATTACAGGTTATTGACTATAATACAACAGATACAGCACGGTGGTACTTTAAGAAACTCAACGAAGAATTTCACAAAGGTATTTTGGATGCGGAGTGTTTTACTGCGACATATGAAGATTATTTAAAAAAATTGTCTACAGGTGCTGTGTGCGGAATGCCGGATCAGTGGTGGCAGTTTTATTATGCAATTCAGGGTATATATGATCAGAACGGATTGAGAGAGTCGGGGTGTGATTATGTTCCATTGCCGATTACGAGAGAAAAAGAAACAGAAAATCAATGGCATGTGACACGCTCAGCAGAACTTGACAGCTCAACAGGATTATCCATTACGATATCCTGCCAGGATATCGATGCAGCGATGCAATTCATAAGTGACTTGATGAAACCGGAAATCATAAAGCTGCGTTTTTGGGGAGAAGAAGGAATAGATTATTCAATAGATGAGGATGGTATGTTTTATATGGATGAAGAACAGGGTGAACGGCGGGGACATCAGGAGATAGCCGAAAATCACTTCTGTTCTTATGCCTATTTTCCGAGAGTAGAGGGTAATCTGCCAGATGGGAAAAATGCTTTTTCTATGGAATATCAGTCTACAGAGTTTTTTAAGAATCAGCCGCAGGATGTGAGAGAATGTTTTGAAGCTTATGGGGTTACAAATTATGTGGAGATGCTGGGGAATCACGAAGCACCTGGCGCATGGTATCCAATGTACTCTTATACAACATCACTGTCTGCCAGTTCGCAGGCGGGACAAATCAGGGAACAGATAGACGAAGTGAAGCATAAATGGCTTCCACAGGTTATCATGGCAGATGATTTTGATACTGCATGGGGAAATTATATGCAGGAATATGGGGCATGCAATCCAGAGAAATACTACGGGATCCTGCAGTCGGAAGTAAATAAAAGAGTAGTAAATGCTTCTTCTGATTAAGAAGAAGGCAGGGGGATTTTATGTTAAAAAATGGGGGATTAGAACAATATCCGATTGGAAAGGTCAGAACAGGGAAAAGGCAGTCGGTTACATTGAATAAGGATGGAACGGTTACTTTTTATATGTATGCACCAAATGCAAAAGTAGTAGAGGTAGCAGGAATAGGAGGCTATTTTTCCAATGACAGGATTGTGCTGAGTACAGATGGGGATGGAGGCTTCAGAAAAACGGTATCCGGCATGCACTGGGCGATGCATTACTATTTCTGGTATGTGGATGGAGTGCGTATCTGTAATCCGGATGCAGGGATATCCTATGGCTGTTTTACTGCAATCAATACGTTTGAGATTCCGGAGGATGGTGTCGATTTTTATTATGCAAAAGATGTTCCGCATGGAATGGTAACTATTTGTAAATATGGATCAGAGGTAAGTGGGCATTTAAAAGAATGTTATGTGTATACGCCCTATGGCTATGAAAAGAATATGGATGAGGCATATCCGGTTTTATATTTACAACATGGTGTCGGGGAAAATGAGACTGGATGGATCTGGCAGGGAAAAATGAATTATATCATGGATAATCTGATCGCCGAGGGAAAATGTATCCCCATGATTGTTGTCGCAAGTTGTGGATACGCCTTTTATAAAGGAGAAAAACCAGTATTTTATCCGGGGGATTTTGACCGGGAGCTTATCCGTAATATTATTCCGTATGTGGAAAAACAGTTCCGGGTAAAAAAAGGAAGAAACAATCGTGCACTGGCGGGGCTGTCTTTGGGCTCTGCACAGGTGACGGACAGTGTGGCAAAACATATGGAACTGTTTTCTGCCTTAGGGATTTTTTCCGGTGTAGCAATCCATGAAGCAGAGCGTATCTGCAAAAGAAAAGAGTCACTGGAACTGGTATTTTTATCCTGTGGCAGTGAAGAAAAAGAAATTAAACAGGGCATGGATGAAGTGCAAAAAAAACTGCTTCTTGAAGGAAAAACATGTGTAAATGTGGTTTATGAAGGTTATCATGAATGGCATGTATGGAGAAAGAGTCTGCATGATTTTGTACCGCTTCTTTTTCAATGGGAATCATCGGAGATGGACGATGTTCCATGTACTGGAACGCAAAAAATAGATGAGGAACAACTGAAAGTCCAGACAGCAGAAGAACAGATGCTTTTTTTTGATCCTGTGTATCGGCAGATCCAGTTTGAAACGGATGAGGAGGGAAAACCGGCAGGAGTATATCCTGACAAGGTGCATGGAATAGTGATTTTAGAACCCGGGGTGGCTGAAATTAATTTTTATGCTCCAGAGGCATCCGAAGTAAAAGCAGAGGTAGAGGGATGTGATATGCAGATATTAAAGAAATCACAAAATACAGAGGGGTACTGGACTGGAATAGTTAAAAATATCACAGAGGGGTATCACAGGGTTTGCTTTTGGGTAAATGGAACAGCCGTGTTGAATCCAGATGCACCGGTAGGATACAGTGACGGAACAGCAGTAAATTATCTGGAAATGGAGGATCAGAACTTTCTGTTGCCCCAGTTAGCGAATGTGCCACATGGGAAGATCCAGATTCATTATTTTTACCAGAAGGAAACAGACAGGGTAGAGATGATTTATGCCTATCTTCCTGCAGAGGAGAAGAAAACAGAGCGTAAACGGAAGGGAATGGTGTTAAGGGCACTTCCCTCTGAGATGGCATCCTGTTTTTTGCATCAGGGCAAAGTACCCAATATGGCAGATCGGATATGTGCAGGAAACGAAAAAGAAGAGCTGGTACTGCTTATGGTGGACGCAGAGTCATCACAGGAGCAGATCAATGCGGTTTGGAAGAAGTATGATGTCTGTGGAAAAGTGATGGTTCTGGAACGGAAGGAAGAGGAGAACTGGACAGAGTTCAGACATCATCTGGCAGCTCTGGTGGGAGAAGAAAAATGAGACTCATAGTAGAACAGAGTGCGTATTCCGGCATTATTAAGATCGCAGAAAAAGTAGCGCGGGATGCTGAACTTGTGACTGGAAAAAAGACAGAATTTCTGGTAAAAGAAGGGATTACAGAAGAGCTGTTAAAGGCGACAGGCGAAGTGACAGTGGTGGCAGCGACAATCGGAAAAAGTGCGATTCTGGAAAAAGAAGAGATAGCGAAGCGGATTCCATTAAAATCAATAAAAGGAAAAAGAGAATGTTATTGTTTTGCTTTTCCGGAAAAGAAAGAACGAGAAAATCCAGGACTTTTAATTATTGCAGGAAGCGACAAAAGGGGAACGATATATGGGTTGTTTCATCTTTCAGAGCTGATGGGGGTATCTCCATTTGTTGACTGGTGTGGAATAAAACCATGTCATAGGGATAAAATCATCCTTGAGTGGAATATGGAGTGTGTTTCAAAGGAACCATCCGTAGAATACCGGGGATTTTTTATTAATGATGAATGGCCTGCATTCGGCAACTGGTGCAATCATCGGTTTGGAGGGTTTGGAACAAAGCTGTACGAACATATTTTTGAACTTCTTCTCCGCCTGAAGGGAAACTATCTCTGGCCTGCGATGTGGAGTGCAAGATTCGAGGATGATGGACCGGGACTGGAAAATGCTGTTCTGGCAGATGAATATGGTGTCATTATGGGAATGTCACATCATGAACCATGTTTAAGACAGGGAGAAGAATATAAATATCTCAGAGGAGAAAAATCTGTTTATGGGAATGCATGGAATTTTCGGACAAATCGGGATGGCATCATTCGATTTTGGGAAGATGGATTAAAAAGAAGCGGGAAATTTGAAAATGTCATAACGATGGGAATGCGTGGAGAGGCGGATACGGCAATTCTCGGAGAGAATGCAACCATTGCAGATAATATCGCGCTTTTGCGGGATGTATTGCAGGTACAGAATCAGCTGATCAGGGAACATGTAAATAAGGATCTGGAAAAAGTACCAAGAATGCTTGCACTGTATAAAGAGGTGGAAGATTTTTTTTACGGAACAGAAAATGCAGCAGGTTTGATGGATGACCAGGAATTAGAAGATGTGATTCTCATGCTGTGTGACGATAATTATGGGAATTTAAGGACTCTTCCAACGGAAGAAATGAGGAAGCATAAGGGCGGCTATGGGATGTATTATCATTTGGATTATCATGGATGGCCGGTTTCCTATGAATGGATTAACAGTTCTTATCTCCCCAAAATATGGGAACAGATGAGTATGGCATATGATTTTGGAGTTCGAAAGCTATGGATGGTCAATGTGGGGGATATAGCATCACAGGAACTTCCACTGTCATTTCTTATGGATATGGCATATGATTTTGAACGATGGGGAAGCAGGTCAGTAAACTGCACAGATGATTATACAAGACAGTGGGTTGCAAAATCCTTTGGTGGTTTTTCCGAAAATGTCAGAGATGAGATGGCAGAAATTTTAACGGGATATACCAGGATAATCCAGAAACGGAGGCCGGAGGCGCTTAAGGCAGATACCTATCATCCGGTTCATGAAAGGGAAAGCGAAAGGGTTCTGCAGGAAGCAGAACTTGTCATAAGAAAGGCAGATAATATCCGGGAAGTGTTTAAAAATGAGGAGCCGTACAATCAGGCTGCATTTGATGCACTGATCTACTATCCGGCGGTTGCAACCATGAATCTCGTGAAAATGCAGATTTTTACCGGACTGAATCATTATTATGCAGGGATTGGAGCTGCAATAGCAAATGATTATGGAAATGAGGCGATAACATGCTTTTCCTATGATAGAAAACTTGTAGAATGGTATCATCAGATAGATGGGCAGAGATGGTATGGTATGGGAGCTTCGCAGCACATCGGATTTACACATTGGAATGAAGATGAATGTCAGAATCCGGTTATAATGCAAGTCCTTTTATTAGACAAACCGTCCGTGATCGTAACCGTTGATGGTACCAGTCAGCATGCAGAGGGAAGTTCATGGCTGGATAACAGACTGACATTGGACAATTTTCTGAATCCGGAATGTACGGAAGCGTACGTTACGGTCTATGGCAGGAGTCTTATGGAGAGCCGCTTTTATATCAGGGAAAAACCGGCCTGGATACAAACAGATATACAGGAAGGCAGTGTGGACGGAAGTATACATAAAAAGCAGCCGATTAAATTAACAATAGATGAAACATATTTTCCGCAAAACAAAGAAAAAGAACATGGGTTACTGATCATCGAAACCCCGGCAGGACAGTGTGAGATAGAAATTGCGGTATGCAGAAGCAGATTCCGGTATCCGGAGCGTGTCTTTGTTGACACGTTGGGGTATATTTCCATAGAAGCAGAACATTTTTTCGATGCAAAACCTGGGATATTGATAAAAAATCAGGTTGGTGAGAGCGGATTTGGCATTTTGCAGGGATATGGAAAAACGTTATCGGCAGTCAAATACTTTCCGACAACAGTATATTTTTCTACCGGGGAGCAGGCGCCTTATCTGGAGTATCGTTTCAGGTTAAAAGAAGAAGGGGTGTATGAGATTGCGTTTTACATGCAGCCGTCGAATCCGGTAACGAGAGAAAATAAAATTCTTTACGGAGTGCAGATGAATGGAGGAAAAACAGTACTTCTGAATGAAGTAGACCACACGTATCGCATTGGAGACAGAGAGGAAGAATGGTCTATGGGAGTGTTGGATCAAATCCGAAAACAATGTGTGGAATTTCCGTGTCAAAAAGGGGAAAATATACTTCGTGTCTGTCCATTGACACCGGGATTTGTATTGGAAAGACTTCTGATCTATCCGAAGGGATTCTGCATAAGAGAGAGCTATCTTGGACCGGAGGAGACTTTTTTTTGCAGATCGTCGGACAAAATGTGAAATAAATACAGTGCTTATATATACTTTATCGGGTAGAAAAAAAAGAGGGGGCTGCTACAATAAAAGAAAACAACAAGGAGAGGGAAGTTACATGAAAGGACCAGTAGCACCGAAAGACCCGGAAAAGGCAAGACCGTATTTCTATATTTTGAAAGAAAAAGACATCTTTGGTGCAAAGCAGGAAGATGGAACAGGAGTCCAATTTATATATGAAAGTGACGGACGTCTGATAAGCAGTGCACAGATTGTTGGAAATATTACAGATGAATCAATCTTAAAGCTGCTTGAAACGGTAGAAGGATTTGCGAAACTTGTTCATAGTATCGGGGTGTCTGTGGAAGCAGACAATCCGAATGAAACGGTTCAATTTGTTTTCCAGATGTACGGGAAAAAAGATTTGTATGGTGGGGGAACGAATCTTAGAACCGAAGTAAAATGCGATGGAATGGAACAGCGAATAGTGCTGTCGGATGAAATATGGACGGAGGATGATGATATCCCGGGACAGATAAAAGTCATTTTTAAAACGCCGGAGCAAATGGCAAAAATCAGTGTTCGTCTGTATTTAAAGGATGGATACACTGCACCGCCGGAGCAGAAAGAGGAAGAGGTGGATGTTGGCTCGGAAGCATATTGTGAGATGATCAGTCATTCCTTAATGAATTTGGGAAATACCTATCGTATCCGGAAAGCGATTGAAAAGTCCAGGGCAGGAAAAGAGGTAACACTTGCTTATATTGGAGGTTCTATTACACAGGGAGCTGGTGCGACGCCAATTAATACAGAATGTTATGCATATAAATCATATCAGCTTTTCCAAAAGCGGTTTGCAGTATTGGATAATGTAAAGTTTATCAAGGCAGGTGTAGGCGGAACACCTTCTGAACTTGGAATGATCCGGTTTGACAGAGATGTACTGAGAGGAAAGGAAAAACCGGATATTGTAGTGGTTGAGTTTGCGGTCAATGATGAGGGAGACGAAACGAAGGGAAACTGTTATGAAAGTCTGGTTCGAAAAGTGTTGAATCTCCCATGGAAACCTGCAGTCGTACTTCTGTTCTCTGTATTTGCAAATGACTGGAATCTCCAGGATAGACTGCGACCGGTAGGAGAACGTTATGATCTGCCAATGGTAAGCATTCTGGATGCGGTAACACCACAGTTTACGAAGAAAAAAGAAGAAGGAAGGGTACTTTCCAAAAATCAGTTCTTTTATGATATGTTTCATCCAGATAATATTGGACATACCATTATGGCAGATTGTCTACAGTATCTGTTTGAACGATGTGAAGCGACGGAACATGCCCGGATGGACACCTTTACCATGGGAATGACCGAGGAAGAGATATTAGAACAACATCTTTCCTGTGGACCTGTAATCGGTGCAGATTTTGAACATGTAAAGCTGCTTGATAAGAAGGATACATATAGCCATGCAGAAATTTCTGAGGGTGGTTTCATTTGGACGGATAAGGAATTACAGTGTGTGGAAATGGATGCAGAACGATCCTTAACGCCGGAGTTTCCATATAACTGGATGTATGATGGGACAAAGAGTGAAGAAACCTGGTTTGAAATGCGAATTAACTGTAAGTCATTGTTGTTGATATTTAAGGATTCTGGTGAAGTAAATGTGGGAAAGGCAAAGGTATCTGTGGATGACAACTATTGTCTTACTGCAGATCCTCACATCAATAACTGGCAGCATTGCAATGCAGTACTATTATTTCAGGAAGAAAAAAGAAAAGAACACAAAATCCGGATTGAGATAGCAGAGGAAGATCGTGGAAAACGATTTACAATATTGGGATTTGGATATGTGGAGTAAGAAATAAGGAGGAGAGTATGGTAACAGTAAACAATCCTATTTTATGTGGATTTTATCCGGACCCGTCTATCTGCAGAGCCGGAGAAGAATATTATATTGTAAATTCAAGTTTTGTTTATGGACCGGGGGTGCCAATTTTTCACAGCAGAGATCTGGCACACTGGGAACAGATTGGAAATATTTTAGACAGAAGAGAACAGTTGCCTGTAGAAGGAAGTGAAATTTCAGAAGGAATCTATGCACCGACAATTCGATATCATAATGGGCTTTTTTATATGATAACAACGAATGTCAGCTATGGAGGCAACTTTATTGTGACAGCGGAAAATCCTGCAGGTCCGTGGTCAGATCCATATTATCTGGGAGAGGATGCCCCTGGAATTGATCCGAGTCTTTTTTTTGATGAGGATGGAAAGTGTTATTACTGTGGTACAAGACCAAATCCAAAAGGGGTGCGTTATAATGGAGACTGGGAAATCTGGGTACAGGAACTGGATTTAAAAACAATGAAACTGACCGGGGAAAGTATGGCAATCTGGAAAGGCGCGGTCAAGGATGTTATCTGGCCAGAGGGACCACATCTCTACAAAATAGATGGATATTATTATCTTATGCATGCAGAGGGAGGAACCGGTCCAGAGCATAGTATCAGTGTTGCCAGAAGCAAAAATCTGTTTCAATGGTTCGAAGGGTGTCCGAGAAATCCGATTTTTAGCCATCGTAATCTGGGAATGAATTACCCGGTTGTATATGCTGGGCATGGAGATCTGGTGGACGATGGACATGGAAACTGGTATGTTGTCATGCTTGCATCCAGACCATGCGAAAGACACAGCAGTATGGGGAGAGAAACGTTTCTTGCGAAAGTAACCTGGGAGAATGGATGGCCGGTTATTGCGGAAGGAGTAGGACATCTGGAGAAAGAACTTGAAATTCCTATGAAGGAGATACGGTTGACAGAAGAGGTAAGTGCATCGGATTATATTCAGTTCTGGGATACTAAGTTAGACAAACGTCTGGTTGGAATCGAGAGTGTGAATGAGGAGACGTATTCTCTGAAGGAGCGTGAAGGCATGTTAAGACTCTATAACAGAAAGGAACGTATTGCGGAAAAGAGTAATTGTGCTTATTTGGGAGTACGACAGAAGAGTTATCAGTTTTATGCGGAAACTGGAGTAGAGTTTGAGCCAGTAAAGGAAAAGGAAACGGCAGGTATGGTATTATATCAGAATCATGCCAATCATCTTCGTATGGAAATCAAGAGAAGAAATGGGAAAAAATGCTTTGCAGTGACAACCTGTATCCAGGGAAAGGAAAAAATCATCTCTGAGGTACAGATGGATGATGAGAAAAAATTTGCAAAAATTCGTATTCAATGTGACAGACAAAAAGCATGTGTATGGATCCAAACAGGAGAAGAATGGATCGAATGTGCAAAAGAGATCAGTCTTCTTCCATATACAACAGAGGAAGCCGGAGGATTTGTCGGATGCACGATTGGAATGTATGCATCTGCAAATGGGGCAGAAAGTTCAAATCATGCGGATTTTGGCTGGTTCGTTCAAAATGCAGTCTAAAATGGCATTGCAGAAAGTCGGCAGATTACATATAATAGGTGTATACAGTGAGGGCAGGCAAAAAAGTCTGCTCTCTTTCGGTTGTGAGGAGGATGTTTTGTGTCAGCACCGCGATTATAATATGAGGAGAAGGTAGTTATGGGAAAACTGTTGCAAAGAATAGAACAGTGCATGGACAATCTTACGATCAAGAAAAAATTTTATGTTTTTTATATTTTATGTGTTTTAATTCCGCTGATAGTCACAGACAGTGTAGTGTTTTTTATGATCAGCAAATTTGACCAGGAGCGCAAAGCACATGAGATGGCAAACATTGCAAACGCAGTGGAATACAGCATCAGCAATGTGGTTGGAAATGTAGGAGAAATTGCAAATAGCATTTACACAAACAAAAATTTTAATAATTTCTTATCCAGAGAATATGCAGATCCTGCGGAGTATGTTTCTGCTTATCAGGATTTTTTTGGTGACACATTGTTAGAAAATGCGTTGGGAATGAACAGTATGGTTTTTACATTGTATACAGATAATAACACGATTGTAAATGGTGGCAGAGTCAATCGGCTGGAAAACATAAAAGGAACACAGGCATATCAGCGTTTGAATGAAAGCGGAAAAAGCAAGGGCATTTTTTTTGTTTATGATGATAGTAGTTCAAGAATGACAAGGGAACGCAGGCTAATTTATTTGCAGAAAATGGACTTTTTTGATACGAAGGCAGAAAAGTATTTAAAGATAGAATTTGATTACAGCAGTATGGTTCGGATACTTAGGAATATGAAATATGATAATGAAGTGCTGATCTGTGAAGGCGACAAAATTGTTCTTTCCAATGGAAATTATGGGAACTATGGAAATGACTTTCAAAAGATAGGGGAAATTGCAGAGGGGGCATACAGCCAGTCATTTAGTTTTTATGGAACAGAACTTCAGATTTATGTAAGAAAAGCAGAAAATGGTTTCTGGAATGGGATAAAAAATGAAATGCCAATACTATTGCTTCTTGTGATGGTAAATGCTCTTTTCCCATTTTGCTTCGTTCAGATTTTTAACCGGTCGTTTACGAAGAGAATTACCGAGTTAAGCAGGGTATTTAAGTCTGTGGACAGTGATCATCTGATCCCAATGTATCATGAAGGAGGAAAGGATGAAATCAGCAGTATGATTCGAAATTATAATCGAATGGTAACTCGCACGAATGAACTGATCCAGACAGTATATAAGAATAAAATAAGAGAGCAGGAAATTCTGGTTGGTCAGAAAAATGCAGAACTTCTGGCATTACACAGTCAGATCAATCCACATTTTCTGTTTAATGTTCTTGAAAGTATCCGTATGCACAGTATTCTGAAACAGGAAAATGAGACAGCGGATATGGTGGCAAAGCTTGCTGTCATGCAAAGACAATATGTGGAATGGGGAAATGATTCGGTAAATATCACAAGCGAAATTGAATTTGTAAAAGCATACCTTGCTCTTCAGAAATATCGATTTGGAGACAGGTTGAATTATAACATAGATGTAGAAGAGACGTGCAGCGAATATAAAATTCCCAAATTAACAATTGTAACATTCGTGGAAAATGCCTGTGTACATGGGATTGAGAGTAAATCTTCTCCCGGATGGATATTTGTCCGAATTGCCGGAAAAGAGGGAAAACTTTATATTGAAATTGAGGACACCGGGAGTGGAATGGAAGAGGAGAAACTTCTGGAATTAGAAAAAAATATGAGAAATGCCAGTCTTGAAATGTTAAAAAGTAATGGAAGGGTTGGGATTTTGAATGCCTGTGTCCGGCTTAAAATGATGACAGAAAACCAGGTTGAGTTCCAACTGGATGGGGAAGAGGGTGTGGGAACCACAGTTTTAATTCGCATACCAATGCAGTATGTATAGGGAGGACTAAAAATGTTAAAGGTATTGTTGGTTGATGACGAACCGTTTATTTTAGAGGGATTAAAACTTCTGATTGACTGGGAGCAGGAGGGATATGAGATTACCAGTACGGCAGCAAACGGATTAGAAGCATTGGAGTTTTTAAAAAAGGAGCGGGTCGATCTGATCATTGCGGACATCAAGATGCCGCAGATGACAGGACTGGAACTTTTGGAGAAAATTCGAAAAGAAGCGTTATCGGATGCCTGCTTTGTCGTTTTGAGTGGATATGCGGAATTCGGGTATGCGCAGCAGGCAATGCAGAATGGGTGTACAGATTATATTTTAAAACCGGTGGATCGGGAAATATTACTGAAGATGCTGAATAAAGTGATGGTATTGAGTAACAGAGAAAAGTCAGATATTGAAAAGAATCGTAAAATGAAACAGGCATATCTGGCAAGGCATATCATTTCCCTTGTTCAGGGGAAGTTTGATCAGCTGAATTTGGAATATGTCCGCGAACATATGGACTGTACCCAGGGTGTCCGTTATGTGGAAATCCAGATGGAGGAGATTTTTGATGAAGAGGGAAGCACTGACCAGGAAATGAGAGTGGCACAGCGTACACTGTATCATTTGTGTATGGAATATTTGAAGGAAGATTCTGATTTATGTGTGTTTGATGTGTCAGTGAATGAGAAAATCTATGATGTCGGATTTTTATATTTTGATCGTGTTGCAGAAAAAGCGAATATGATGGAAGCGGAATATCTGGAGCACTTTCGGGAGTATCTTGAGGTTAATATAAATAAACCGATTATTATGCTGGTTGGGAAAAAAGTTCAGGACATCAGCAATATTGCAAGGTCGTATGGAAACACCTGTATGCTTCGGTCTTTTCAGGGATTTCGTACAAAAAAACAGATTTATTATTATGAAGAAGAAGTCCAGGTGTCACCGGATGGACTTGTTCTGTGTAAAGAAAGCTTAGATGGATTGTTGAAAATGATTGAGCAGAATAATCACGTTGGAATCCGCAGTGCAGTGGAATTTTTCTATGAAGAGATGGGGAAGATGGGAATCTGCGGTGAGACAATGACGTTGAATATTAATTATCTTTTATTTCAACTGATCCATCTTGCATGTGAACAGGATGATGATGTGAATCAGGAGAAAATCTTAAGACTCATTAGTGAAAGCAGCTTTGAGACAGGTGTAAAGAGGGGGAGCAAGGCACATTTGGCACGTTTTGCCTGTGAATATGCGGATTATCTTTCACAGCTTCGGAAAAACGTATCCCGGGGTGTGCTTAGTATGGTAGAAAGGGAAGTAAAAGAAAATTTTGCATCAAATATCACATTGAAAAGCCTGAGTGAAAAATATTATGTGAACAGTGCGTATTTAGGGCAATTGTTCCGAAAAAAATATGGACAGTCTTTTAAAGACTATCTGAATAACTATAGGATGGAACAGGCAGCGGATTATCTGATACATACAGATAAGAAGATTGCACAGATTGCAGAAGAAGTAGGCTATCGTGATCTGGATTATTTTGTGAACCGCTTTATTCAGGTAAAAGGCTGTACACCGGCAAAGTTTCGCAAGAAAATGTTGTGATGAACAAAACGAAAAAGAAAGAGATGAAACACAAAGCTACATGGTCCATCCGGGCACAGGCGAATAAGACGATCAGTAATAATGTGAATGTGAAACTTCTGGAACTTCTGGAACTTCTTTCAGAACTGGACTATGGTGAGGGGGTTATTTGATGGAGAAACTGGTAGTAAGCATGGAAGCTGTCAACACTGAAATGGAGAAGATGAGCCAGGATCGTCACAATACATTAAAATCGATTAAACGGATCGGAGAATCTTCAGAAAGTACGGTGAAAGCCTCCGGCGAGATCAGTCAGTACCTGGAGAGCCAGATGAAGTCCGCAGAGGGACTGAAGAAAGAAACCGAATTATTGCAGGAGAGCATGAATCAGCTCGAGGAAGCAATCGGAACTTTCAGATTATAAATTTACCAATCCCCTTTTTACCGGATGAACCGGTAAGGAGGGGATTTTGCTTTAAATATAATATTCCGGCTGGATCACATCTTCAATCCGGCAGCAGCTGCTGCGTAGCAGGAGCTGTCCTTCGAGTTCGATCCGGATCATTTCTTTATGACCACCACGGATCCGGTCAAGCAGGACCAAAAGGGCAAAACGTGCCATATTTCCTTTCGGGAGCTGTACCGTAGAAAGCATGGGAGTGGTATATTGTCCCTCCTCAATGTTGTCACTCGAGATGATCGAAGGGCGGTATAAACTGCTTTTGAACTGATTTAAGCATTTCAACATACCGATCGCGGTAATATCATTTGCACAATAGATCCCCGTAGGTGGTTCTTTTAGTTTCATAAACTGCTGCATCGTCTGAAAGCCTTCTTTTTCTGTCTGATGCGTTTCAATGACATATTCCGGGTAGAAATCAATCGCATTTTTCCGGAGAATCTCACAATATCCCTGATAACGTGCTTCCTGGTGGCATTTTCCAACGTAAGCTATTTTTTCATGTCCAAGGCTTACAAGGTGATTGACCGCCATGGAAGCTATTTTTTTGCCGTCACAGATGACCTCATCAATGGCATAATTCGAAGAATTACGGTTGATTGCAACAATATTTTTATAGTATTTTTGCAGCAGTTTAATGACAGAGGGATTGCATCTTCCAATAATGATGAGTCCATCAGCGGTTTCTACGGAATCGCCTGTGATCTGGCGGATCGCTGCCTCAATCGCAGGCCGGTCGCATTTGGTATCATCGGAAAAATTGGACTGATACCATACTTTGGAAAGAATACAGCCATTCTTATGGATCTGTGTTTCCACAGCACGTAACTGCTCTTCGAAATAGGGATCGGAATGGATCCCATCCACCCTTGTAATGAGGATTTCAATGAGATAATGAGTATGCTCCAAATGGCTGTTCCCTTTTTTCAGATTACGGGCAGCTTCGTTTGGTGTATAGTTCAGATCCATGGCAGCTTTCCAGATTTTTTCGCGCATGCCAGGTATGGCGCATTTATAGGATGGATTATTTAATACACGTGAAACGGTTGCGGGAGAAGAACCCGTCATTTCTGCAATTTTCTTGATCGACATAAGAAATTCCTTTCTGAAACGCATATTTATAACATAGTATTTCTATCGGTATTATACAATATAAGCCCGGAAGGCAGAAGAATAAAATGTGAAATCGATTTCACGATTCTGTCGATCCTGGTGTTGATTTCCATTTCAAAATGTATATTTTCCAATGAAAAAACAGGAAAACAGATGAAATCCAGAGAGCAAAGGCGGGTGCGAGAGAACGATTTCACGAATTTGGCTGGAAAAGGCTGGAAGGAAACCATATAATTCAGACCATAAAAAACCTGCACCGAAACGAGGGGAAAGAAGGGATGAGAAAATGGAAGAAGAAAAGAAAGTTGTGATCCGTGTGGAACATCTGAATAAAACATATCTGGTCGATAAACAGCCGGTAGAAGTCTTGAAAAATGTATCCCTTGAGATCAGAGAAGGAGAATTCATCACGATCGTGGGACACAGCGGTTGTGGAAAAAGCACATTATTAAAGATCATATCCGGTCTTTTAAGTTATGAGGATGGTATTGTCGAGCGAAACGGACATAAGGTAGAGGGACCCGGACCACAGTGTGGAATGGTATTCCAGAACCACAGACTTCTCCCCTGGTTAAAGATCAAAGAGAATGTCGGATTTGGACTGGAGGGAATGTCCAAAAGTGAAAAAGAGGCAAAGGTGATGCAGCATATAGAACTGGTCGGACTTGCAGGATTTGAACACAGTTATCCGTCACAGCTGTCAGGAGGCATGGCACAGAGGGCAGCCATTGCAAGAGGTCTGGTAAATAATCCGAAGATCCTTTTATTAGATGAACCATTTGGAGCATTGGATGCCTTAACCAGGATCCAGATGCAGAAAGAGATCATCCGCATAAAAGATCAGCAGAAGACAACGATGGTGATGGTAACGCATGATATTGACGAGGCGATCGTGCTTGGTGACCGGATCGTTGTAATGTCCGCAAGACCCGGACAGATCAAGGATGTGATCAAGGTGATCGCGGCAGGGCATAAGAGAAATAGTGCTGACTTTGATTACTATAAGAAGAAAATCTATAACTATCTGTTTGAAGAGGCAGACAATGAACTGGAAACAGATTATGTGATATAAAGGAGAAAACTTATGAAAAGCGTAATACGAAAAACCATACTGGCACTTATCCTGCCACTTGTGATCGTTGCAGCGTGGATTTATGCAACAACGTTTTTACAGATACCAGCCGGGATCCTACCCAGTATCCCGCAGGTATGGAGTGCAGGTGTGGAGATGATATCTTCCGGGCAGCTGCAAAGTGATCTGCTGATCAGCCTGGTTCGTGTATTAAAAGGATTTCTGGTATCGGCAGTTTTGGGCGTGACACTTGGTTCTCTGATCGGAATGTTTCGCCCGGTAAGAGAAATGCTGCTGCCACTGATCACAGTGATCCGGCAGATCCCGATGATCGCATGGATCCCACTGATCATCCTCTGGTGCGGGATCGGGGAACTTTCGAAAGTCGTCATCATTGTGCTGGCAGCATTTTTCCCCATTCTTGTCAATACAGAAAGCGGTATTGCGGGAACGCCGGAAAGCTACCTTGAGGTGGCAAGGCTTTATAAACTAAATCCATGGAAAACATTTTGCAAAGTATATCTGCCGCATGCACTTCCGCAGATCTTAGTGGGATTAAAGCTTGGGCTTGGCGTTTCCTGGATGGCAGTTGTGGCAGCGGAGCTGATCGCTGCTGTATCGGGGATTGGCTACCGTATGAGTAATGCAAGGAGCCTGATGCGACCGGATATCGTGATCGTGTGCATGATCGTTGTCGGTTTGGTTGGAATTGGTATGGATAAGGTGATCGGACTGATCTTTGGTTCTTTTACACCATGGAAAAAATTAGAAAACAGGGAAGGGAGAAAATAAATATGAAAACAAAAAAATTAAAAACAATGGTAACAAAAATGGCAGTCACTGCAGCAACAGCAGTTCTTGTGGCAGGGGTATTTGCCGGATGCGGAACAGCAAAGAGCGCGAAAGCGGAAACCGGGGATGCAGTGCAAAAGACACTTAAGATCGGAGTGGGAGGCTCAGAGGATTCCGGGTATGTGTTAGAGCTTGCAGCACTTGCAAAAGAAAACGGTTATCTGGACGAGGAACTTGGAAATGTGGGATATACCGTAGAGTTTGTTCCATTTGCAAGTGCCGGCCCCGAAATTAACGAGGCATTGGCATCCGGTGCGGTGGATGCAGCAATCTATGGGGACTTCCCGGCATTTACAAGCAAGAGCAACGGGATAGACAGCACGATCATCGCAACGGTAAACCAGAGGATGCAGTATGGTGTGTTAGCCGGAAATGATGAGATCAAGACCGCAAAGGATTTAGAAGGAAAGAAAGTGATCTATTTACAGGGAAGCGTGCAGCAATATTTCTGGGAAAAATATGCCGAGGCAAACGGAATTGACACCAGCAAGGTGGAAGTGATCAACAGTACAGATACGGCATCGTTATTGCAGACAGGTGCGGCAGATGCGGCGGCAGGAAATATCTATGTGGAAAAATATCTGGAAAATATGGGAGTTGGGAAGATCTTTGATGATGGAAGCAGCACCGGTGTGTATACCACACATGTTGTGACGGTAAAAAGTGACATTTTAAAGGAGACACCACAGGTGGCAGTGGCGATCAATAAAGCACTGATCCGTGCCTATGAGGATGCAGTGGCGGATAAAGAGGCGTTCTATGATGCCGTTGCAACAAAAAATATGCCAAAAGAGATCATGAAATCCGAATATGCTTTTGATGAATCGTTATGGTATCTGTCACCGGAGATCACAGACGACACCAGAGCTTATTACGATGGATTAAATGACTGGCTGTATGACCATAAGATCATTCAGAACAAAGTGGATGTCGCATCTTTTGTGGATGGTCAGTATTACGAACAGGCAAAACAGGAACTGGAAAAATAGCAGGAAGAGAGGTATGGTATGGCAAATGCAAATGTAAAACCGGCAACCGCATACACAAAAAACTGGAATAAAGAACAGAAGAGGAAAGCGGATCCGGTCTATATTGAAGAAGAAAAACGATATTACCAGACAGCAAAGCAGCATCTGCTATTGTCCCTGCTGGAAAAAGAAGAGGGGGAAGATCTGTGGACGGCACCGGATGATGTCAATCCTTATCTGTGGCAGCATCAGCAGACAAACCACATTGCAGGCATTTTCTCATTGTCAGGAAAAGAAGTTGTAATGGCAGGTGGCGTGGATATCGCCACGATCCTTTTTGTAAAGAGTAAAACAGGATGGGTGATCGTGGATGCTGGAGCTTCGGTGGAAGCGGCGAGGTACTGCATGGAACTGGCAGAAAAAGCAACCGGAGAACAGATCGCAGGAAAGATCCGCGGCGTGGTATACAGCCATTCCCATTTTGATCATTTTGCAGGAGTGGGAGCCTTCATCCCGGATGAAAATAATCCGGAAAACATCCCTGTGATAGCTCCGGCGCAGTTTGAAGAATCCAAAATAGAGGATCATTTGTATGCAGGGGTTGCAATGTCAAGAAGACTGCAATATCAGGCAGGGATCTTAAATCAGGAAGACACGCTGAAAAAGAAACTTTCCACACCCATCCTGCAGGGGGCATATTCCTATGTCGAGCCAAATACCTGGATCGATACTTCCAAAACACTGGAAGTAGATGGATTGACGATCGATTTCATTGATACACCAAATACAGAGACGATCGCGCATATGGCAGTTTATCTGAACGATTATGATGTCCTTTATCTGGGAGATAACAGTATGGGAATGCTTCATAATACCTACACCATGCGGGGCGCAGTGGTAAGGGATGCAGACTTCTGGAGCAAAAAATATTATGAAATGTATCTGAAGTATGGAGCACGTGCGAAGGCTGTGGCACAGGGACATGGGATTGCACACTGGAATACGATAGAAGACCCGGATGTAGTGAAGAAAGTGCTGATGGATAATGCAGCGGCCTATAAATACATCAATGACCAGTCCCTGTTTTATGCAAACCAGGGATATACGATGAACGAGATCAATACAGCATTTAAAGTTCCGGAGTGCATACAAAGAGTCTCTTATATCAGACCTCACTACGGTTCGTACCGCTTTAATGCAAAAGGTGTCTATCAGAAATATCTTGGCTTTTATGATGGAAATCCGGTTCATCTGGAAACCGCCAGTGAAGTGGAAACGGCAAAAAAATTTGTGGAGTATGTTGGCTCGGCAGAGAAAGTGTTAAAAAAGGCACAGGAAGATTTTTACAGGGGCGAATACCAGAGCTGTGCAGTTGCTTCAAATTATGTTGTATTTGCAGATCCGGACAACATGCAGGCGCGCTATCTGTGTGCGGATGCCTTAGAGCAGCTTGCCTATATGTCAGAATCGTTTCTCTGGCGGAATGCGTACCTGACCGGTGCTGCGGAGCTTCGGAATCCGGGACTGTCAGAGAAGGCAAGAGATGTCATGAACAACAGCGTGGAGGATATCACATCACAGATGCCGGCAGAGCTGATCCTTGCAAAGCTGGGGATCGCGATCGACTGCAACCGGGCGGTAGATGAAAACCTTACCTTTATTTTAAAGATAGCAGAAAACTTAGGAGAGGATGCAGACGAGATCTTTTTGCTGAAACTCTATAAGGGAACCTTACACTATATGCGTTTAGAGGCGCAGACAGAGCAGCACGGGGATGGACTGCCGGTTGTGACTACAACGACAAAAGGCTTGTACGCACTCTTTTCCAGAGAAGAAAAGCTGGATGGATCTTTGTATCAGACCAGACAATTATCCATACTGGAAAAACTGCGCACGTATCTGGTTGATTTTTCAGAGTATCGGGAATTTCACCTGATCGAACCATAGAGACAATAGATTGGAGGAAACAAAAAATGGCAGACAGAAAATTTACAGGAACCATAGGAAGAACGCTGCAGGGAACCCGGTTTTCGTATGAGGTAACAGAAAGGCTTCCCAAAGATGCACCGAATGTAGTCTATATTTTGATGGATGATATGGGATTTGCACATCTGGGATGCTACGGCTCTAATATCCGTACACCGAATATCGATTCTCTTGCCAGTCAGGGACTGCGGTATAATAATTTTCATACGACGGCAGTCTGCTCTGCAACAAGAACCAGTCTTTTGACCGGTGCCAACCATCATGCCGCAGGATGCGCATCTTTGATTGAATACCAGACCGGATTAAGCAACGGAGCAGGACGGCTGAACCCGGAATATGCAACGGTTGCGGAGATCCTGCATGAGTATGGATACGCAACGTTCTGCTCTGGAAAGTGGCATCTTGCAAGTGAAAAAACACAGGCAGGGCCTTATGACAGCTGGCCATTACAGAAGGGATTTGACCGGTATTATGGATTCTTGCATGGAGAAAATGATCAGTTCCATCCACATCTGGTGCGGGATAATTCGCTGCTGACACCGGAGGAGGAAGCACTACGGACGGATCAGAAAGACTATCATTTCTCCAAAGATATTGTGGACAATGCGATTGAAAATATTTTCACGGAAAAGAATGCGTTTCCGGAGAAGCCATTTTTCCTGTATCTGGCATTTGGAGCAATGCACGCGCCGCATCATGCACCAAAGGAATATATCGACCGGTACAAGGGAGCGTTTGATGATGGATGGGATGAAAAGCGGAAACAGTGGTTTAAAAAGCAGAAAGAGATCGGGATCATTCCGCAGAATGCAGAACTGACCGAACGCAACGAATATGTCGATAGCTGGGAGAGCCTCAGTGCGGATGAGAAACGCTTATATGCCAGATATATGGAGGCATATGCAGGAATGTTAGAATATACGGATGAACAGATCGGCAGGTTACTGGACTATTTAAAAGAGATTGATGAATTTGAAAATACCATTTTTGTCTTTTTATCGGACAACGGAGCAAGTGCAGAGGGTGGAAAAAACGGAAGATTAAACTGCTTTCAGGGAATGGATATTTTTGAGAGAGAAAATGAGGTGGAGCGCAGCTTAAAGCATTATGATGAGATCGGCACCGAGGAGGCGTTAAACCATTATCCGACCGGCTGGGCAAATGCAGGAAATACACCATTCCAGTGGTATAAGATCTGGGCACATGAAGGTGGGATCAAAGATCCACTGATCGTATCCTATCCAAAGAAGATCAAAGACTATGGCGGCATACGGGGACAGTATCATCATGTATCGGATATCACGCCTACTATCTTGGAGATGATCGGGATCACAAAACCACAGAGCATCAAAGGCGTTGCACAAAAGGATTTTACAGGCATCAGTTTTGCATATACTTTTGCGGACAGGGAAGCGGAAAGCAGGAAACATGTGCAGTATTATGAGGTACTTGGAAACCGGGGCATCTATAAAGATGGATGGAAAGCGGTTGTCAATCATGTCTTTTCGGGATCTTATGCAGAGGATCAGTGGGAACTCTATCATGTGGAAGAAGATTATTCGGAAAAATATAATGTGGCGGAGCAGTATCCGGAAAAATTGCGGGAACTGCAGGATGAATTCCTGATCGAGGCAGCCAGAAATAATGTTTTCCCGATGTTAAAAAAGGCATTCCATACATCAAAGGACAGTGCATCCGAACCGGTATACGGGAAAATCCCGTCAAGGGAAGTACGGCTGGAATTTAAGGGAATCATCAGGCCGTATGATATTGCAGAGAGCAACCGGATCGATCTGGATACGACAAGTTACCATTTTTATGCAAAAATCACGAGGGAGAGCGAAAAAGAGGAAGGTGTTATCTTCTCCGGTGGCGACAAATTTTCCGGTTTTACCCTTTATATCAAAGACAACCGCCTAAAATATGTGTATAATTATGCCAAAGAGCGGTATGATACGTTGGAAACCGAAGAAATTCCAACCGGTACGTTAGAGGTCGCATATGATTTTATCTTCAAAGAAGACCGGAGTGCGGAGGTAAAACTGTATGTCAATGATGTGGAAGCGGGAAGCGTCTTTATACCAAAGACATACTATATGAAGGGATTTTCCTCTACGATAAAGGCGGATAAATATACGCCTGTGTCACCGGAGTATGAGGTACCATTTGAGTTTACCGGGAAAATACATAAAGTAGTTTTACAGCAGACCCCGGGAAAAACGGATGAGACGAAAGTGTTAGAAAAACATTTACACGCGGAATAACAGAGAAAGGAAACGATATGCCAGCAGCAAGTATTTTGATCAAACCATGTTCATCAAATTGCAATATAGACTGTAAGTATTGCTTTTATAAAAAGTTATGCCATACAAGAGAATCATACAGCAAAGGGCGTATGTCGGATGAGACATTAGAAAAACTGATCTCTCAGGCATGTGCCTATGCAGATGGACTGGTATCCTTTGCATTTCAGGGGGGCGAACCGATGTTAGCTGGCATTGAGTTCTTTCAAAAAGCAGCAGCGTTGCAGCAAAAATACAGTAGAAAAGGGCTTAGAATTGAGAACACCATTCAGACGAATGGTGTTCTTATAGACCGGGAATGGGCGCAGTTTTTTGCGGAACATGATTTTCTGGTAGGAATCTCACTGGACGGACCGCGCAAGATCCATGATGCGTATCGCACGGATGCGAATGGAAATCCTACCTTTACCCGGATCATGAATGGGATCGCACTGCTAAGAGAGCATGGGGTACGGTTAAATATTGCAACGGTGGTAACGGAGGAACTGGCGCATCAGGCTGCCTATCTGTATAAATTTTATAAAAGGAACAACTTCTCCTATGTGCAGCTGATCCCATGTATGGGAAATTCGTGGGAAACAGATGGAAGGATTGCGGAGGCAGAAAACGAGTTTTCTGTAAGACCGGAATCTTATGGTAGATTTTTAAGTGAAATATTTGATCTGTGGTACCCGGATTTTTGTGCAGGGGATGATATGGAGATCCGCACATTTTCCAATCTGGCTCAGATGGCAGCGGGATATCCGGCAGAAGAATGTGGGATGAACGGGTGTTGCAGCTGTTATTTTGTGGTAGAAGCGGATGGCAGTGTCTACCCATGTGATTTCTACTGTACGGATGCGTATTGCCTTGGCACAGTGGAGAAACCATTTGAGGAACTCTTAAAAAATAAAAAAGTTGGGGAATTTATCGGGTATTCCAAAAGAAAGCCAAAAGAATGTCTGCAGTGCCCGTATTACCGGCTGTGCAGGGGTGGATGCAGGCACTGGAGAGAGCCTGATTCACAGTTGAATTATTTATGTGCCGGCTATCGCATCTTTTTTGAACATTGCGAGAGCCGGCTGGATGTGTTGGGGAAAATGATCTTAAGAAAAGGATAACAGAGATCAGATATGGAACACATCAATCAAAAATATCATTGCCAGTCCATAGTAGGTTATGACTGCGACCAGGTCATTTACGGTCGTGATCAGAGGACCGGAAGCAACAGCAGGGTCAATGTGGATCTTGTGGAAAAACATCGGGATGATGGTTCCAATCAGACTGGAGATCACCATTGCCACAATCAGGGAGACACCCACACAGCCGGAGATTAAAAATGCTGAAAACCAGGCATATTTTTTGAATAAGTGAATGTAAATGCCAAGGAACAGCAGTGCCATCAGTCCAAGGCTGGCACCGTTTAAAAATCCGATCTTCATTTCTTTCCCAAGTAAAAACAGCTTCTTTTTGGCGGTAAGGTTTTCGTCCATCAGCACACGGATGGTTACAGCCAGAGACTGTGTCCCGACATTTCCAGCCATATCAAGGACCAGAGACTGGAAACAGATCACGATCGGCAGGACTGCGACAACGGACTCAAACATGCCGACCACCGAGGAAACTGCCATCCCGAGAAACAGAAGGATGATCAGCCATGGAAGTCGTTTTTTCATACTGACGAGGGTTGGCTCTTTTAAATCCTCTTCGGAAGTAAGACCTGCGAGCTTTGCATAATCATCACCCATCGCATCATCGACGAGTTCTACAATGTCGGTCGCGGTCAGGATACCTGCGATCTTTCCTTCTTCGGTCAGAACGGGAAGGGAATCTTCTTCATAATCTGCGATCTTTTCGATACAGACATCAATTTTTTCATGTTCCAAGATATAAGGGTAGGAACTGCTGATGATGTCACTAAGATCATCATGTTCCCTTGCAACGATCAGGTCTTTTAAATCAATGGCTCCGGCAAATTTTTCATTACTGTCTACCACATAGATGGTGGAGATATTATCGTGTTCGCCAGCCTGCCGGATGAGAGCACTCATTGCCTCGCGGATGGTAAGGTTGTCCGGGATGCAGATGAAATTGTTGGTCATACAGCTTCCAATCTCATCTTCATCGTAGGAGAGAAGCCTGCGGACATCTTCTCTTGCATCATCATCCAGACGTCTGACGATCTCCTGTTTTTTGGCTTCCTGCAGATCATCTAACACATCCATGGCATCGTCGGCATCCATATAGGACATGACCTTTGCAACGCGTTCAATGGGCAGTTCGTCCAGGTATGCTTCCGCATCATCCAGATAGGAAAAGATCTCAGCGACCTTTTGCACACCCAGTACGCCATATAGGTGTTTTCTTTCGTCAACGGTCAGTTTTGTGACGGCTTCTGCAATATCTTTTTCATGGTAATCAGACAGTTTATCACGCAGGACAGATTCTTCTTTCGTGCTGCGGATGATCTGAACCAGTTCTGTTACATAATCTTTTTCCGGTGTTATTTTTTTTCTCACTGTTACCTCCTTCTTGCCCGAAAAAGGGCATAAAAATACATCGCCTCAGATGATTGTGATGGTAAGGATTCTCTGATGCGATGTAAGAGGACATAACAAAATAGAATGAGGCTACGTCAATTTCATGGGCAGCCACATTCTGCATTGGTGTCTTCTGTTATCGCATCGACTACTTCGTCCTATACAATCGCAACTATCCATGAAAATTCACCTCCGTTTTTTTAAATTCCTGTTGATTGTAGCAGAAAAAAATGAATTTTTCAACCCGGCTTTGAGATAAGAAAAAAATTTGGAGATTCCGATATAGAATGTTATGATAGAGAGGATACAATACGAATGTCAAAATTAGGAAGCGGGGAAAAAGAATGTCCGATGAAAAAAGAAAAATAAAGAAAAAAGAACAGATTCGGACCGCCAGATTGGTATTAAAACCATATGAGGCATCAAACAGGAAGCGGTTGGTGGAATTTTTTCAAAATGAAGAGATTGCGGCAACGTTTATGATGCCGGCATATCCGACAGAAGAACAGTACTTTGAGCTGGCTGATAAAATAATAGGATTCAGTCAGATCGACAATGATACACATCTGGAATATGGGATCTTTCTGGAAAATGATTTGATCGGAATGATCAATGACTGTGGATTTGATGATGAAACAATAGAGATTGGCTATCTGATCCATCCGGACTATAAGGGAAATGGATATGCTACAGAGGCACTTGGTGCGATATTATCTGAGGCAAAAGAAATGGGCTTTCAAAAAGCGGTTGCAGGTTTTTTTGAAGAAAATGCAGCAAGCAGAAAAGTGATGGAAAAATGTGGCATGTATCTGAATCAGACCATTGGGGAAGAAGAGTATAGAGGGAAGGTACACAGATGTCTTTATTGTGAGATAGAGCTATAGGAACAGGATTGTCACAGAAAATAATGGATTTTTATTGTATGGTGAGCATGTATAAAAAAGTTTACATTGGTGTAAACAAATAGTATAATATTTACACTATTGTAAAAGGTGGTGGTGGCTACATGAATAAATACGAGCAAATGAGCAATTTGTTACAGGAAAATAATGGATATATGTTTACAGCGCAAGTAGAAAAAGCAGGTATATCAAGAACATATCTGGCAAAATTTGTGCGTGAAAATAATCTCGAAAAAGTTGCAAAAGGAATTTATATTTCACAGGACACATGGTTCGATGAATTGTATATTCTTCAAATTTGTAATCCCAAGATTATCTACTCAGGAGAAACTGCTCTGTATTTACATGGTATGACAGACAGGGAGTACACAGATATCTGCATTACAGTGCCACCCGGGTTTAATCAGACAAGATTGAGGAGTAAAGGTGTGATCGTACATCAGGGTAAGTCAGAACTATATCAGTTAGGTATTGAGGAAATCGAGACAAATTATGGAAATATGGTCAGAGCGTATAATAAAGAAAGGTGCATTTGTGATACGATCAAAAACAGAGGAACTATTGAAGTGCAACAGTTTCAGACTGCCATGAAAACATTTATGCGTGACAAGACAAAAGATATGTCGAGACTTATGTTGTATGGAGAAAAATTAAAAATCAGGGATGAAATAATGAAATACGTGGAGGTAATGCTGTGATAAAATCTGCTACCGGACTTAAAGCAAAGGTAAGAAATATCTCGAAAGGGGATAATAAAATAGCTCAGACTATGATAAGAATATTTTTTATGGAGCGATTTTTAGAACGGGTATCGTTATCGAAATATAAGGATCAGTTCGTGCTGAAAGGTGGGATGCTGGTATCATCGCTTATTGGCATCCACTTAAGATCGACAATGGATATTGATACTACAGTGAAGGCACTTCCTTTAACAAAAGACGAACTGGAAAAAGTAATACTGGAAATATGTAAAATACCCTTGGAGGATAACATATCATTCAGGATCGTAGATATGGAAATGATAATGGATGAGTTTGATTACCCGGGAATACGTGTTCATATGGAAGCAATGCTTGAAAGACTGAAACAGCCTGTAAAAATAGATGTATCAACAGATGATGCTATTACGCCGGGAGCAATAGAGTATAAATATCCACTGATGTTTGAAGAAAGAGATATATGCTTAAATACATACAATATAGAGACTCTTCTTGCGGAAAAGTCACAAACAATAATAAATCGCGGACTGGCGAATACAAGAATGAGAGATTTTTATGATTTATATGAAATTGTTCAGAAATTGGAGTTTTCATGGGATATTTACCGGCAGGCGTTTTATCTGACATGTAAGAAACGTGAAACTATATTTTCGAGAGAGAAAGTAGAGGAAGATCTCAAAAACCTTTCAGCGAGTATAGAGATGGAAAAAATGTGGAATCAATTTAAACATAAAAATTATTTTGTAGAGGAGATCGAATATTCCCAGATAATAAAAAATATATCTGATACAATAATGAGGATCTATGATTAAGGTGAGAAATAAAAAAAGCTGCCACTCGACAGAGTGACAGCTTTTTCATTTCCCACCTAATCCAACTATTATGCCTGTTTACCAAATGTTGTTTTGCGGAGCACGGCATAAATAATGACCGCGTAAACGCCACCGATCAGGGCTGTGATCAGCTGTGTGACCGAAAACTGGAGCTGTAAGGCGTGCATCATTGGCTGCATTTTTTCAGGAAGCATGTTTGGAAGAATGATAAGGGAGATCAAAATTCCCATAAACAATGCTTTAAGTACAGCACCGACTGCGATCGATACCGGAAGACCGGCAGTTTTTCCGCATTTTTCACGGAGAAGTGCTACTGCAACAACAAGGATGATGTTTCCGATCATAATACATGGGAACATCGCTGGAATGGCTGCCATGATCGGGCTTCCTGTAATGAAAAAGGAAGTGATCGGGGTAATGATACTTAAAATGATGCCACAGACATGTCCGGCATAAAGGACGGTTAAGATCAGAGCGGCATTGATGATCGGTCCGGTAAGATAGACACTTAAATTTTTGAAAAACTGGCTGACAATGCAGATCGCAAGCAGCACAGCGGTTGTAGTGATTTGTTTCGTGGTTAGTTTCATAACAAAATCCTCCTTCATATTTGTACCAACGAAATGATACTCCTATATGGCAGGAAACGCAACCGCTACTTTCTGGATGTGCAGGGAAAGCAGCGGTATGCCTGTTTTACGGCAATCCCATAGAAAATCCTTGACTTGAAGCTTACTTCAAGACTTATAATGGAGAAAAATTATCATTTTAAGAAGAAAAGGAAAAGGCTTATGGAATATCGTAAATTACCTCATGGAGAAGAAAAAATCAGTGTGATCGGAATGGGTTCGTCGGTCGTGGGCGAGCAGAAAGAAGCAGACATTATCCGCACTGTGCAGTACGCGCTGGATGCCGGCATCAACTATTTTGATATGGCGGGTGGACATGCGACCATCTTTCCGGCTTATGGAAAGGCACTGGCAGGACGCAGAAAAGAAGCAATGCTGCAGGTACACTTTGGCGCAGACTACACCTCAGGCGAATATGGATGGACGACAAATCTGGAAAAAGTAAAAAGATCTGTGGACTGGCAGTTGAAAAACTTGCAGACCGACTATATGGATGTTGGCTTTATCCATTGTCTGGATGAGGAATCCGATTTAAAAACGTACGAGAAGAACGGGATCTTAAACTATATTTTAGACTTAAAAGAACAGGGCGTGGTAAAACATATCGGTCTATCCACCCATGCGCCGGAACTGGCAAACCGGGTATTGGATATGAAGATCCTGGACATGCTGATGTTCTCCATCAATCCGATGTATGACTTCGGACAGGGCGACTTTGCAATCGGAGGCACAGGCGAGCGGTTGAATCTGTATCGCCGCTGTGAAAAAGAAGGGGTCGGGATCTCGGTCATGAAACCGTTTAATGCAGGTCAGCTCCTGGATGCAGCAAAATCTCCGTTCCATCAGGCACTGACAACGACCCAGTGCATCCAGTACGCGCTGGATAAGCCGGGTGTTTTAACGGTACTTGGCGGACCGGGAAGCGTAGCGCAGTTAAAAGAAATCTTATCCTATCTGGATGCAACAGAGGAAGAGCGGGATTATTCCGTGATCGGTTCATTTACACCGGATGATTCGGTCGGAAAATGTGTTTACTGCAGACATTGCCATCCATGTCCGGTGGGACTCGAGATCGCGCTGATCAATAAATACTACGACCTTTCCCTGCAAGGGGATGTTCTGGCAAAAGAGCATTACCTTACATTGGAAAAGACGGCATCCGACTGTATCGCATGCGGACACTGCAACCAGAGATGTCCGTTTCAGGTTAAGCAGCAGGAGCGGATGGCAGAGATCCGGGAATATTTTGGAAAATAAAGACGAAACGATATTTTTCTGATAAGAAAAAAGGAAATAGCGTTTGGACGCGGAATATTTATAATGTAAACACTGTGAGGAGACGCCTATGTCAATAAGGGAAGAAATGGAACGAATGGAGCGGGAAACGCTGAGTCCTTATGCAACCCTGAGTGAAAACTCAAGAGGAAGGGATATTCCGGAGGAGCCTTGTGATATCCGGCCGGTATTCCAGAGAGACAGGGACAGGATTTTACATTGTAAAGCGTTTCGCCGTCTGAAAAATAAAACACAGGTATTTTTAACACCGAAAGGGGATCATTACAGGACAAGACTGTCCCATACCCTTGAGGTGTCACAGAATGCCAGAACGATCGCGAAAGCATTGCGGTTAAACGAAGATCTGGTGGAAGCGATCGCATTGGGGCATGACCTTGGGCATACCCCATTTGGTCATGCCGGAGAGTATGTGCTTAATGAGATCTGCGAAGATGGTTTTCGTCATAATGAGCAGAGCGTGCGTACGGTGGAAAAATTAGAAAAGGACGGCCAGGGATTAAATCTGACCTGGGAAGTCCGGGATGGTATCTTAAATCACCAGTCCAGACTGATGCCGCATACGCTTGAGGGCAAGATCGTAAGACTTTCCGACAAGATCGCATACATCAACCATGATATCGACGATGCGATCCGTGCGCAGGTGCTGACGGAGGATGATATACCACTGGAACTGAAAAAAACACTGGGATTTTCCACACGCCAGAGACTGAATACGCTGATACATAATATCGTAATGAACAGCAGGGATAAAAATGATATCGTAATGTCTTCCGAGGTCGAAGAGGCAATGATCGAACTCCGTAAATTTATGTTTGATCATGTATATAAAAATCCGATCGCAAAGGGAGAAGAAGTCAAGGCAAAAGAAATGCTAAGACAGTTATTCTTCTTTTATATGGATCATATTGATCTGCTGTCGGAGAAGTACCTTAGAATGTTGGATGAGGGGGAAAAACAGGAGCGTGTCGTCAGCGATTATATCGCAGGCATGACAGACCAGTACGCCATCACAAAATTCAGCGAATACTTTCTGCCACAGGCTTGGCAGGTCGACGGATATTAGTAAGCTGCAGGAGAAGCCGGTGGCATGCACAAGCCTGGCAGGTCGACGGATATTAATTTTATTTTACGGAGGGAAAGATGCCATATTATTCGGATGACATTGTCGAGGAAGTACGTTCCCGGAATGACATTGTAGACGTGATATCGCAATATGTGCGTCTTCAGAAAAAGGGAAGTACTTACTTTGGACTGTGTCCTTTTCATAATGAAAAAACAGGCTCTTTTGCGGTATCGCCCAATAAACAGATGTACTACTGTTTTGGATGCGGTGCCGGTGGAAATGTTTTTACTTTTCTGATGGAATATGAAAATTTTACCTTTGGAGAAGCAATGGAGTCACTGGCAGAGCGTGTGGGAGTGGAGCTGCCCAAACGCGAATATACATCTGCCCAGAGACAGGAAGCGGACAAGCGCGCAAGGCTGCTTGAGATCAACAAAGAAGCAGCCAGATATTTTTATTCCCTGCTGCGGAGTGAGCGGGGAGCACATGCGCTTTCCTATTTTAAGAAACGAAATCTGACCGAGGAGACGATGCAGCGGTTCGGGCTTGGCTATTCGGATCAGTACAGTGACGATCTTTACCGGTATCTCCGCAAAAAGGGATATGAGGATGAGATCTTAAAAGAATCCGGACTTGTCACGATTGATGAGAGACGGGGCGGATACGATAAATTCTGGAACCGTGCCATGTTTCCGATCATGGATGTGCACAACAAGGTCATCGGTTTTGGAGGACGTGTCATGGGAGATGGGGAACCCAAATATTTAAACTCTCCTGAAACAAAGATCTTCGATAAAAGTCGTAACCAGTATGGACTGAATATTGCAAGAAGCACCAAAAAAGACCAGCTGCTGCTCTGTGAGGGCTATATGGATGTGATCGCCCTGCATCAGGCAGGATTTGATAATGCGGTTGCCTCGCTTGGAACAGCCTTAACAAGTGGACATGCCAATCTGTTAAAACGGTACACCAAGAATGTTTACCTGACATATGACAGTGATGGTGCAGGTGTGAAAGCCGCACTGCGTGCGATCCCGATCTTAAAAGAAGTGGGGATCAATACGAAGGTCATCAATATGCAGCCATACAAAGATCCGGATGAATTTATCAGTGCGCTTGGCGCGGAGGAATATCAGAAACGGATCGATCACGCGGAAAACAGTTTCCTGTTTGAGATCCGCATGCTCGAACGCAATTATGAGATGAACGATCCGGCAGGAAAATCTGCCTTTTTCAAAGAGGTGGCGCAGAAACTGTGTGGTTTTTCAGAAAAAGTGGAGCGTGACATTTACATCGAGGCAGTCGCGGACAAATACGGGAGGAGAGCCGAAGACATCGAGCGGATGGTCAACGAATACGGGGCAACGATCGGTGTGGCAGGAGACCCGGGCGGAGTGAGGGCACCCCGCGAGACGACAAGGTTAAAGACCGGTATCCATGAGAAGAAAAAAGAAGATGGAATGAAGCAGTCGCAAAAGCTGCTTCTGACGTGGCTCATTGAGCATGCCGGATTATTTCCTAAAATAGAAAAATATATCACACCAGAGGACTTTACAGAAGAAATCTATCGAAAAGTGGCGGAAATCCTGTTTTTACAGTTTAAAGAGACAGGAACTGTCAATCCGGCGCAGATCGTGAGTATGTTTCAGAATGAGGAGGAACAGCGGGAGATCGCAGGACTTTTCAATGCCAGACTTCAGGCTGGCGGGATAGAGGAAGAGGAGACACTCGATAAGGCATCCTTTGAAAAAGCGTTGAAGGAGACCATTTTACGGGTGAAACAAAACAGCATGGAGTATCATGCTAAAAATGCAGCTCCGGATGATATGGGAGCACTGCAGAAAATGATAACGGACAAGAAAGCACTCGAAGAATTAGAAAAAGTGCATATTTCCGTAGATTAAGGACAAAATACTAGAAAACTTGAGAGGATGAAGCAAAATGGCAAAGAAGAAAGAAACCGGCGAAACGAATGTTGCAGCAAACGCAGCAAAGACAAAGGGTGCCGCAGCAAATGCAGCAACTCCGGAAGCAGAAGCAGCCAGAGAGAAATTTCAGGAGAGATTAAAAGAACTTTTAAATTTAGCCAAAAAGAAAAAGAACATGTTAGAGTATCAGGAGATCAGTGATTTCTTTGCGGACATGCAGCTGGATGCAGAGAAATTCGAAAAGATTTTGGATTTCCTGGAGGCAAATAACATTGATGTGCTCCGTATCACGGATGATGATTCCGATGAGGACATTTTGCTTGAGGTAGACGATGAGGAAGAGATCGAGGTAGAAAAGATCGATCTGTCTGTACCGGATGGCGTATCGATCGAGGACCCGGTCCGTATGTATTTAAAAGAGATCGGTAAAGTCCCTCTTTTAAGTGCAGAGGAAGAGATCGAACTCGCAAAACGTATGGAGTTAGGAGATCAGGAAGCGAAAAAACGTCTTGCAGAGGCAAACTTACGACTGGTTGTTTCCATTGCAAAACGTTATGTTGGACGAGGCATGCTGTTCCTTGACCTGATCCAGGAAGGAAACCTGGGACTGATCAAGGCAGTCGAGAAATTCGATTACCGTAAAGGATATAAATTCTCCACTTATGCAACCTGGTGGATCCGTCAGGCGATCACCAGAGCCATTGCAGACCAGGCACGTACCATCCGTATCCCGGTTCACATGGTAGAGACGATCAACAAACTGATCCGTGTCAGCAGACAGTTACTGCAGGAGTTAGGACGTGAACCGACCCCGGAAGAGATCGCAGCAGAGATGAATATGCCGGTAGAGCGTGTGCGTGAGATCTTAAAGATCTCGCAGGAGCCGGTTTCCTTAGAGACACCGATCGGTGAGGAGGAAGACAGCCATCTGGGAGACTTCATTCAGGATGATAATGTTCCGGTTCCGGCAGATGCAGCAGCATTTACCTTGTTAAAAGAGCAGCTGGAGGAAGTGCTTGGAACCCTGACCGAAAGAGAGCAGAAGGTCTTAACCTTACGTTTTGGACTGGAAGACGGACGTGCCAGAACGTTAGAGGAAGTAGGAAAAGAATTTAATGTAACGCGTGAGCGTATTCGCCAGATCGAGGCAAAGGCACTCCGCAAACTGCGTCACCCAAGCAGAAGCCGTAAGTTAAAGGATTATCTGGAGTAATGGTAAAACTGTCAAAACGGCTGATGGCTGTGGCATCTATGGTATGCCAGGATCAGATTCTTGCGGACGTAGGGACAGACCATGGATATATCCCCATCTATCTGATGGAGCAGAGCAGGATAAAAGGTGCGATTGCGATGGATATCGGGAAAGGTCCCCTGGAACGCGCAAAAGAACATATTCAGATGTCAGGCATGGGTGATTACATACAGACCAGATTATCAGACGGTCTAGCTGCACTGCATGTGGGAGAAGTACAGTCCATCGTGGTAGCCGGTATGGGTGGCGGTCTGGTGATCCATATCTTAGAAGAGGGAAGAGAAGTGGCGCAGGCAGCAGAAGAACTGATCTTACAGCCACAGTCCGAACTGGAAAAAGTGCGTGATTACCTGAGAGAAAATGGCTATACAGTAGAGGCGGAGGACATGGTATTTGAGGATGGAAAATATTATCCGATGATGCGTGTCAGATACACCGGAAAGGTAACAGAAGATAAAAGGATCACCGCTTTGCGGGAGCAGATGAAAGAACAGATGCACCTTGATGAGGCACAGATAGAGGGGATTTTTGCCCGGTATGGGGCAGGACTTTTAGCAGAGAAAAACGCCACGCTTTTTGCATATCTGCAAAAAGAACAGCATACCTATCAAGTGATCCTGGAAAATTTAAAGAGACAGCCATCTTCTTCGCATATTCTGGAAAGACAAAAGGAAATGCAGGAGAAAATGCTGCAAAATGGGCAGGCAGGAAGCCTGTTTTAAAGGAATGAGGGGTGACGATCATGGGAGAAAAAATGATTACCCTGAACATTCAGGGAAAAGAAAAACAGTATCCATGTGGCATAACATTTTTAGAACTTGCAAAAGAATATCAGAAGGATTTTTCGGATGATATTGTACTGGTTTTATATAACAACCGTTTAAGGGAACTGCGCAAAAAGGCAGAAAAAGACGGCAGTCTGGAATTTATCACGACCGCAGATAAGACCGGAAGGAAAACGTACCGCAGGAGTGTAACGCTTCTGATGCAGCGTGCGGTGCATAACCTGTGGGGCACAGATCAGGTCATTGTGCATGTGATGTATTCCATCGGACAGGGCTACTACTGTGAACTGGTCAAAGATGGGATAAGTATTCTGCCGGCAGAGCAGATGTTATCTGACTTAAAACAGGAGATGGCACATCTTGTGGAGCAGGATATCCCGATCGAAAAAGAGAGCATGAACACGGATGATGCGGTTGCACTGTTCCATGAACTTGGCATGACAGACAAAGAAAAACTGTTCCGTTATCGCCGCAGTTCAAGAGTCAATGTCTATAAGATCGGACATTACAGAGATTATTTTTATGGTTTTATGGTGCCGTCGACCGGTTACCTTGGAACCTTTGATGTAAAAAAATACGAAGATGGCTTTATGCTGCTGTTCCCTTATAAAGAGACAAAGAAAGTGGCAGAATTTAACCCATCGGAGAAATTATTCCATACGTTGAAAAAATCCCGTGAATGGGGAAAGATGCTTGAGATCGATACGATCGGAGCATTAAACGATGCAATCGCACAGGGCAGGATGCAGGAGATCATCCTGACACAGGAGGCATTATTTGAAGAGCGGATCGGTCAGCTTGCAGAAACGATCGCAAACTCTTCCGGCAAGAAATTTATCATGATCGCGGGACCGTCCTCTTCGGGAAAAACAACGTTTTCACACAGACTTTCCATACAGCTTGCGGCAAAGGGATTAAAGCCACATCCGTTTCCATTGGATGATTATTATGTTGACAGGGAACTCTGTCCGCGTGATGAAAACGGCAACTTTGATTTTGAGTGTCTGGAGTCTCTGGACGTGGAATTATTTAACCACGATATGAATGAACTTCTGGCAGGGAAAAAAGTCGATCTTCCGATCTTTAATTTCAAAACCGGAAAGAGAGAATACAAAGACAAGACCATGCAGCTTGGCAAGGATGACGTATTGGTCATTGAGGGCATCCATGGTTTAAATGATAAACTGTCTTATACGCTTCCGGCAGAAAGTAAATATAAGATCTACATCAGTGCACTGACCCAGTTAAACATTGATGAGCATAACTGTCTGCCGACCACAGATGGCAGGATCATCAGACGTATTGTGCGTGATGCAAGGACCCGAGGAACTTCGGCAAAGGAGACCATTGCCATGTGGGATTCAGTACGCCGTGGAGAGGAAAAATATATTTTCCCATTCCAGGAAGGCGCGGATGTCATGTTTAACTCCGCCCTGATCTATGAACTTGCGGTATTAAAGCTTTACGCAGAGCCGCTCTTATTTGCGATCGACAAAGATTGTTCGGAATACGTCGAGGCAAAACGTCTGTTAAAATTCCTGGATTATTTTCTGCCGATGCCAAGTGATGGGATCAGCCAGAATTCCATTATCCGTGAATTTATCGGTGGCTCCTGTTTTCATGTATAGGGGTTGCAGTCTGGCAGGAAAAAGTGTATAGTAGAAAAGGTTTAAGTAGGACAAATGATCGCGGCCCGGCATTGCCGGGGTGAGGAAAGTCCGGGCTTCACAGGGCAGGATGCCGGATAACGTCCGGTAGAGGCGACTCTAAGGATAGTGCAACAGAAATATACCGCCCCATGTCTTAGACATGGAGTAAGGTTGGAAGGGCAGTGTAAGAGACTACCGCTTCTCTGGTAACAGGGAGGGCATATGTAAACCCCATCCGAAGCAAGACCGAACAAAAGCGTTGACGTGGCCCGCCAGCTGTAGGTAGGTTGCTTGAGGTGACTGGTAACAGTCATCCTAGATAGATGATCATTCCGGCTGTGTTTTCACAGCTTAGACATAACCCGGCTTATCGACCTGCTTAAACCTTTTTAAAAAGAAAATAGACACGAACTGATTTTGCTCGCAATGCGGGCAATTTATGTTATATAGGAGAAATTATTAAAAAATGGAGAGTAGCATGGGCGATATGGTGTGGTTAGAGGAATGTCTGCAACAGGCAAAACAGATGGGCGCATCCGAAGTACATCTGATCGAGGGCAGAACGGTAAGGTACCGTGTGGATGGGGAACTTCATAAGGGAACGGAAGAGAGACTTCCGGCATCTGCGATCGGTGACTGGTTAAATGATGCGCTGACAGAGACACAGAAAGCAGCATACAAAGAAAACGGAGAGATCGTATTTACCGTTACGAAAGACGGACTGTTTCGTATGAGAGTGCAGGCATACCGCCAGAGTACCGGAGATGCGGCATGTATTCATCTTCTTCCGCTCTGCCCACCGGCGACAGAAGAGCTTCTGATCCCGGAAAAGATCCGTGAACTGTTACAGCAGAAACGGGGACTGTTTCTGATCGCAGGTGCATCCGGTGCCGGAAAGACGACAACGATGGCTGCCATTACCGGGGCACTGTTAAAAGAGTCCGGCAAAAAGATTACAGTTTTAGAGGAAAACACAGAATATCTGTATCATACAGAGGAGGAAGGTACTTCTCTTCTGGTGCAGAGAGAAACCGCAAGTCATACCAAAACGATGGCAACCGGTATTAAAACAGCGCTGTTGCAGGATTCGGATGTGATCACGGTGTCTGAACTGGATGGAGCAGAGAGCTTAGAAGCAGCAGTCAGGGCAGTTGAGATGGGACGCCTTGTGCTTGCGATCGTGGATGCCGAGGACAGTTTTCTTGCGATCGAGACACTATTGTCTTATGTAGATGAGCGGAATGTGGCAAAAATGCAGCAGAGACTTGCAAATGCACTGATCGGAGGTATGTCACAACAGCTTCTACCAAGGGAAAACGGCACAGGAAGAGTGGCAGCGTATGCCTATTATATGAATACGGATGGCGTGAAAAATCTGCTTCGAGAGGGAAAGATGGGAGCGTTGGCTTCCATGTTACAGAGCGGCGAGCGTGTCGAGGGAATGAGCATGGAGGATGCGGTGTATGAGCTTTACATGCAGAGCGTGATTTCCTCCGAGATGGCGGTTTATTATGCACCGGACCCGAAAGAAATGCAGCGGAAAGTCCGTTTGTTCTGATAAATATAATCAAAATCTAAAATGTTTCTTAAAAGACAATAGGTTGGTTGACGTTCCATTTTTTAGGGCTTACCATTAGTGTAAATACGAAAGGATGGGATGGCATGAAAGAAAAATTTCAGCGTTTTATGATAGGAAGATACGGAGCGGATCAGCTCTCCAGAGCTTATCTGATCACGGCACTGGTTCTTTGCATCGTATCGATGTTTTCAAAAACCGGCATTTTATACTGGGTTGGGATCGCCCTTTTGATCTACGCATACTGGAGGATAATGTCCAAAAACATCTCCAAACGTTATGAGGAGAATCAGAAATACCTGAACGCGAGATATCAGGCAGCCGTCAAATGGAATAAGACAAAGACCCGTTTCGCGGAGAGAAAGATTTACCGTTTTTACAAATGCCCGCAGTGCAGCCAGAAGGTGCGGGTTCCAAAGGGAAAGGGAAAGATCTGCATTACCTGCCCGAAATGCAGAACAGAATTTGTAAAAAAGAGCTGATAAAGGAGATTTTTTGTGTTTGGTTATATTAATATCAATCAAAAAGAACTGTCAGAGGAAAGCAAAAAAGCATATCAGGCATATTATTGCGGGCTGTGCAGGAAGTTAAAGACAAATTGTGGTGCAAAAGGGCAGATGCTTTTAGATTATGACATGACATTCCTGATCGTTCTTCTGACCGGTCTTTATGAGCTGGAAAATGAATCGTCTGAGATGGTCTGTGCGCTTCATCCGACCAAAAAGCGGACAATCTGGACGAATGAAGCCACCGATTATGCGGCGGATATGAATCTGATCTTAGCGTATTATAATCTGATCGATGACTGGAAGGATGACAAGTCCTATCCCAAGAAGGCATTTGCCAAAATGCTGGAAAAAGATTATAAACGTGTGCTGGATAAATATCCCAGACAGGTAAAAGCGATTGAAAGCTACATGGAGAAAACACAGGAAGCGGAGGAGCGTGGCGAGAGTAATCTGGATCTTGTGGCAGGACTGACCGGTGAGATGTTGGGTGAGGTGTTCTGCTGGAAAGAGGATGAATGGGCAGGAGAACTTCGGACACTTGGATTTTATATGGGCAAGTTCATTTATCTGATGGATGCTTATGAAGATTATGAGAGTGACGTGGAAAAGAATGCGTACAATCCGCTGACTTTTATGGATCAGGAGGAGGCACAGGACTTGGATACCTGGTGCAGACTGATCTTAACCAGTATGATGTCAGAGTGCGCAAAGTCCTTTGAGAGACTGCCGATCCTGCTCCATGCGGATATCCTGCGCAATGTACTTTATTCCGGAGTCTGGACGAAGTTCGAATATCTGCAGCTCAAAAAGAAAAAGACGAAAGAAAAAGCAAAGAAGAAATCACGAAAATAACGAGGTTTGAGATATGACAGATCCTTATCAGGTGCTTGGTGTACCAAGAAATGCCTCGGATGACGAGATAAAAAAGGCTTACAGAGCGTTAAGCCGTAAATATCATCCGGATGCGAATGTAAACAATCCAAACAAGGAACAGGCAGAAGAAAAATTCAAACAGGTGCAGCAGGCGTATGACCAGATTATGAAGGAAAAACAGCAGGGAGGCGGCTATGGAGGCGGTTACAGCCAGAATGGCGGCTACAGTTATGGCAGCAACCGGAGTTACCAGAGAGCCAGGGACTCCGTGCAGATGCAGGCTGCGGCAAATTATATCGTAAACCACTGCTATGCAGAGGCACTCAATGTCTTAAATGGCATTCCGTTTGCAGAGCGCAGCGCGAGATGGTATTACTACAGTGCGATGGCAAACCAGGGCGCAGGAAATAATATCGTGGCAAGAGAACATGCAACAAGAGCTGTTGAGATGGAACCGAGCAATCTGGAGTATCGTCAGTTCAAACAGCATCTGGACAATGGCGGCGCATGGTACAGCAGTATGGGAAGCAGCTATGAACGTCCGTATGCAAGCGCAGGCAACTGGTGCCTTAGCATGCTGTTACTGAATATGATCTGTAACTGTTGTTGCTGCAGACCGTTTTAATTAGATTAAAAAAAGAACGCTAGACCGTGAGGCCTAGCGTTTATTTGTATATTTCTCTTCGCAGTATTTGCAGCGGTATACTTCTTTTTCGGGGTCGGTCAGGATGAAGATCTGGTCTAATTCCTGCTCGATCGAGGTGATACAGCGCGGGTTTTTACACCGGATGACATTTTTAACCTGTTTTGGAAGCTGAAGTTCCTTTTTGGCAACGATCTTATTGTCCTGAATGACATTTACGGTAATGTTGTGATCAATAAAACCGAGGATATCAAGGTCAAGGGCCTCAATCGGACATTCCACTTTTAAGATATCCTTTTTGCCCATCTTGCTGCTCTTGGCATTTTTGATAATGGCAACACTGCAGTCAAGCTGGTCTAATTTCAGATCATGGTAAAGACGTAAACTCATACCAGGCTGGATATGGTCTAATACAAATCCTTCCTGGATTCCACTGATATTTAACATAATGTAAACTCTTCCTTTCAGATAATCGGTTGTATGGATTTATACCTGGATCTCTAACAGGGTAAGGATGAGTGCCATACGGACATAGACACCATACTGTGCCTGTTTGAAGTAAGCCGCTCTCGGATCGTCATCGACCTCGACGGAGATCTCATTGACACGCGGAAGCGGATGGAGTACTAACATATCCTCCCTGGCGAGATCTAATTTGGCTTTGGTCAGTACATAGAAATCTTTTAAGCGGATGTAATCCTCTTCGTTGAAGAAACGCTCTTTCTGAACACGGGTCATATAGAGCACATCGAGTTCCGGCATGGCATCTTCGAGGCGTTCACACTCGGTAAATGGAATGTTGTTTGCCATGAGGACATCTTCTCTGATATAGCTTGGAATACGAAGTTCTTCCGGTGAGATCAGAACAAAACGGATGCCCGGATAACGGATTAAGGCAGCGATCAGAGAGTGTACGGTACGGCCGAATTTTAAATCTCCACAGAGTCCGATCGTCATATTGCCAAGGCGTCCTTTTAAGGAACGGATCGTTAACAGATCGGTTAATGTCTGAGTGGGATGTTGATGACCGCCATCACCGGCGTTGATTACTGGAATAAGAGATTTCTGGGAGGCTACAAGAGGTGCACCTTCCTTTGGATGACGCATAGCACAGATATCTGCGTAGCAGGAAATAATACGAATCGTATCGGAGACGCTTTCTCCTTTGGCAGCGGAACTGGAATCCGCACTTGAAAAACCTAAAACAGAACCGCCAAGATTTAACATGGCAGCTTCAAAACTAAGTCTGGTTCTTGTGCTTGGCTCATAGAAGCAGGTGGCGAGTTTTTTGCCGTCACATGCGTGGGCATATTTTGCCGGATGCTTCTCAATGTCGTTGGCAAGGTCTAACAGCTTGTCCAACTCTTCTACGGAGAAGTCCAACGGGTTCATTAAATGACGCATATAATCCTCCTTAAACGATATAGCCTCATTGGCATTTTTACTATCATATAATAATCATATGATAATTTCAAGAGAGCAAATTATTTACGTTATATTGACAAAATAGGGGTGTATTTTCAGAAAATTTTGTCGTCTCATCCATGCTTGTAGAAGGTTCGCAACCATTCTGCTATTTTTAGCGGTCAGCGTTTTCATGGGCGAGGATCCGTTCAAATAAAAGTCCTGCCAACATCCAGAACGGCGCGTAATCCAGACGGATAACACCATCGATATTTGCCTTTGCGTCGCTGTAATCCCAGGGGCAGAGTTCGTGTTTTTTTAACAGGGAACCACTGAGATATTCAAAGGAAAAGATGCCGGCTGCGTAGATGCTGCTACGTAAAAGGACTGGTTTTTCACGCAAAAGTTTATAGATGGGAGCAATGACCGCTGCCATACCATAGATGGGGAACATCCAGAGAGAAGTCCTTCCAATCAGCCGTTTGTCATGTTTTAAGAGGGAACCTGCCGAGGTAAACACGATCTCCATGCACCATCCGGTAAGACCACAGATACAAAAATCTTTTCCAAACATAGGGGAGCCCTTTCTTTTTTCGATATTGGATTACATTTAGTATCTGTCAAAAAAAGAAAAACATACGAAAAGAGCGGATAACTTGTAAAAAGAGAAATTACAGCATATAATAAAACAAGTGTATTCGAAAGGTGTACGATGCAGTTAAACAAATTAATAGAGCATGTGTCCTATGAGAGCGTGCACGGCAGCCCGGCAATACAGATCACAGATCTCTGCTACGATTCGAGAAAAGCAAAGCCGGGGTGTATGTTCGTCTGTATCCCGGGCACACAGTCCGATGGACATGATTATGTGTTAGATGCAGTGGAACGGGGGGCTGTGGCTGTCGTGGTCGAGAAAGAGCGTATCGTGTGCGCCGCTGCAAACCGGGTACTTTATACAAAGACGGAACGGATCTGTTTTGATACGCTGTTACATACTTATCAGGCTGCAATCCTGGTAGTACCCCAGAGCAGACTGGCACTGGCAGAATTATCGGTAGCATTTTTTGATTTCCCGGCAAAGAAGTTAAAGATGATCGGGATCACCGGGACAAAAGGAAAGACGACGACGGCTTTTTTTACAACTGCGATCCTGCGGGAAGCCGGATACAAAACCGGCATGATCGGCACGGTATGTCTGGACGATGGAAAAAAGGTAACGTCATCGGAACACACGACACCGGAGAGCTACGATCTGCAGAAAATACTGTTTCAGATGGTGGAAAACGGCTGTCAGTGCTGTGTGATGGAAGTGTCCTCACAGGGGATAAAAATGGACCGTACGGCTGGCATTTTTTTTGATATTGGTGTATTTTTGAATATAGAGCCGGATCATATCGGTGCAGCAGAGCACGCTACATTTCTGGAATATCTTTACTGCAAGAGCAGACTATTGCAGCAGTGCAGAGTTGGGATCGTAAATCAGGATGATGTCAATACCTATAAGGTGCTGCGCGGTCATACCTGCCAGATCGAAACTTTTTCCATGCGCGAGGGCATTGCCGGAGAGGCGGACATGGTGGCAGGAGAAACCTGCTTTTATATGGAGCACGGGGAATTATACAGCCGGTTCCGGTTAAGAAGGGGAACGCGCAGCATGCAGCTTACGGTTCCACTGCCCGGTATCTTTAATGTCTACAATGCGTTGGCAGCCACGCTGATCGCCTCTCATTTTAATGTGACAGAGGAGCAGGTAAAGCGTGCACTGCAGCATCAGACAATCCCCGGCAGATGTGAAAATCTGCATATTTCAGAAAAGTATGTCTTTCTGATCGACTATGCACATAATGAGATGAGCCTGCGCAATCTGCTGCTTGGTTTAAAGCAGTTTAAACCGGGGCGGCTGATTGTGATATTCGGCTGCGGGGGGAACCGTTCTGGTCTGCGCAGAAACCGGATGGGAGAGGCGGCAGGGCTTTTTGCAGACATTACGATCTTAACATCGGATAATCCAAGATGGGAGAATCCGGAGCGGATCTTAGACGATATTGAAGAGGGCATCCGTGATACCGGGGGCAGTTATGTCCGCATTACAGACCGCAGGGAGGCAGTTCGATATGCCGTTTCGATCGCAGAGGAAAACGATATCGTGGTGCTGGCGGGAAAAGGACACGAAGATTATCAGGAGATCAGAGGAGTCAGATATCCGATGACAGACCGGCAGCTGGCAAAAGAGGCAGCCGGAGAGCAACCAAAGGAGTAGAAACAGGAAATGGCAGAATATGCGAATATCATTGTAGATATTTCCCATGAAAAATTAGATAAGACGTTCCAGTACCGGGTTCCGCAGCAGTTAAAGCAGACCATCCGGGAGGGTATGCAGGTATCCATTCCTTTTGGTGCAAGAAAGATCAAGGGCTTTGTGGTAGAACTGACGGATGAACCGGCTTATGAAGTCGACAAGATCAAAGACATCTATGAGGTTGTCAAAAACGGGGTCTCGATCGAAAGCCAGATGATCGCGCTGGCGGCATGGATGCGGAAAAATTATGGCGGGACCATGAACCAGGCATTAAAGACGGTGCTTCCGGCGCGCGTTAAGACGAAGGAACTCGAAAAGAAGATCGTCCGCCTTGCACTGCATCCGCTTGAGGCAAAAAACCAGCTCGCAGAGTACGAGCGCAGACATTCCGTTGCAAGGGCAAGGCTGCTTACCGCTCTCTTAGAGCAGGGAGAACTGGAGTGGAATGTCATCACACAGAAACTGAATGTGACAACAGCGGTCATACGGGCGATGGAGGATGCCGGTATCGTAAAGGTGCTTCGGACGACCACCTACAGAAATCCGGTCGGGCATCTGTCGCAGGAAGGCTATGATAAAATATTAAATGAAGAACAGCAGCATGCGGTGGATCAGATCGTATCGGACTATGAGAATAACATCCGCAAAACCTATCTGATCAGGGGAGTCACCGGAAGCGGAAAGACGGAAGTCTATATGGAGCTGATCTCCCATGTGATAAAGCGTGGAAAACAGGCGATCGTTCTGATCCCGGAGATTGCACTGACCTATCAGACGGTCATGCGTTTTTATCACAGATTTGGTGACCGGGTCTCGATTTTAAATTCCAAACTCTCCCAGGGAGAGCGGTACGATCAGAGCTTACGTGCGCAAAACGGAGAGATTGATATTATGATCGGACCGCGTTCCGCACTGTTTACCCCGTTTCCGGATCTCGGACTCATTATCATAGATGAAGAGCACGAGACTTCCTATAAGAGTGAGACGGTTCCCAAATATCATGCAAGGGAGACTGCAATCGAGCGGGCGCGCATGAGCGGTGCAAGTGTGGTGTTAGGTTCTGCGACACCGTCTGTGGACAGCTATTATGCTGCAAAACAGGGCAGATATGAGTTAATTGAGTTAAAAAAACGTGTGATGGAAAAACCGCTTCCAGTCTGTGAGATTGTCGATCTGCGCGAGGAATTAAGGAGAGGAAACCGCTCTATTTTAAGCGACAGCCTTTCGGAAAAAATAGAAGAGCGATTAAAAAACGGGCAGCAGACCATACTTTTTATCAACCGGAGGGGAATTGCAGGCTTTGTCTCTTGCAGAGCCTGCGGTCATGTGATAAAATGTCCGCATTGCGATGTATCATTAAGTCAGCATGCAAACGGCAGTCTGCTCTGTCATTACTGTGGGCACAAAGAGCCGATGCCAAAGGTCTGTCCGGTCTGCGGGTCACGCTACATCGGAGGCTTTAAGGCAGGAACGCAGAAGATCGAACAGGTCGTAAAAGAGCGTTTCCCATCGGCAAGGGTGCTGCGCATGGATTTCGATACGACAAGGAGCAAAGAGGGACACGAAAAGATCTTATCGGCGTTTGCCAATCAGGAAGCGGATATTTTAGTCGGTACGCAGATGATCGTAAAGGGACATGATTTTCCGAATGTGACACTGGTTGGCATCCTTGCCGCAGACATGTCACTGCACAGTGGTGATTTCCATGCAGCAGAGCGGACGTTTGAACTGCTGACCCAGGCGGCAGGACGTGCCGGCAGGGGAGAGCTGCCCGGAGAGGTTGTCATACAGACCTATACGCCGGAGCATTACAGTATTGTGACCGCAGAGAAACAGGACTATGAAGCGTTTTACGAGCAGGAGATCGCCTATCGCAGGATGTTATCCTATCCGCCGGTTTATCATATGCTTGTCATCTTATGTACGTCTGAAGAGGAAACAAAAGCATATGAGGCGGCAAAGACGATCATGGATCATGTGGAGAAGCGGCTGCTTGAGGCATACCGGAAGGAGCGGATCGTTCCGATCGGACCGGCGGATGCGGCAGTGGCAAAGGTTTCGGATGTTTACCGGAAAATTGTTTATCTGAAAGCAGAGCAGTATCAGATGCTTGTGACGATAAAAGATGAAATTGAAGAACTGATGCAGGAAAACAGTCAGTTTTCTGATGTAACCGTTCAGTTTGATTTTAATCCGACAAGTGGGTTTTAACAGAAGAAATGGAGGAAAAGAAAATGGCACTTAGAACAATTCGTATTCAGGGAGATCCGGTCTTAGAGAAGGTCTGTAAACCGGTTCCGGAGGTAACGGAGAAGATTAAGGATCTGATCGACGACATGATCGAGACCATGTATGAGGCAAACGGTGTCGGACTTGCAGCACCGCAGGTCGGCATTTTAAAAAGGATCGTAGTTATTGATGTCGGAGAGGGACCGATCGTGATGATCAATCCCTGTATCCTTGAAACATCCGGTGAACAGACCGGAGATGAGGGATGCTTAAGCCTTCCGGGCAAATCAGGTGTTGTGACAAGACCAAATTATGTAAAGGCAAAAGCATACAATGAAGATATGGAAGAATATACCATCGAGGGAACGGCACTTCTGGCAAGAGCCATCTGCCATGAGTTAGACCATCTGGATGGACACATGTATACAGAAAAAGTAGAGGGACCTTTGCATGAGGTCACCTACGAGGAGGAAGAATAACACCGATGAGAGTAATTTTTATGGGAACACCGGATTTTGCGGTGGAGACATTGGAAGAAATCATAGCAGCAGGACATGAAGTCGTGCTTGTCGTTTCACAGCCGGATAAGGCAGTGGGAAGAAGCAAAGCATTAAAATACACTCCGGTAAAAGCATGTGCGATCGAGCATGGCATCGAGGTATACCAGCCGGAGCGTATCCGTGATACCGAGTGTGTGGAGCATCTGAAAGGATATCAGCCGGACATTATAATTGTAGAAGCCTTTGGACAGATCATCCCGAAAGTCATTCTGGACATGCCAAAGTATGGCTGTATCAATGTGCACGCATCTCTTCTGCCAAAATACCGTGGTGCTGCGCCAATCCAGTGGGCAGTCATCAATGGCGATAAGGTGACCGGTGTTACCACCATGCGTATGGATGAGGGACTCGATACCGGCGATATGATCTTAAAAGAAGAAGTGGAGCTGGCAGAAGATGAGACCGGCGGAAGCCTGTTTGACCGTCTTTCCAAAACAGGTGCCACACTTTGTGTAAAGACCATGGAAGCAATCGAAAACGGAACCGCGGTCTATACGCCACAGGATAGCAGCCTTGCCACACATACTGCCAAGATCCATAAAGAACTTGGAAGTATCGACTGGACGAAGCCTGCAAAAGAGATCGAGTGCCTGATCCGCGGACTGGACCCATGGCCGAGTGCATATACAAGAATTGGCGACAAGACCTTAAAGATCTGGAAAGCCAAAGTGCTCGATGAGAACACAAAAGCGGCACCGGGATGTCTGGTAAAGGTAACAAAAAATGCCATCTGGGTACAGACCGGAGAGGGTATTTTGTCTCTGCTTGAAGTACAGTTAGAGGGCAAGAAACGAATGACGACAGAGGCGTTCTTAAACGGATATACCGTGGAAGAAGGAACCTATCTCAAAAAGGGATAAAGAAAAGAAGGGAAAGGAAGGATTGGAATGCCATATTATTACTATTACTGGGATCCAACGTATTTTCTTGTGATCATCGGAGCTGTGATCTGCATGATCGCATCGGCAAGAGTGAAAAGCACATACAATAAATATTCACAGTACCGCAGCATGACCGGGATGACAGGAGCACAGGCTGCAGAGAGAATTTTAAATGCGGCAGGGATTTATGATGTGGAGATCCGCCATATTTCCGGAAATCTGACAGATAACTATAACCCGGCAAGAAAAACATTAAATCTTTCGGATGCCGTGTATGGAAGTACTTCGGTTGCGGCAGTGGGAGTTGCTGCCCATGAGTGCGGACATGCGATACAGCATCAGCAGGGTTATGTTCCGCTCAGTCTGCGTGCAGCGATCGTGCCGGTTGCCAATCTTGGTTCTACGCTTGCATGGCCGTTGATTTTGATCGGACTTTTCTTTAATGGAAATACAGCATCATTTTTGATCAATCTTGGAATCATCTGTTTCTCATTTGCAGTGATCTTCCAGCTTGTGACCCTTCCGGTAGAATTTAACGCTTCAAGAAGAGCACTGGTCATGCTGGAAAAACAGGGGATTTTGGGAGACAGCGAATTACCGTACACGAAAAAGGTATTAAAGGCAGCGGCACTGACCTATGTTGCGAGTGCAGCCGCAGCGATCTTACAGTTACTTCGTCTGGTAATTTTATTTGGAGGAAGAAACCGGGATGACTGATGGAGTAAATATAAGAGAACTGGCACTCGGTGTTTTAATGGAAGTGACCAGAGAGGGCACTTACAGTCATCTGGTACTGCGTGCGGTTTTGGAGAAATACCAGTATCTGGAAAAACAGGAGAGAGCCTTTTTGACGAGAGTTTCCGAGGGTACCATCCAGCGGATGATCGAACTGGATTATATCATCGATCAGTTTTCCAGGGTAAAGGTAAAAAAAATGAAACCGGTGATCCGGAATATTCTGCGGATGTCTGTCTATCAGATGTTTTATATGGATTCGGTCCCGGATTCAGCGGCGTGCAATGAAGCGGTGAAGCTGGCAAGAAAAAAGGAATTTTCTTCTTTGAGCGGATTTGTAAATGGTGTGCTCCGCAATATCAGCAGAAACAAAGAGACACTTGCCTATCCGGATGAAAAGAAAGATCCGGTTTTCGCCTTATCCGTCCGCTATTCCATGCCGGAGTGGATCGTAAAAGAGTGGATCGGGGCATATGGCATGGAGCAGACGAAAACCGTGCTGGCAGCATTTTTAGAGGAAGAGCCGATCACGATCCGCACCAATCTTTTGAAGATCACACCGGAACAGTTGAAGGAACGCCTGATTGCAGAGGGAGTCACGGTAGAGCCTTTAGATGATACAAAATACAAAGGGCTTTCCTATGCGTATGCGATCTCCGGTTTTGACCACCTGCGTGCCCTGCCGTCCTTTCAGGAGGGACTTTTTTATGTGCAGGATGTCAGCTCGATGATGGTCACGGAACTGGCAGAGGTAAAAGAGGGGGCGCATGTCATTGATGTGTGCGCAGCACCGGGTGGAAAAAGCATCCATCTCGCAGAAAAAATGAACGGCACCGGAATGGTAGAGGCAAGGGACTTGACCGATTACAAGGTGTCACTCATTGAGGAAAATATCGCAAGACATCAGCTTTCCAATGTAAAAGCGGTCTGCATGGATGCTACGGTCTTTCAGAGGGAGTCGGTGGAGTGTGCCGATGTTCTGATCGCGGATCTGCCCTGCTCAGGGCTTGGTATCCTGCGGAAGAAGACGGATATCAAATACCGGATGAGCAAAGAACAGCAGCAGGAGCTGATTGCATTACAGCGGAAGATCTTAGATACCGTGTGTACCTATGTAAAACATGGTGGTACCTTAATCTACTCGACCTGCACGATCAATCGTGGAGAAAACGAGGAAAATGTGGCATGGTTTGTGGAAAACCATCCGGAATTTGAGCTGAAAGAGGAAAGACAGCTCTTTCCGGGCGAGGGACCGGGAGACGGGTTCTTCCTGTCGAAACTGATTCGAAAATAGGTGTAAAATATGCAGCAGGAAAAAGTGGATATCAAATCCATGAACATAACGGAATTAAAACAGTATATCGAGGAACTGGGCGAGAAGGGCTTTCGTGCCAAACAGATCTACCAGTGGATCCATCAGAAACAGGTTTCTTCTTTTGCGGAGATGACCAATATTTCGGCATCCCTGATACAGAAGCTGGAGGAAAACTGTTTCCTTACGGTGTTACAGAAGGAAGCCGTGCAGATTTCCAGACTGGATGGAACAAGAAAATATCTGTTCGGACTTTCCGACGGCAATGTCATCGAAAGTGTCCTGATGAAATATAAGCATGGCAATTCCGTCTGTATTTCTTCACAGGTGGGCTGCCGGATGGGCTGCAGGTTCTGTGCCTCCACGCTGGATGGATTGCAGAGAGGGCTGACCGCAGCGGAGATGATCGACCAGATCTATCAGATCGGAAAAGACATCGGAGAGCGTATCTCCAATGTGGTCGTGATGGGAACCGGAGAGCCGCTCGATAACTTCGAAAATCTGTTAAAGTTCATCGAACTTTTAACGGATGAGAACGGACTTCATATCAGCCAGAGAAATCTGACCGTATCAACCTGTGGCATCGTGCCAAAGATCAGGGAGCTTGCAGATCACAAATTGCAGATCACCCTGGCGTTGTCACTGCATGCTTCCAGTCAGGAGAAACGACTGGAATTGATGCCGGTTGCCAACAAATACGAGCTTTCTTCTGTCATAGAAGCCTGCCGTTATTATTTTGAGCAGACCGGACGGAGAGTCAGCTTTGAGTACAGCCTGGTTGCAGGGGTCAATGATACGAAAGAGGATGCAAGGGAGCTTTCCGAGCTGATCCATGGGATGAACTGCCATGTCAATCTGATACCGGTCAATCCGATCAAGGAACGCGATTTCGTGCAGCCTGATCTGCACGCGATCAAGGCATTTCAGAGCCGGCTGGAAAAGAACGGCATTACCGTTACGATCCGCCGGGAAATGGGGCGCGACATTGACGGGGCATGCGGACAGCTGAGGCGAAAACATATGCAGAATCAGACAAAAGAATAGACAAAAAAACAGGAAAAAGAAGGGCAGGAGAGTGTATCTCTTGCTCTTTTTGTGCTTGTGTGCTAATATTAGAAGATGTGAAAATGTGTGGAGGCAAAAGGGATTAGAGGACAGATTTTAGAAAGGTAGGAATAAAATAGGATGAAGACGTTTTCCATGACGCATATCGGACAGCGACGGGAAATGAATCAGGATTACATGTATACGTCAGAGACTGCTGTTGGAAATCTGCCGAACCTTTTTCTGGTAGCAGATGGAATGGGCGGTCATGCAGCAGGAGAATATGCTTCCAGATTTACCGTAGAAAAGCTGGTAGAAAAGATAAAAGAATCATCACAGACAGAGCCGGTAGCACTGATGAAAGAAGCAGTGGAGCAGGTAAATGCCATGCTGCTTGCGGAGGCAAATGCAGACCGCGCAAAGGCAGGAATGGGCACAACGATCGTTGCAGCAACTGTAATAGGAGAAAAACTATATGCAGCAAATGTCGGCGACAGCAGGCTCTATGTTATTAACGAGGAGAGTATTACACAGATAACCAGAGACCATTCTTTGGTAGAAGAGATGGTACGGTTAGGAGAGATGAATAAAGAAGATGCCAAGGATCATCCGGACAAAAACATCATAACCAGAGCAATTGGAGTGATGCCGGAGGTGGCACCTGATTTTTTTGAGATCAGTTTAAAGGATCAGGATATGATATTGATGTGTTCCGACGGACTTACCAATATGATCGATGATATCGACATCAAGAAGATCGTACTGGGGCAGAGGGACATTGTGGAAAAAGCAGAAAAATTAGTGGAAACCGCAAATCAAAATGGTGGCAGGGATAATATTACGGTAGTCTTAGTAGAACCGTTTTCTGATGAGGTGAAAGTATGTTGACAGAAGGAATGTATATAGCGGATCGCTATGAGATCATAGGAAAAATTGGTGCTGGCGGTATGTCAGATGTCTATAAGGCAAAGGATCTGACACTCGGTCGTTTTGTTGCGATCAAAGTGCTCAAAAGTGAATTTTCAGATGACATCAACTTTGTTACGAAATTTCGGACAGAAGCACAGTCGGCAGCAGGATTGGAACATCCGAACATTGTAAATATCTATGATGTCGGAAGTGAAAATGGAATGCACTACATTGTAATGGAATATGTAGAGGGCATTACCTTAAAGACTTACATCGAAAAAAAGGGACAGCTTTCTTTTAAAGAGGCAGTCAGTATTGCAATACAGGTCGGCAGAGGAATTGAAGCCGCACACAATAAAAATATCATCCACAGGGATATCAAACCGCAGAATATCATGATATCAACAGAGGGAAAAGTAAAGGTAACGGATTTTGGTATTGCCCGCGCGGCAACTTCCAATACGATCAGTTCCGACGTGATGGGCTCCGTGCATTACTCTTCTCCGGAACAGGCGAGAAACGGATTTGTGGATGGCAAGAGTGATATCTACTCACTGGGTATCGTGATGTATGAGATGGTAACAGGACGTGTGCCGTTTGATGGTGATACTACGGTTGCGGTGGCAATCCAGCATTTACAGGAAGAAATGGTTCCACCAAGTGCCTATGCACCAAATCTTCCGATCAGCATGGAAAAGATCATTTTAAAATGTACGCAAAAGAGCGCGGACCGCAGATATGAGTCGATGGCAGCCTTGCTTGCAGATTTAAGAAAAGCACTGATCAGCCCGGATGAAGATTTCGTTGTGATGGTTCCGCAGGCAAGTCAGGATAAGACCAGAGTCATCGGTGCAGATGATCTGAGCAAGATCCAGAAGCAGGCAGGAAGTGTCTATTTAAAACAGGAAGAAAAACTTCCGAAGATACAGCCGGCATATGAGGAAGAGGAGCCGGATGACGATGAGGATGAATACGATGACGAAGAGGGCGAGATCAATCCGAAATTAGAGAAGGCGATCACAATTATGGGAATCGCTGCAGCAGTTGTCATTGTGATCCTGATCATCTATATTGCAGTGCATCTGTTTGGAGGCATTTCTTCCGGCAAGAAAAATACTGCAAACACAGAGACAACACAGACAGAGACACAGAAGGACAGCAGCACAACAGAGAAAGACAGCAGTATCAAAGATGGTGTTTCTGTTCCAAGCGTAGCAGGTATGAGTTTTGATGATGCAAAAGCAGAACTGGCGAAATACAACCTTGGCATCCGTCAGGCAGGAACCGTTTCTTCGGATACAGTGGACAAAGATCTTGTGGTAAGCCAGCAGCCGGAGGCAAATGAGACCGTAGAGAAAAATTCTACGATCGAGGTAACTTTAAGCAGCGGAAAGGGCAGCATTGATATTCCTGACGTGGTTGGCAAGAGCGAAGCAGATGCAGTCGCAGCGCTTGGAACCACCTTTAACTGCAATAAATCGTATGCTTACAACTCTGATGTTCAGGAAGGTTATGTCATTTCCCAGAGCCCGGAGAGTGGCACACAGGGAAAAGAGGGCGATACGGTCACTTTGGTGATCAGCCAGGGAGAGGAACTGGTGACGGTTCCAGATGTAACTACAACTTATAAGTCAGAGGAGCAGGCAAAAGCATTGCTTTCTGATTTTAACGTAAATGTTACAACAAAATACAGCCAGACCGCAGAGGGTATTGTCATCGGACAGAGTATCGATGCAGGGAAACAGGTTGCAAAGGGAACTTCCATTACGATCACTGTCAGCCTGGGAGAAGAACCGGCAGAGGTGGTAACTACCACAACTTACAAGTTAAATATCCGCATTGAACTTCCGGCAGATTCTTCTAATATTTCCGGTGCAGATATCGTACTGTATGGAAAATCCGGCGGTGTACTGGCATCCTGGCCGGGAAAATCCGTTTCAGAGTTTGGCAGCGATGGCCTGACACTGACCAAGACAGGTCTGTTAGAGGATAGTGGTTCCATTGTGATTACCTGGATCGACCTGAATGGAAATGCGTGTGGAGAGCAGACCAATAACATTACATTCCAGAAGGAATCATAAGCAGGGGAGTTATGCAGGGAAAAATCATAAAGGGAATTGCCGGTTTTTACTATGTCCATGTGGCAGAAAATGGCGTTTATGAGTGCAAGGCAAAGGGAGCCTTCCGCAATCAGAAGATAAAGCCTCTGGTCGGGGACAATGTAGAGATCGCAGTGATTGACGAACTTGAGAAAAAGGGAAATATAGAGCAGATCCTGCCGCGGAAAAATGAACTGATCCGTCCGGCAGTCGCCAATATTGATCTGGCACTTGTTATTTTTGCAGCTGCAAAACCAAAGCCGAATTTTAATCTGCTGGACCGGTTTTTGATCATGATGGAGTATCAGAAAGTGCCGGTCACGATCTGTTTCAACAAAAAAGATCTGGTGACGGAGGAAGAACTTTCATCTATCTGCCAGATCTATGCAGACTGCGGTTATGATGTCCTGACAGTGTGTGCAAAAGAAAACATCGGAATGGAAAAACTGCATGCGGTATTATCTGGAAAGACAACGGCAGTAGCAGGACCGTCGGGAGTTGGAAAATCCTCGATCATTAACCGGTTACAGCCGGAGATCGAGGTGGAAACCGGAAGCATCAGTAAAAAGATCGAACGGGGACGTCATACGACACGCCATTCCGAGATCATACCATTACAGGAAGAACACACCTATATTATGGACACGCCCGGTTTTTCCACATTAAATGTTCCGGGATTTGAAAAGGAAGAACTGGCACAGTACTATAAAGAGTTTTCACAGTATGAGCCGTATTGCAGGTTCCAGGGGTGCAGCCACATCCATGAGCCGGACTGCGGGGTCAAAGAGGCACTTGCTGAAGGAAAAATCTCACAGGTGCGGTATGAAAATTACAAATTACTGTACGAGGAGCAAAAAGACAGAAAACGATACTAGAACGAAGCAACAGGAGCATGGAGGAAAAAATGAATTGTTTATCACCGTCGATTTTATCCGCTGATTTTAGCAGATTGGGAGAACAGATTAGGGAACTTGACGAGGCAGGAGCACAGTATGTCCATATTGATGTCATGGATGGTATGTTTGTGCCGAGCATTTCTTTTGGTATGCCGGTAATCCGTGCGATCCGTGGATGCAGTGACCGGATCTTTGATGTGCATCTGATGATCGAAGAGCCGGGACGCTATATCGCAGATTTCGCGGAAGCCGGAGCAGATCTGATCACGGTTCATGCGGAGAGCTGTAAACATTTAGACCGCACGATAGAGTCGATCAAAGAAAGAGGACTGTTGGCAGGGGTGGCATTAAATCCGGCAACACCGGTTTCTGCAATCTCCTGTCTGCTTGAAAAGGTAGATATGGTGCTGATCATGACGGTAAATCCGGGCTTCGGAGGTCAGAAACTGATCCCTTATACCATAGATAAAGTACGTGAGTTAAAACAGTTGCTGGACGAAAAAGGCTTAAAGACAGATATTGAAGTGGACGGTGGTATCAATCTGTCTAATGTCAGGGAAGTCATGGAAGCGGGAGCCAATATCATTGTGGCTGGAAGTGCTGTTTTTAGCGGAAATGTGACAGAGAACACCGAGAATTTTTTAAAGATCATCAATGGTTAGGATGAGAGGGCATGAAACATTTTTTTATTATATCCGGCGGTACGATCAAGGATGATTTTGCATTGGAATTTATGGAGGGCGCAGAGGAAAAAACAGTGATTGCAGCCGATTCGGGGATGGATTTTTTATATCGGAATAACAGAAAGCCGGATGTGATCGTGGGCGATTTTGATTCGGTGGAGACCGAGGCTCTGGCATATTTTAGGACACAGGAGGGAATCATCTGGTACCCTCTGGTGCCGGAGAAGGATGATACGGACACCGAATTTGCAGTCCGCACGGCACTTCGGATGGGAGCAGAGAAGATCACAATCCTAGGTGGAACCGGAAGCCGCCTCGATCATGTCTTTGGAAATGTGGAACTGCTCGGCATCGGGATGGAGCAGAATGTCCCGATGGAGCTGGTCGATGCAAACAATCGGATCCGTATGATAAAAAGCGGGATCACATTAGAAAAGAGCAGTCAGTTTGGAACTTATGTATCACTGATCCCTTACACGGAATGTGTGCAGCATCTGTTTCTTACCGGTTTTAAGTATCCGTTGGCGGATGTCAGTTTAAAAGGATTTTGCAGTCTTGGTGTCAGCAATGAAATTGTGGAAGATACCGCAGAGATCCGGTTTGACGGAGGAATTTTGCTCGTAACAGAGTCGAGAGACTGAGAAAAGGTCCTTTGGTAAAAAGGTCTTGACTTAAAGTATACTTTAACTTGTATGATAAGGTTACAGTTCAGGAAATACCAAAGGAGGATATAACATGTTACAGGAAACATTTACATTACAGAACGAGATCAAAATTCCAAAACTCGGACTTGGAACCTGGTTTATTGATGATGATAAGGCAGCAGATGCAGTAAAAGCAGCGACAGAAATCGGATATCGGCTCATCGATACCGCGCAGGCATACGGAAATGAGCGTGGCGTAGGCGAAGGTGTGAGAAAATGTGGAGTACCAAGAGAAGAATTATTTGTAGTATCAAAGGTTGCTGCAGAGCACAAGACTTATGAGGAAGCAAAAGCAGGAATTGATGAGACCTTAAAAAAGATGGGACTGGATTATCTCGATATGATGATCATTCACTCTCCGCAGCCTTGGGTGGAGGTAAATCAGAGTGAAAACAGATATAAAGAGGGAAACAGAGAGGCATGGAGAGCACTGGAAGAAGCCTATAACGAGGGCAAGCTGAAAGCGATCGGTGTTTCAAATTTCCTGATCGAAGATCTGGAAAGTCTAATGGAAACAGCAAAGGTTAAGCCAATGGTAAACCAGGTGCTTTGCCATATCAGTAATACTCCTGCAGAGCTCATCGAATTTTGCCAGAAGAATAATATTCTGGTTGAGGCATATTCCCCTATCGCTCATGGTGAAATCTTAAATCAGCCAGAGATTAAGGCGATTGCAGATAAATATGGAGTATCCGTTCCACAGCTCTGCATCCGTTACACGATACAGCTTGGAGCTGTCTCTCTTCCTAAGACTGCTAATCCGGAGCATATGAAGACAAATGCAGAGGTAGATTTTGAAATCACTGCGGAAGATATGGAGACACTTAAGAAGTTCAAGAAAATCGAGAGTTATGGTGCAAACAGCGGTTTCCCGGTATATGGTGGAAAACTTTAATGGAGGAAACAAAATGTTCTTACAGGAAGACAATTCATATAACGATATAAGGCAAAAATCACTGAACCAATGGCTTGATGAAATGGAAAAACACGAGGATATTGCCGTGCGGGGCGGTGTGAAGCTTACTAGGGACTATATACAGTACTTAAATGATGAAATAAATCGTCTTAAGGAAGAAAATGCACTGAAAAATGAGTATCTGAAAAAGATGTTTAAGAGACAGTAAAGGATATGGATCAAAAACAGCCAGATTTCTGTAAGAAAATAGAATACGGTAGATTTAAAAATACGGGCTTCCGATGGAGGTCCGTATTTTTTCTATCGAAAATACTATGTTATGTTAAAATACAAAAGCTGTGATTCTTATAGAGTAAGAAGCAATATCACTAAAAAATTAGAATTGTAGAAGCTCTTTCACGAAAAAAGAGGGGTAAATTTTGTTACATTTTCACAAAGATAGTAAGAAATACTAGAAACTTGTAGGAATATACTTTATACTACAAGGGAAATGTTTCTGGAAAAATAAGAGTCTAAGG